>CAYYVY010000186.1:0-1763 GCA_964475265.1 uncultured Anaerolineaceae bacterium | reverse complement strand
TGAACGCCGAAGCGCTGCTGCAGCGTCTGCATCCTGGGCTTGCGCCCCGGCGACCAGGGCCAGATGGAATTGGCGGGATCCGCCCCCGCGGCGATCCGTTTCTGGTTGACGGGATGATCCTTCAGCAGCCCCGCCGCGCTCGCCATCAGCGAACGCAGCCTGGCTTGCGTGGCTTTCCCCTCGTCGGACGTCGCCGCGGGCAGCAGATCCTCGGCGCGTTCCCCCACGTGGTCGTGCGGCGGGGTACACTGCACCTCGGGCGAAGCGGCTGGGCCGCTTAACACCAGCAAATGGCGGTAGCTCACGCCGGTGTGCATGGCGATCGGGATTTCGTTGGGCTCTCCACCCAGCGCTGCCTGCAGATGGCGCACGATCTCGCCGGCTTCCTCGCTGCTGATGTGCCCGGCGGAGTGATTTTTGATGCGGCCATTCTCGATGCAGATCAGATTCATGCGCAGGGCCACGTCGTCGTCCTCGAGCGCCACGCCCATGTTGGCCGCTTCGAGCACGGCGCGCCCGTGAAACGCCTCGGCCGGGTCGTAGCCCAGCACGCTCAAATTGGCCACCGCCGATCCCAGCGGCAGCCCTTCGGGCAGGGTTTCCATGCGGCCCATGCGCCCTTCCCTTGCGATGCGGTCGATGTTGGGTTTATTGGCCACCTGCAGCGGGGTTTTCCCACCCAGGCTCGCGACGGGGTAATCGGACATGCCGTCCCCGATAATGATGATGGATTTCATCGCCGCTGATTCTCCATTAGCCTATTTTCGATCACGTGCCGACGGCGTGCGTCTGCGCCCGGTGAATGGGCAGCATGCCCTGCGCCGCCTGTTCCGCGGAAGGCAGCGAAGCCTCGTCCGGTTTATCCGACAGGCCGAAGAGCAAGGCGCCCTGCGACTGCCATTTCAGTGCGATCTGGCGCAGCTCCTGCGTGAGCACGATCTCGTCCCGCAGCAGCGCTTGCACCGCTACGCCGTCCGGAAGGTTCCCCATGTGGGCCAGCGTGGTGCGGTACTCGTTGTAGCGAAAGGCCTTGAAGGGCGTGGGGTCGCCGCGGCGCACGTTGGCGTAGATCTGCTCGTGGATGCCGCGCAGATCGGCGGGCAGCTCCGCCGCCTGCTCCTCCACGCCGCCGATGAACTGCTGGAAGGACATCATCTGCCCCGCCTGCACCTCGGCGATGAGCGCATCCAGCGCGTACAAACCCGCGCCCAGCATCAAACAGATGTAGGCCAGGTAGTCCTGGTTGTCGGCGGTGAGGCCGTGAAAGGCGCCCTGATTGAGCGTCTCGTAGGCTTCTTCGAAGGCCGCCACGTCGAAGCGCTCGCCCAACAGATCGCCGACGGTGAGGCGCACCGCCTCGAGGCGCGCCCGGTTGATCACACCATCGTTGCGGCCGCGCGCTCCCAGGGCGGTCTTGTCGATGTCGACGATGACCGCCGCGCCCTCGTCGACGGCGAAACCGTTCTCCGCACAATATTCGTCGAAGTCGGACAGCGCCGCCCAGCGGTTGGCCAGATAGAGCGTGCCCGCATCCAGCTGCTGGATTTCGACCTGCGCCGCTTCGTCGTTCTCGGCGCAGATGAAGGCCAGGCCGGGCCAATCGGCGACGTGGCACAGGTTGCTGAAACAGGTGCCGTCGCTGGAGCGCGTGTCGCCCAGGTAGACCAGACGCTCGAGCGAGACGCCCGGCGCATCGACGGCGCGGGCGTGCGTCAGCAGCTCGACCATCACGCGGGAATGGATGGGCTCGATCTTGCGCGGGA
>CAYYVY010000185.1:0-1763 GCA_964475265.1 uncultured Anaerolineaceae bacterium | reverse complement strand
GCAGTGTCGGACATCGAACGCGAGTTTGGATTGGTCGAGATGAATCATCTGGCCGGAACATCGGGTGGCATTACTGTTGGGCAATACGAATTGATCAAAGGCATTGCGGGTGTCGATGTGGCCGCACCGATCGCGATGCTCGGCTATGTGAATCGTAATGCACCTTTTATTGGCATCCTCGACCCTCTGCCTGCCGGTGTCTACCGCGTTTCTGTTTCCGCGGCGATATGGGATGGAAACAGGTCGATAGATGCCACGTTACAAGAACCCTACTATGCATTCTACTACCTGGGCAACGAGCAAATACCTTTTTCCGATGAAGAACTTAATCGAGAATTCCGTGAGGAATTGATCCGCTTACAACTGGTGCCGGTAGGCACCTCAGATATTTGGGGCTTTATGATACGTACGCCTTCCTTCGAAGATCAGGCGTTGTTGGCGGCAGTGGATCCGGAAGAAGAAGCCAAACTCATCAACCTCGACCAGATGGTGATTTCGGATGATTACTTGTCCGTTGAGACGTCGCTGACCCACGATCGCAGTGGGTATCCGCTCATTCCGATTCTGGTGAACATACACGATTACGTGAGTGAGACGATCGCCATTCGGATCGAACGCGTGGACGTTTTTAATGAAAATCTCCCACCAGTAGATAGTCTCAAGAATATCTCTGGGCCAGACGAAATCGCTGAAGCGCCGCGCCGGGTTGTATGGGAAGAGACTGTACCGGTAAAACGGGAGTGGACGAACGTGGCACCACTCATGGAAATTGCGAATGGTCAGATAGAAAGTGGCTCTTCGACAACCTCTGAATTCGCGGGCTATATTTACGCACCGGCGCCGGTCCAATACGAAGAGATGAAAGCTATTCCCGAATCTCTCGAAGGGAATGGCCTGGTGTTGGAGGCGTTACCGATTGGATCGACCTCCACCGAGGAGCATTTTGAACTAGAGGAACTATGGGCGCCTGATTATCAGGAGCTTATGCAAAGGATAAGTTGGAAGCGATCTCCCGAACTGGTCTTCAGGAAGCTCGAGCCCCGGCAGCAGGTCCTTTTCGACGTGTTTATCCGCGGTGTGTATGATGTGGATCCGCTGATTGCGTTGTCCGGCGCTTCACCCAACGAAGTGCCGCTTGAGACGTACTACCCACCCCTGGTCACCCTTGTTTATGATGAAAATGGTGAACCTTACCAGGCTCCAGCCACCCTAAGACCAACACTCAACACCGCAGGCTACCTGGTCGCTCCGCCGGACATGCTCATATCGCTTGAAACCGCACAAGATTTGATCGATGAATGGTGCGTGGACTGGAAAACAGTTGAGGGAACGTCATATCCGATATTTGAACCCATCGAATGTCCAACCGTGAGGGACGACATCATATCGGCCGTTCGGGTCCGTGTTGGGGACATCTCTGAACTTACCCCGCTGGCACAAAGTCGCATCGAGCAGGTTGCGCAAGAAATCGTTGAACTGACGGGTTTACACGTGGATATCATGGTGGGCTCCTCACCTCAACCCGTGTTGGTTCACATCCCGGGCTATGAAGATGTGCCCGGTTTGGGGTACGTCGAAGAGATGTGGGTCAAAAAGGGGGTGAACACACTGATCCATACGGGGATCGATCGCGGAGAGGAACTGCTTTTCGGCGTGTTTCTTCTGGCTTTTCTCCTGTACCTGTTCAATGCCATGTTCGTTTCGATCATAGGCAGGCTTCCCGAATTCGGAGTCATGCTAGCCATAGGCTGGCGTAAGCGCAC
>CAYYVY010000184.1:0-1764 GCA_964475265.1 uncultured Anaerolineaceae bacterium | reverse complement strand
GCGTTTGGCGGCCCGGATTCCTCAAACTTCCTGACGAAATGGGCGCGGAGTCGATAAAGAAACACATCCTGATTTCGTTACCCGTCGGCGTCGTCGCCGGAGTAGTCTTGACAGCGATTAGTACTGCGATATCCAATTTTAGGTTGTTTGCAAGCTGATACTGAGCTGCGTATTGGTGTGCTGGTGGGCCAGGGTCGCGCAAAGCCAATCACTTGATTAACTTGAAAGGATGATGGACGATGGGCCTTGGAGAAAACAGCGCAAAGGTTGAAAAAGTTAACAGCAGCCTCTTCCGGTTGGGCGGTGCGGCCGCCTTCATCGTCGCTGTGGTGACGTTGGCGGAGGTCATCACCCAATCGATCTCTCCCCTGCCGGCAACGGTCGTTGATTGGTTCGAGCTATTCCAGCGAAACCGGATCATGGGCGTTCTGGAGTTCTGGGGATTGGAAGTCGTGATGTACGTCATGTTCGTGATCGTTTTTCTGGCGTTATACACTGCGCTCAAAGAAGTCGATCGAACTCGCATGACGATCGCCCTGGCCTTGGCGCTGATTGGGATTGCGATATTCCTGGCCACGAACAATCCCTTCACGATGCTTTCCCTCAGCGACCAACACGCGGCTGCGACGACAGAAGCTCAAAAAACCCTTTTTACTGCTGCGGGGCAAGCCTTGTTGGCCAACACGAGCCAGCGCACCGTTGGGGGCTTCAACATGGGTTTGTTTCTGGTTTCGATCGCGGGTTTGATCGTTTCCGTGGTCATGCTTCGCGGCGAGTCCTTCAGCGGGAGGACCGCTTATGTCGGGATTATTGCCAACGCACTCTCGCTGGCTGATTATCTTCGACAGGCGCTAACGTCATCGGAAATCGTCGCAGTGCTCGTGATTCTACCGAACGCCGTCTTGCTAATCGCCTGGTACTTTTTGATATACCGAAACCTATATCGGTTCGGGAATTAATCACAGCAGGATGTTTTCCCAGCGATGTTAATAGAAGGGTGTGCATAACTGGGATGAATTCTGTTTTCGGGTAGGAGTCTCTAGAAAGAACGGTCAGTTGATCTTGTGAGGTGATGGCTATGTCTGATTCGATAAAAATCCCCGCACCGCAATCTCGATTAACACCCTGCACCTGGAAATCCATCTCCGAGTGCGAAGAATGTTCGCTCCGGGGCGAACTCATGTGTCGTTTTGAATCGAGAGACCTGGTCCATTTTTTAATGCTCCTCCTGCCGTTTGCAGTCACCGTCATTGCAGGGACAATTCGTGCGCGCTACGGCATGCTCCTATTTTGGTGGCTTGCATATTCCTTTTTCTTCTTCTTCGTGTGGGAAGCGCGCGTGTTATGCCGCCATTGTCCCATGTGGGCCGAGGAGAGTCGCGTTTTACACTGTCATGCCAACAGCGGTGTAGTTAAAATCTGGAAATACCAACCCGGTCCGATGAGTAAATCGGAACAGATTCAATTCCTTATGGGTGGTTTGATTTGGTTTGCCTTTCCGTTCGTTTTCTTGCTGATGGGCCGGGAGTATTTATTGATTTTCATCGGTTTGGCCTCGGTCGTCAGTGGAATATACAGCTTGAGGCGATCCGTCTGCAGTCGCTGTATCAATTTCTCTTGTCCAGTGAACGCCGTGCGCAAGGAGGATGTGGACGCGTATCTACGGCGCAACCCGGCGATACGTGCCGCGTGGGAGAGAAGTGGGTATCAGCTGGGGGAATAGTTTTTTTCCGATTTATTCAGGTGGTAGGGATTTTGTATACA
>CAYYVY010000183.1:0-1901 GCA_964475265.1 uncultured Anaerolineaceae bacterium | reverse complement strand
AACCGCTTTGAGGATCTGCAGTGAAAATACACTTTTGATAACATTAATCCATTTGTAATCGACACCCTCGGCCGGCACCGCAATGGACAGCCCCGATTTCAAATAGGATTGGCTAAAATCCATAGCAGATTCAAAACGGTCCGAAACAGCCAGGGCAGGGATGACATCTATTTCACGTTGTTTAAGCGCCGACAACAAAGACTCAATACTGCTGAATTCCCGAAATTCGAAGGCAACGCCTATATATTTTGCCACCGCCTGCCAGATTTCAACGCTGAAGCCCTCCCATTTATTATCAGCCGTTTTGATGTAGGCCGGCGGGGCCGCCACCACTCCCACCACTAGTTTGCGCGGAGGCGCACTGTCGTCTTGAGAAAAGGCAGTCTCGGGAATAAACAAAAGAAGCCAGAACCACAGTATGGCGCAGCCTATGGAGAGGATTGTTTTATGATTGGACAACATGATCTTCATTTCTCTTCCCACAAAATCTTTAGACTGTTTTTAGGTTCCTCGGTTACACTTCGCTGCACGCCGCCCAATGTCCGGGTATGATTTCACGAAATGAAGGCACCTGACTGTAACAGCTCTTGACCGCTATCGGGCAACGAGGATGGAACACACATCCGCCGGGCGGATTGATGGGGCTGGGAATTTCTCCCTGCACCCTTGAATAATCGCGTTTGGCCTCCACTTCCGGATCCGGCACCGGTATCGATGCAAGCAAAACTTGAGTATAGGGATGCAACGGGCTGTTGAACAACGCGTCGGTCTCCGCCATCTCCATCATCTTGCCCAGGTACATCACCACAATCCGGTGGCACAGATGGCGCACCACGCTCAGGTCATGGGAGATAAATAGATAGGTGAGATGAAATTCCTCACGTAAATCTTCCAGCAAATTGATGATTTGGGCCTGGATGGATACATCCAGAGCGGAAACCGCCTCATCACAGACGATGAATTCCGGATGGGTTGACAATGCCCGCGCAATACCGACCCGTTGACGCTGGCCGCCGCTCAGCTCGTGCGGATAGCGCTCGGCCATCTTTACCGGCAACCCACACACATTAAGCAGGTCCGCGACCCGCTCGCGAAGCTGCCGGGCATCAGCAATCAGGCGGTGCACCCGGATCGGATCGGCGATAATCTCGCCCACCTTCATGCGCGGATTCAATGAACTGTAGGGATCCTGAAATATGACCTGGATCCGCCGGCGCCAGGGGATCAGTTGGTGCTGGCTCAACGCGGACAGGTTTACACCTTCATAGAAGACGGCACCTTCAGTGGGACGTTCCAAATTTAAAATACACAGCCCGGTGGTCGTCTTGCCGCAGCCGGATTCGCCAACCAGCCCCACGGTTTCGCCCTTTCCAATGGAGAAGCTGACCGCATCAACGGCCTTGATAAGAGCCATGGTTCGACGAAATACCAGGCCTTTTGTGAGTGGAAAATACTTCTTAAGTTCCCGAACTTCCACCAGGGGGTCTTCCCGGGAACCGGTCGTTGCAGCAGCCGCCGGCGCGTACTTACGGTTCATGATCGGTCCCTAGTCGTTTGATCCACCTCTTTATATTGCCAGCAGGCAGAAAAATGCCCGTCGCCGATATTCTGCATGGGCGGGAATTCCGCTGCACATCGGCTGACTCGAAAGCTGCAGCGCGGTTCGTACGTGCATCCGTTGCCAAGACGCGTCAGATCCGGTGGTTGTCCGACGATCGGGATCAAGCGCTCGCTGCGTGGATGATCCAGGCGGGGTACCGAGCGAAGCAGGCCCAGGGTGTAAGGGTGCTTTGGGCCGTGATAAATCTGTAGGGCCGTGCCCATTTCCACAAACTTTCCTGCATACATCACGTTGACCCGATCGGCATAACGTGCCACCACCCCCAGGTTGTGGGTGATGA
>CAYYVY010000182.1:0-2045 GCA_964475265.1 uncultured Anaerolineaceae bacterium | reverse complement strand
CGATGAATTTCTCGCTCTGCACGAACATGCCGCCCGAACCGCAGCAGGGGTCGTACACGCGGCCTTTGAAGGGCTCGATCATTTCCACTAGCAGGCGCACAATGTGGGTCGGGGTGTAGAACTGGCCGCCTTTCTTACCCTCGGCGCTGGCGAACTGCGAGAGGAAGTACTCGTAGATGCGGCCGAGTACGTCCTTGGAGCGGCTCTCCGCATCCCCCACCTGGATGTTGCTGATCAGGTCGATCAATTGTCCCAGACTGGTGGCGCTGCGTCCCGGCCGGGCGTAATCCTTGGGAAGCACGCCTTTCAACGATGGATTGTCCTTCTCGACCGCATCCATGGCGTCGTCGATGATCTGGCCGATGTGGGGCTGCTTGGCGTCGGCCTGAATCATCTCCCAGCGCGCCTCCGGCGGCACCCAAAAGATGTTCACAGCGCGGTACTCGTCCGGATCCTCAGGATCGGCGCCCTGCGCTTTGGCTTTTACCAATTTGGCGTGCTGCTCCTCGAAGGCGTCTGTGATGTACTTGAGGAAGATCAAGCCGAGGACGACGTGTTTGTATTCCGCGGCGTCCACGCTGCCGCGCAACGTATCGGCCATCTGCCAGAGTTTGTTCTCGAAGCCGATGGGAGCGGATTCGTTGTTGGTCTTTTTGTCTTTGGATTCCTTCTTGGATGATTTCTTTTTCGCCATGCATTCCCTCGATGGTTTTCCGCGTTCGATAGTGAAAGATAATGAGGTACCTGCGAATCCCGCAAACCCCCACGATTGACATTCATAGTCTACACCGAATCTGCGATCCTTGTGGATAGCCCTGGAAGGTTATGCGTGGATAGTAGATTTTCATCCAATACCCGAAAGGTCTTGGAGACCTTTCGGGTCTCGCGAACCCCCATCATCCCCACACCGAAGTCTCCCAGCAAGCGCGAAACCCCACATCATGGTAGAATCTACTTAATCGTATAGCCGGTTTCAGGTGTGCCCGTTGCCGTCAAACCCTCGTATGGGATTGGCGGCTTTTTTTAAGGAGCAATGTGGATGAATAACAAACTGTACGTCGGAAATCTGTCCTATTCCACCACCGAGGACGATTTGCGTGAGCTCTTCGCCAAAGCGGGGTCGATCGACTCCGTGGACTTGATCAAAGATCGCAACACGGGCCAGTCCAAGGGTTTCGCCTTCGTCGAGATGAGTTCCCGGGACGAAGCGCAGGCCGCCATTGATATGTTCCACGGCAAGGCCTTGAACGAGCGCGAGCTGACGGTGAACGTCGCCAAGCCGCGTAAAGAGCGCCGTGATTTCGGCGATCGACGCGGCGGCGGCAAGCACCGCCGCTGAGGAGTCCCGATGACATTTAATGTCAATGATTGGGTCGTTCATCCGCGCCACGGCGTCGGACAGATCGTCGAGATCGAGGATCTTGAATTCGACTCGCGTCCTTCCCAACCGTATTACCAGATCTCCATCCCCAACGGGACCATGTGGGTGCAGGTGGATACATCCTCCAGCGGGCTGCGAAAGGTTGCCACCAAGGGCGACCTCGCCGGGTGTCGTGACGTCTTGAAAAGCCGCCCGGCAGATTTGACGGAGGATTACCACCAGCGCCAGCTCGAGTTGTCCGATCGCTTGCGGCAGGGTTCCCTGCAGGCCAGGTGTGAGCTGGTGCGCGATCTGAGTGCGCTGGGGTGGAAAAGATCGCTCGCCGAGGGAATCGCCGCCATCTCACGCGTCGCTCGCCAGGTTTTATGTGAAGAATGGGCCATGGCAGAGGGGGTGTCGGAGCGAGAGGCGAGTCGTGAGGTGGATCGTCTGCTTCTGGAAGGGAAATCGGCGTACAAGGAGTAGCGCGCCACGGCATGTTCTACTTCGTTTCGCGCCGCTTTCCAATTACCTTTCCCGGATAAACTGCTGTCTGCTGCCCACCGATCGGCTTGATGAGGTTTCTGCTTTACCCTGTTCAACATCTGCAATACGTGGTAATATATATGTAAGAAGGTTGCATGTAAGTTCTGTCTGGAAGTCGAAAGATCACGGCCCGAGCTTC
>CAYYVY010000181.1:0-2100 GCA_964475265.1 uncultured Anaerolineaceae bacterium | reverse complement strand
GCACGGATGACATCGGCGACCCCGTGACGGGGACGTTGGACACCTATCGTGCTGCCGCAGATGAATTGGCGGATATGCTCCAGCGCGGTTACGATCGAATTCTCGGGTGGACTGCCACGGGGGAATAAGGCTGTGTAGTTCAGGAAAAAATTGCACGTCCTAATCACCCATTGCTTACGACAAGTAGAATAAATATGATAGACTTTGCCACGATTGCATTGTAGGTCGAGGTGGAATGGGATATCAGGGATGATCGAGAATTCGAGTGTTTACGATTCGGCTATTCGTCCGAAACCATTCTATGAGGAACTGCAGGCGCTCGTTCGCTACCGGGACCTGATCGGGCAATTGATCGCCCGCAGCGTAAAGGTGCGCTACAAGCGTTCCTTCTTGGGTGTGGCTTGGACGATGATAAATCCGCTTCTCACCATGGGCGTTCTCACGCTGGTGTTTGCGAACATCTTTCGTTTTACTGGTCAGGATTATGCGTTGCACGTACTGTCCGGGCTCTTAATCTGGAATTTTTTTGCGCAGTCGACGACTGCCGCGATGAATGATCTGGTGTGGAGCGGGGGCTTATTGGGACGAATTTTCGTCCCAAAGGCGGTATTTGCCGTTTCAGCGTTGGGCACCGGCCTGATCAACCTCGTTTTGGCGCTGGGCGCGTATGCCATCATCGCCCTGGTGTTGGGTGCGAGTTTGCCGGCGACGATTCTGCTGCTGCCGCTGCCGATATTTCTCACCGGCCTTTTTACCCTCGGCGTCGCCCTGATGGTTTCGACTGCAGCCATCTACTTTCCGGATACGGTGCCGATGTACGAAGTGCTGCTTACGGCCTGGATGTACCTCACGCCGGTGATCTATCCTGTGGAGGTGCTGCCTGACGACTTGCTTGCCGTTCTGCGCTTCAATCCTCTCTACCCGTTGGTGACCAGTTTTCGGGAGGTGCTGATCGAGGGGCGTTTCCCGGATAGCGGTACGCTGCTCTCGGCGCTGGCGGCATCCAGCGGGATGCTGCTGCTCGGATGGTGGGTTTTCACCCGGAAGGCGCGCGAATATGCGTATCGCATCTGATCGAGCTGCGTTAAGAAGCGAAGTCCGCCAGCCGGATCAACCGGTGATCCTGACCGAGGATCTCAGCATTCGCTATCGGTTGCCAAAGGAGAAAGTCTCCAGCATCAAGGAGTTCGCCATCCGTTGGGCACAGCAGCGTCTTGTTTACGAGGATTTTCTTGCGCTGCGCGCTGTGAATTTAGAGGTATATCCAGGAGAGCTCTTCGGCGTCATTGGCCGCAACGGGGCCGGGAAGAGCACTTTGCTCAAGGTCGTGGCCGGATTGCTGCATCCAGCACGGGGCAGGGTGGTCGTACGCGGGCGTGTGTCGCCGCTGCTCGAATTGGGCGCCGGGTTCCATCCCGAACTGACCGGACGTGAGAATGTCTATCTCTATGCCACGCTGCTGGGCATGCGTCGCAATGAAATCGATGCGTGCTTCGAAGACATCGTCGATTTCGCCGAGTTGTGGGATTTCATCGACGCGCCGCTGCGCGCCTATTCCACCGGAATGGCGGCCAGACTGGGGTTTGCTGTGGCGACCTGCCGCCGGGCCGAGGTCTTGCTGGTGGATGAGGTCCTGGCCGTGGGCGACGTGCAGTTTCAGGCGAAGTGCTTGGAGAGGATGCAAACGTTCCGCGACCAGGGAGCGACAATTTTGTTCGTGACGCATGATTTGGATGCCGTACGCGGGCACTGCGATCGAGCTGCCTGGTTGGAGACCGGGTGCATTGCGGAATGCGGAACGGTGGATCAAGTTGTGGGTGCGTACCTATCGGCCCTGGAAAAGACATCCACTCATTCGGGAGATCGGTCGTAACGGAATGACGTATCGCGTTGTCTTTTACTGCCCGGATCGACACATCGAATATGACGGCAGCACGCCGTATGAAGTTGGTGTCGGCGGCGGGGTGACTGCCCGCGTACGAATGGCCAGGGCGTTATGCAGAGCCGGCCATGATGTGAAAGTCGTGGCGAATTGTCCTCAACGGGGTATTTTCGATGGTGTTGAATATATTCCACTACAGGATTGCTATTCCATCGAAG
>CAYYVY010000180.1:0-2123 GCA_964475265.1 uncultured Anaerolineaceae bacterium | reverse complement strand
GTGCGGCTTTGTGCGTTCAAATTTGCCTTTCGCCATTTCTTTCCTCTCGTTTCAACAATGATTTCAGGTTTTCGATGCCGGTACTCAATGCACGCCCACCAGGATGCCCTTGGTGACGGATTCAGCCACCGCCTCATAGTGATCGAATTCCATTGTAAAGACGCCGCGACCCTGCGTCATCGAACGCAGGTCGGTGGCATAACCGAACATCTCCGCCAGCGGGACCATCGCCTGGATGGCCTGTACGTTGCCGGGTCGAAGTTCGATGCCTTCGATCGCCGCGCGCCGGGAAGCCAAATCCCCGGTAACGTCGCCGACATGATCTTCCGGCACGACGATTTCGGCACTCATCACCGGCTCGAGCAGGATCGGGCCTCCTTGTTGAACGCCTTCCTTGAAGGCCAAAGAGCCGGCAACCTTGAAAGCCAATTCGCTCGAATCGACTTCGTGGAACGAGCCGTCGATCAAGGTGACCTTCACATCGGTCACCGGATAACCTGCGATCACACCGCCTTCGGCTGCTTCGCGCACGCCTTTCCCGACGCCGGGAATGTACTCCGTCGGGATGACGCCGCCTTTGATCTTCGATTCGAATTCGATGCCAGATCCCGGCCCTCCGGGCTCGAGCTTGATTACCACGTGGGCATACTGGCCGCGTCCACCGGTTTGTTTGACGTAGCGCTTTTCCAGCGCAGGCACGGTTTGTGAGATGGACTCGCGGTAAGCCACACGCGGTCGACCGACATTGGCCTGCACTTTGAACTCGCGCAGCATGCGGTCGATCAACACTTCCAGATGCAATTCGCCCATGCCCCAAATCATGGTCTGGCCGGTGTTTTCATCGACTCCCACACGGAAGGTCGGATCTTCCTCCGCCAGTTTCTGTAACGCTTCCGACATCTTATCCTGGTCGGCAAGCGTTTTGGGTTCGATCGCCAAGAAGATGACCGGTTCCGGGAAAGTGATGTTCTCAAGAACGATTGCGTTGGCCGCATCGCAAAGTGTGTCCCCGGTGAAGGTTTGCTTCATGCCGAGAACAGCGCCGATGTCGCCGGCAAGCACTTCGTCGATGTCTTCACGCCGGTCGGCATACATACGCAGCAGCCTGCCGACGCGCTCACGCTTCTCTTTGTTGGTGTTGTACACCGTCGAACCCTTGGTGATTTTTCCCGAATACACGCGGAAATAAGCCAATCGGCCGACGTAGGGATCGGTGACGATCTTGAATACCAGGGCACTGAGCGGTGCGGAATCGTCCGCAGGACGGGATACTTCTTCGTCCGAATCGGATTTCCGTCCGACCACATCGGGGATATCGAGTGGTGAGGGCAGGAAATCGACAACTGCGTTCAACAACGGCTGTACGCCTTTATTCCGCAGCGCCGATCCGCAGTATACCGGCGTCGCTTTACCTGAGATTACCGCTCTGCGCAGACCCTGCTTGAGTTCCTGGGTGGAAATCTCTTCACCCTCGAGGTACTTGAAGGTTAGATCATCGTCGGCCTCAGCGATCTGTTCGATCATTTTCGCGCGCCGATCCTCAAATTCTGCTTTTAAATCAGCAGGAACGTCGCTCTCTTCAGGCGTCGTTCCCGGCTCGTCCTTCCAAATGATGCTTTTCTCATCGATCAGATCGACGACACCCATAAACTGCGCTTCATTTCCGATGGGCATCTGCACGGCAATCGGGTTGGCACCGAGGCGATCACGGATACTTTCGATCGTCTGTCCGTAGGAAGCCCCGACGCGATCCATCTTGTTGACGAAGCAAATGCGTGGCACCGCGTAGCGGTCAGCTTGCCGCCAGACGGTTTCGGATTGCGGCTCAACGCCCTGCACGGCGTCGAAAACAACAACACCGCCGTCTAACACTCGCAAGGAACGTTGCACTTCGGCGGTGAAATCGATGTGGCCGGGGGTGTCGATGATATTAATAATGTAATCACGCCACATTGCGGTGACGGCCGCTGAGACGATGGTAATGCCGCGCTCACGTTCTTGATCCATCCAGTCGGTGACCGTGGTGCCATCGTCTACAGAACCTAAGCGATGCGTTTTACCCGTGTAAAACAATACCCGCTCGGTCGTCGTCGTTTTACCGGCGTCGATGTGGGCAATAATAC
>CAYYVY010000179.1:0-2141 GCA_964475265.1 uncultured Anaerolineaceae bacterium | reverse complement strand
GCGGACAACGCCAGCAATCTCGAGACGACGGCACGGATCACGGTCATCGTCGATAACGAGGGACCACGCGTAGACATCACAGAGCAGTGGATGATCTGGGAAACAGCATCCATGAGCGTCAAAGATTCGGGAATCGGTATCCGCAACGCGACCTTGGTTATTGAAGGTGGCATTTACGGTGAACGACAGTATCGCTGGAATTCGGGGAACATCCCCCGCCGTTTTACCTGGGATCGTCGTTTCGGAGAGGTGTTGGCTCCGCCCGGTGAGTATCATGTTGTGCTCACGGCGTGGGACCAATTGGGAAACAGCGGGTCGGATACAGGGATCATCATCATCCCCGAACCACCAACATCAACGCCAACCCCAGCACCGACCAAGACTCCCACGGCCACATCCCAACCACCGAAGCGTGCACAGAAACCCACACCGATGCAGGTTGCTATCCTGCCCGCTGAACCGGACGGTGCAGCGCCTCAATTGGCAGAGATTCCGCCGCAACCAGCGCCTGCTATCTGGTGGCCTTTGCTCGTGATTGTTGGACTCGCAGGAATTCTCGGAATTGCAGGGTTCTTCGATCCACGCCCTCCGGCTTGGCGAAGGTTGGCGGAAATTCGAAATCACACTTTCCTGGCCGAAAAATCCAGAGAGAAAAGGGAGGTCAACTCATAATGGACGTTACGATTGGCATCGCGCTTGTATTACTCATGGCAACATTCATCATCATCGCTATATTTTATTTCCGCCGTCAAGCGGTCGCACTCGAACAGGTGGCTGAAATCGAAGAAGAACGCTACATGCGGCAAACGAAGCTCTGGCGCAAAAAAGACGCTTCCCAGATCAAAATTGGAGAACCTCTATCGTGGTTTCAGAAACAAGTGCTGATTGCCCTGGGAAGTGACGTTCAATTGCTGGAAGCGGGGAGAAAACATACGAGTCCACCCGTGTTGGAGTTCTTGGCACGCAGCGGCCAACGCGTTCTTTTCTCGCCGCTCGATCTTCGCGCCATGAAAAAAGCCTTCGCTGGAAAGGAAACCAGAGGGAAGGATGCAGCTTCGAGACTAGAGAGTATGCAGAGCGAGACTCCGCTAATGGGGCGAAACATGAGGGGCATACAAAAGGGGAACGTTTCTCTGCGTGATGATGAGTACTTCGATATCTGGGCGGGTGACGCTGGAAAGAAATTGGGGGTTAACTGGGGGGAGCCCGAGAGGCTTTGGGTGTATTTGGTGCAAGCTTGATCCATCTTGTTTCCCGATTACCGTATATCGCAGCGTGAAGATCGGCAGATTCAAATCTGCCACGTACCGGTTGTGGATGAATATCCACAACCATCATTCAAAATCGCTGGCGCCGGATATTCATCCGGCACCGATATTCTATGGATTTTTATCCGTAATTCTTAGTGAACAGATGATGTTCAGAAAAAAGTGTGTCCTATCTTCCACATATTGAACACGGCACGGTAATGTTCGGCAAATGCATTTCTGTTTCAAACCGGTTTCGGGAATACCTACAACCGGCTACTATGAATTATCCCTTTCAATGGGCGTTTGCGGGGAAACTCGAACGAATGACTACATTCTGAGATCCTTTTTCCGTTCATCCATCTTTATTCGGATATTTTGTTCGAGTCGTACAAGAAATTCTGTTAAAGGGCAACCTCGACAAATTTCCTTGACGCCCTTCATCGGACATAGTTCGCAGGTCTCCTCTGCACCGTGACTGATAAATTCCCATGCCGGTTCGGTGATATCAGCGAGGTTTTCCTGTTTGAGATCACATGCGGCACATGCCTGTTTCAAACTCTCTCGTACTTGACCCCAGCTATCGATTTCTGTCTCTCCCAGAGAATCCTGATCCAATACGGCAGCCGCATGCGCCACACTTGAGGGATCGCCTCTCTGCAGCAGTTTGTCTGCCCGACCATTGTGATTCGATTCTTTGATATGCTCATTCCAACGTTCACAAGTCTTCATGATGGTCTTGATTGATGCTCTCCGCTGCGCCAGTTGGTCCGCTAGCGCAATCCGATCGTTATCATTTTGAACGCTCAGGAATGCATCCACCACGCGACGATCGGAAGGTAATCGCTTGTGGGCGATGTGATCTTGAATTGACCCGTCCAGATCGAGCAGCCG
>CAYYVY010000178.1:0-2306 GCA_964475265.1 uncultured Anaerolineaceae bacterium | reverse complement strand
ACGATCGAACACATCGACGATCAAGTGTCTTCGCTGCGCGAAATCATGCGCGTGCTCACAAACGGCGGTGTTGTGATCATTGGTGTGCCGCATAAATGGGATCTGTTCTTGCGGCCATTGTTCGTTCACGCGCTGACGTTGGTAGGGAAATATCTCTACGCGCCCGAGAAGTGCATGAGTGCCCGGGAGCTGCGACGTGCCGTCACGCAAAGTGGTTTACAGGTGAAGACTCGCACGGGTCTACTGCTCATGCCGGGAATCCTGCGTATGTTCGATCTGTTCTGCCTCAGCAAGGGAATCCCTTTGCGTCGACTGACCCCCGCGTTGCTCTGGCCCTTCGAACAGCTCGAACGGCGCTTCTCGTGGGCGCGCAAGCTCGGCTATTTGCTCACCTTCGTCGCTGAAAAGTCTGCAACGTAATCCGTTTGTCTGTTTCGAAGCTGCCGCTGGCGCTGGCATCGAGATTTGGTCCGAAGCGAGTCAACCCCCTCAAGATTGAAGTACCTGGGTACGAGGTGTGTTCGAGATGGTTTTGCCGACTACTGGTCGTTTGGCTGTTCTTGGCTCGAGGAAAAGATGGGAAGATACTCGGCGAGGGTTTTCTTGAGATCCTGCATGGTGAAGGGTTTCGCCAGAAAGCCGTCCGCACCGGCCTGGAGTGCGGCATCGCGGTCTTCCGGGCGTGCCTTGGCACTGACGATGTGGATGGGCGTCCGTTTGCCTCTGGAGTTCTCTCGCAGCCAGCGCAGAAGAGTCAGGCCATCGACCTCGGGCATCATCACGTCGAGCAGGATTAGATCCGGCGTCGTCTGCTGCATGACCAGCATTGCTTCCATCGCATTACAGGCGATATGCGCCTCGATGCCCATCGGCGTGAGGGCTTCCTTGATCACTTCTGCATACGCTTTTTCATCGTCGATGAGAAGAATGACGGGTTTTGCCATAAAGCTTCCTTTCTGCGGCCTGTACCATTCCTGATCGAGAACGACCATTCCATTGTACTCGATACCAGCGCGTTTCGACCGGTGTCAAGCGGATGTGCGGTCTTTATTACCACCACGATCCAACGGATCAAATCTACTCTACCATAACTTCGTGCCTCGGCACGACGTCCGGGCGGCTGAGATGAGCCTCCGTGATCTGGTTCAAAGTTTATGCAATCTTGATTCTATGCGCAATGAGGGATTTTTCCCATGGGCCGGGTCTTCAGCCCACGGGAGCGCTGCCGCCACGCAGCTTGCGCCGGTTGAACAATGCGACGCCGGAGAGAAAAACCACAGCAGAGAGCAGCAGTGTGGCGCTGAGACGGAATGCAACCTGGGACAGGCCCGCGCCGTCGTTGAGAATTTGCTGCAGCGCAAGCAGTCCGTGCGTTGCCGGGAAGAAATCGAACAAGGCAATCGCATGTCCCAGAAGTATGAACAGGTTCGTCGAGGACATGGGGAAAAACGCCCCCGAGACGAATACCCCCAGCATCGTCGCCGTGCTGCCCAAGTTGACCGCCTGACTGTCGTTCTCCACGAAACAACCTACGATCAATCCGATGCCGATCGCCGAGAGGCTGATGGCCAGACAGACGCTCATGGCCAGGGGCAGGGAGCCGTTGTTGTGATAACCCAGCGCCAGGGCAACCAGGAAAACGACCAGCACCAGGATCACGGCAACCACCATTTGCGCCAGCGTGATTCCCAGGAGAAGTTCCCACGATCGAACGCGGCTCAAGCGCAGTCTGCGCAGCGTGCCCCAGCGTGACTCCCGTCCGACGAGCATGGCGGTCTGCGGGATGAGCATCAATAAGGCGAAAACCATCATTCCGGGCGCGTAATGGTCGAATTCATTCAACGGACCACTCGCTGCGTAGCGCGCTTCGATGATTTTCAATGGGGTCGTATGTCCGGCGATTCGGTCGGCGTAGCGGAACAGGATTTCGTCCAGGATCACGCTCAGGCGGTAGAAGCGCGGGTTGAGCGCATCGCCGTGCACCGTCGTCTCGAGGTGCCCGTCCGTATCCACTTCGAGAAAAACCGCGATCTGGCGGCTTTGAAGGGCGGCTTGCGCTTCTGCTTCGTCGTCGACCACCTTCACTTCGAAGAGCGGACTCCCATCCGGATAACTGGCGCCACGCAGGGCTTCGAGGAGTCCCAAATCCCCGCCGTTACCGACGGCCACCCAAATTTCATGCGTTCCCTGATAGGGTTCGCTGTAGGCGAATGCCGTGATGCCCAGGAACGCCAGCGGAATCAGCAGGATCAGGGCCAGCAGGCTGGGCTCACGTATAATCTCGCGTAGAAATTTGCGCGCGATCT
>CAYYVY010000177.1:1478-2405 GCA_964475265.1 uncultured Anaerolineaceae bacterium | reverse complement strand
GGCGATGCGGCCGCCTTGCAGCGATACGCCGTATTCGCCGATCCCATCGTCGTCGGTGACGCTGCGATCGAGGATGATGTTGCCGAGCACCCAATTCTCGTAGATCGGATCTTGTTCTGGAGCGGTGTTCTCACCCGGAAGGGCTTTCATCCACCATTCGACGGTGAAGTCAGTATCGCCAACGTCGATCGGCCGGGCAGGGTTATCGAGGCGGATTTTCACGCGATCGATGTCACTCGCCGCGTTTCCGTAGAAGCGCAGCGAGCGATTGGGGTGGTAATAGTAGCTGTCGTAATCGTTCTCGACCAGGCTCCACACGTTCAACGTGACTCCATCGCGCTCCAACGAACCTGTCGTATACGCTTCACTCCCGACGTGAATCGTCCAGCCCGAAAGCTTGACGCCTTCGAGACTGAGGTAGGCGCCGTTGTATTTCAAGGTCCAGTGGACATGCGGCCCGTTGGCATATCCTCCGGCGCAAACCTCGCAGGCGATCTGTCCCAGGCTGGTGTTCGGGTACAGGTATGCGCCCTGCGGGTTGAGTGTGTTGGTCAGATGGTAGTAGCTCGTCGTCCATTGCGCGTTGTGTGTGATCTCGATCCAGCAATCATATCCATACTGGCGGACGGCTGTACCGCCGGCCGCGGCCACCGCCCACATGTTGGGAGGGCTGGCGCACGATCCGCCCGCAGTGGAGAAGAAATCCATCGAGGAGAACGGCGGCGTGTTGTCACCCGCCCAACTGTGGGGTCCGTTGAATCGCCACGTTGATCCCAGCGGAAAGGGGAATTGAAAGAATGTATCCGCAGGAGCGACGGTGGGATTGATGTCGTTGCGATCGTCGAGCGGATCGAAATCGGGAAACAGCTCGTCGAGCACACCCAGGAAACTGCCTGGACCGGTTTCGAAGAGCGCCGCGTTCCAGGA
>CAYYVY010000177.1:0-1468 GCA_964475265.1 uncultured Anaerolineaceae bacterium | reverse complement strand
TGACGATACGTTTATCAGCTCCCAGAACTATCGGGAACCGGTAAAAACATGCTAACGTCCAACCGCTAAAGAAACCTCTTCTCCACCTGCCACTGTCTCTTTTCTAAGTTAAAACAGAGCACACCCAGGAAACTGCCTGGACCGGTTTCGAAGAGCGCCGCGTTCCAGGAGTCAACGTCCATTGATTCTGCTAAAACGGCAGCGATGGCGAAGGTACCGGAAGTCTGTTCGGCATCCAGCTGCAGCGTCGTACCGTCGGCGAAGGTAACCGCGGGTTCGATGGTCAATGCCGTCAAATCCCACGGCGTTCGCCGCTCTCCCCAGGTATGCAGATGTTCATAGAACGCCACGGCAAGGTGCATCGCGGTGGTCCCGATCTTCTCGCGTACTTCGTCCGCGTCGATCCCGGACGGAAATTGGTCCACGTAACCGTAGCGCAGCTCGAGCATGCTCAGCAATATCATCGGGTTGACGCTCGAATAGCGTGCCCAAAGTTCCAGATCGCTCGCGAAGGCGGATAAACCGGAGTCGCGCTTCGACAAATACGCTCGGATGTCGAAATCCCCGACGTTCGGTCCCCACACGAATTGGCCGTCGCTCAATAGTCCGGACGGGAAGCGCCCCTGTGGATCGCTTTGGACCCACGAGATGTGCGTCGTTGTGCGCAGGTTTGGATCAGACGGGTTGGATTCGATGCTTTGTGCAACGTCTTCTGCAAGTTGGCGATACGATATGTGACTCCCTTGCGCCATGCCGCCGTATGTATTGGGTACCGCATCCTGCGACATCGTGCATTGGTCTGGGGCTGGGCGTCCTTGCCCTGCGCTGTCATCGGTTTCCGTTATCGCCGGCAATGGTTGGGGAGATAGACAAGGCGACATAAACCGCGTAGGTGACGAGCCCGCCAGGAAAATGGGGACTGTCAAGAGCACGATCGAGATGGGAAGCCATAATTTGCGTGTCATGGTTCTGCCGGCGGTCGTTGTCTGCATGTCTCTCATACTTTGGTGCAGGGCTAGTTCTTGTATCGAATGCTTCTTGGCAAGGCTTGTGATTGCAATTCGCCGGTCAGACGCCTGCGGCAAAGTGCGGATTCATCGTACTCCAGGAAGAAAATGCTGGCAACCTTACCAGAGTCCCGCAGATTTTTCGCAGGCATAATCGTTTGTTTCATTGCCTTATTTGCATCCGGGTTTGATCACTTCATCTGGGAAAACGTATGCTGCAAGCACGATCCTGGTGGAGATTCTGCAGCGGTTTTGTTCGTTCTGCGCATCAGCGCATCAGGCTCATCTCGTCGTACCACAACGTAACGTTGGGCTTGGAGTAGATCAAGCGGATCACGACCCATCTGCCCAAATAGGAGGTTTATATTTGGACTGAGACTACATTTTCTCACGAGACATTACACCATTATCATTTCAAATAAAGCAGTCTGCATGGCTATTATCGTTGTACTCCAAACGAA
>CAYYVY010000176.1:0-2509 GCA_964475265.1 uncultured Anaerolineaceae bacterium | reverse complement strand
CTCGGGAATTCGTGGTCCAGAAGGTGTCGATCTGGTTGAAGTGCAGGCTGATCCCGCCGCGTTCGGCGTTGACCAGCACCAGCTCGCGGATCGGCCCCATCCCGTCGGCCGAGGTCACGTCCATGCGCCAGACGAGTTCGGCCGGACGCGTGCTGGGACGCAGCAGGCGCTGGTCGTAGATCCACAGCTCGGGTTCCGTCGCCGTCAGGTCGGAAGCGTCCAGGCCGTAGCCCTTGGCCACCGCGCCGATGGCCGTTTCCCGCGCCGCCGCGGCGTCGATCTCGGGCGTCGTCGAGAGATTCAGACCCGGCGAGACCTCGCCGTTGATGGAGAGCAGAGCGCCGCGGCCGTCCAGGTTGACGATCAGTTCGCCGCCCATGATGGGCACGCCCTGGTAGACCTGCTGGTAGCGCGTCGTGCTGCGTCCGTCGTGGTCGCGGCTGAATTCCTGCTGCAGTTCCTGACCCGGCGATTGCAGCCCCAGCAGCGCATCGAAGTGCTGCAGGTACATCATGGGCCGGTCCGCGGCGGCGATGCCCTCCATCTGCACCCCCTGCAGTTGATAGGCCTTCGCCGGGTCGGCGCCGATGAAGCTGACCCGTCCCGTTTCGTCCGAGTAGTCGATGCGCAGCCCGCTGTCCTGCGCAAACGCCGACGCTGAAAGCGCGAGCATCATGGCCAGCAGGAGCAGGCAGGAGAATAACGCACCACCGGACTTTCCTGATTTTTTTGACATCTTATAAATTCCTTTCTCCGTATATACGAATATGGCGTTCAGCCTCCCGGAGAACGCCCGGATCGATGATTCGATAATTCTTTGCTCTTGGTACCACCCCAAAACGACACTAACGCAGCGGAATCGTGAATTAAGTTCCACCGCGCATCACTGCAGGAAGGAACACCGCCGTGCCTGGAAATGTGAGAATTTCAATGTCTACAAACAGCGTATTGTTTATCCAGCGATACGCCATCATTATTAGATATTTCGGGTATCAATGTCAAGAAACTGTGGTCATATATTTACAACACTTAAAGGACATCGAAGCAACACAAACCCAAAATCATCCTGAGCGGAGGGCGCTGTGCAGCAGCTCAACCCCTGCAATCATCCTGAGCGGAGCGAACCGTAGTTTGGTGAGCGAAGTCGAAGGAGCGCAATCTACGCTTTTCGTACATAACAAGATAAACTTACTTAATGTTCCATCAATCCAGGGGGATTTCACGATGAACTATATTCAATCATTTACCGTTTACATCCTAGAATGCGCCGATGGTAAATACTACACCGGCAGCACAACCTCACTCGAAGAGCGCTTATACGAACACCAAATGGGCGTCGATCCACTTGCCTTTACCTACACTCGACGACCGGTGAAACTGGTCTGGAGTGAATCCTTCGAGACTCGGTTGGAGGCATCGGCGATCGAAAGGCAAATAAAGGGCTGGTCTCGGGCAAAGAAAGAGGCATTCATTGGCGGGGATTGGGAAGCCGTGTATGAGATCGTGAAAGCGGAACGAAAACGGAGAGAGAAGGGATGAAAGTGGGAAAATGTTCAATAGGCCGTCCTTCGACTTCGTTCGCTTCTGCGAAGCTCACTCCGCTCAGGATGATTATGAGAATATAAGTTGGGTTTCGGTAACCCTCAACCCAACCTACAATTCCCTCATATAATTCCGCAGTAGTCGTGCTTGAGACGAAACGCTTCGCACAGTGCCGCAAGCTGCATATCGGTTCAGGCAATTTTCCTAATCCAAATGTTAGCCCCCCCACTCTTCAAGCATAACGGCATATTATCCTCAAAAAACCTTCTAAACTTGGTAAACATCATATGCTGAAAATACTCGATCTGAAAGAACGAGTTGAACATCAGGAGCGCGCGAAGGATGTACGCCTCATTCCAAACTCTGCCTTCATAGATCCAGGCTTGGGGATATTCAAAAGGGAAGAAAATATCATGGATATGGACAAAGACACCTTTGTTTAATCGTGGGAGGACCTCAAAGTAGAGGTGGTTAACGTCAGAGCCGACCTTACTTACATGAGTCGAGTCGATGAACAGGATATCTCCATCCTTTAATTCCTGGAATATGGAAAGGCTAACTTGCTGAACAGGTTGGGCAATTATCCTGACTGCCTCGCGATCATCCGGGAACAATAGCTCCTCTAGGCGCTTCGGATAGGGATCGATAAAAGTAAGCTGCATCGAGCGGTCAAAGAACATCTCATTGGTGTCCAAGATCAAGGCCGAAGAAAATCCTGATCCTACCTCTATTAGTCTTTTTGGCTTTATCAGACGCAACATCGCAAACAGGACAATCGCATCCGAGTATGAGTATTGATCATTTTCGTAGAAATATCGCAGTTCTTGGGTTTTCTCCGTCGGGTAAGCAGGCAGCTTTAGATAGATATCTGCGATTCTCCGGAGCCAATCAAGTTGAGCATCATCCCTGAGGTCAATCCCCATGCCATCGCCAAAGACGGCCAGGCCAGCGCCGCCTGGGGAATCGT
>CAYYVY010000175.1:0-2560 GCA_964475265.1 uncultured Anaerolineaceae bacterium | reverse complement strand
ACAGGGAAAACTCGTGCGTGCTGCCGTTGGCAAGGTCTTCGATGTAGCCGTAGACCTGCGCAAGCGCTCGCCGACGTTTGGACAGTGGGTTGGTGTTACGCTCTCTGCCGGGGAGAAAAACCAATTTTGGATTCCACCGGGTTTCGCCCACGGGTATTATACCCTTTCCGATTGGGCGGAGGTGCTCTACAAAGCGACCGATTTCTATGCGCCGGAATGGGAGCGTACGCTGCTTTGGAATGACCGGGATTTGGACATCGCCTGGCCCATCGCGGAAGGGACAAAGCCGCTTCTCTCTGAGAAAGACGAACGCGGAGACACGTTTATGCAAGCCGAGCACTACGATTGAGCATGGATTCATGCGTCAGAATATGAGATATCTGCGAGGGAAGCGGGGGAGATGAAGAACGTTCTGATTACCGGCGGCGCGGGATTTATCGGCTCGAACTTCGTCCGCCACTTGCTCCGTGAAGAGCCCGGGGTGAAGATTGTCAACCTCGATAAACTGACCTACGCCGGCAGCGAGCATAACCTGATCGATCTCAGCGCCCCGGGGCGGCATGTTTTCGTGCAGGGGGATATCTGCAGCCAATCGCTTGTGGAAGACCTGCTGCGCGAAAATGCGATCGACACGATCGTCCACTTCGCCGCGGAATCCCACGTGGATCGCTCGATCGTCGGCCCGGCAGCCTTCATTCAAACCAATATCATGGGAACATTCTCCTTGCTGGAAGCATCTCGCAAGGTGTGGATCGAAGAGCAGGCGCTTCCGTTGGAGCAGGCGCGCTTTCACCATATTTCTACCGATGAGGTCTACGGCTCACTGGACCCACAGGATGCGCCCTTCGCAGAAACCACGCCATATGCGCCGAATTCACCCTACGCCGCTTCGAAAGCGGCCAGTGATTATCTCGTGCGCGCCCACGCACATACCTACGCTTTGCCGGTTACGATATCGAACTGCTCCAATAACTACGGGCCGTATCAGTTCCCCGAAAAACTGCTTCCGCTGATGATCATCAACGCGCTGGCCGGAGAAGCATTGCCGCTCTATGGGGATGGAAAACAAATCCGCGATTGGTTGTACGTTGAGGATCATTGCGATGCGATTTTGTCCATCCTGCGCCGCGGCCGACCGGGGGAGACGTATAATATCGGCGGCGACAATCAGCCCACCAACCTCGAAGTCGTGCGCCAATTGTGCGCCGTCCTCGACGATCTGGCGCCGGATTCGGGGCCCGTGCCGCACGAGTCCCTGATCGCATTCGTCGCCGACCGCCCGGGGCACGACCGGCGTTATGCCATGAATATCCACAAAATGGAAACGGAATTGGGTTGGCGGCCGAGCCACGATCTCCCAAGTGGTTTGCGCAAGACCGTAGCCTGGTATCTGGCGAACCCCGATTGGATTACCGCCATCCGCAGCGGTGCGGATTATCAAGATTGGATCGATCAAAATTACGATCGGCGAGGGGAGGCGAAGTGAAAGGTATCATTCTGGCCGGCGGACACGGCACACGACTGCACCCCATCACGATCAGTACCAGCAAGCAGCTCTTGCCGGTCTACGACAAACCGATGATTTATTATCCACTCTCGATGTTGATGTTGGCCGGCATCCGTGAAATCCTGGTGATCACCACACCGGACCAGCAGCATCTTTTCCAGGACCTGCTGGGAGATGGTAAGAAATGGGGTCTTTCGTTCTCCTATGCGAACCAGGTAGAACCGCGCGGCCTGGCGGACGCCTTCCTCGTGGGAAGCGAATTCGTCGCCGCTGAGAAGGTCTGTTTGATCCTGGGCGATAATATTTTCTTCGGGCACAACTTGCCGGAGACTCTCCGGCGGGCTGCGCAGCTCGATTCCGGCGCGGTGATATTTGCCTACGAAGTGCGTGACCCGCAGCGATACGGCGTTGTGGAATTTGACGAGCGAGGCCACGCCGTCAGCATCGAGGAAAAGCCGGAAGTACCGCGCTCCAAGTACGCCGTGCCGGGTATCTATTTCTACGACGAGCGCGTTATCGAATTTGCCTCGCAGTTGAGCCCATCCTCGCGCGGAGAATTCGAGATCACGGATTTGAACAGAAAATATATCGAGGCGGATGAACTGCGTGTGGAGATGATGGGGCGCGGCGTCGCCTGGCTGGATGCAGGGACGCACGCTTCGCTGCTGCAGGCAGCCACCTTCGTGCAGACCATGGAGGAACGGACGGGAATGATGATCTCCTCTCCGGAGGAGATCGCCTACCGCATGGGCTTCATCGATCGGGATCAGCTTCGAGCGTTAGCCCAAGCCATGGCGCAGAATGAATATGGCCAGTATCTTCTTCAGTTTGCTGATCAGGGGGTTGAGTAAAGAGTTGATGCGGATCTTGCTGCTTGGCAAAAATGGACAATTGGGTTGGGAACTCCAAAGGAGTTTAACTTCTTTAGGCGAGTTAATTTCATTTGGAAGAGAAGATCTTGACTTAGTCTATTCGGAGCGTATTCGCGATGTAGTGTCCGAGCTTCGACCACATCTGATAATTAATGCTTCTGCCTATACTGCAGTGGATCAG
>CAYYVY010000174.1:0-2595 GCA_964475265.1 uncultured Anaerolineaceae bacterium | reverse complement strand
GATACATACCAACATCAGACTGCCTGCCCATCTGCGAACGTATACTTCACAAAGTCACTGGATGAAAACGTGTGAAGTCCCCGCAATACCGTTTCTACTATAAGACATTCGACGCGTTTGGGGCGGGACGTAGGCGTCCCTTGAGGGAGGGAATTGGATAGGATGAGTTGCAAAAGGAAATAAATTTGGCTCCGATTGTATAAGCTTTCAACACGGCTATCGTTGTCCCCCTTTGCTGGATATTGTCTCTTTCCCCTCAGATTATTCGTGATTTAAACCAAACTCAATGTAAGAATATATTGACAATGTGTAAAAAACATCTTACAATATGTAAGAATAAATATACACACGGAGTATACATGATGACACAATCAAAAATGAGAGCGCGGTATGGATTGGGGATCTGGGGGCTGGTTGCAGTGGCGTTCGGGTCGGTATTTTTCCTGGGCGGTGGAGCGGCCACCTACGCCGATGATTCGATGCGCATGTTGGCCGCTGCAGTGATCCTGGCTGCCGGGTTCATTGGCTACCTCGGGATGCTCTACCTAACCCGGGAGAAATCTATTGGCCAAGTCCGCATCCGAGACGAGCGTGACCTGGAGATTGCCCGCCAGGCGAACGAGATCGCCCTGGTTGCGGTGCTGGTCTTTGTTTTTGCCGTTTGCATCGCCCTGTTCCTAAGCTATGAAACCTCGGGCATCCTGCCCGTGGGGTGGATGTGGTTCCTGGCGTATGCCACCGCCTGCTTCGGGTTACTCGCACAGGCCGTCGCCACACTGGCGCTGCACGGAGAAATGAGCGGCAATGGCTAAAGAGAAGATCAACAACCGTATCCGCAAGCTGCGCTTCGAGCAGGGTGAAATGACCCAGCAGGAGCTGGCCGACATGTGCGGCTGCACCCGGCAGACGATCATCGCCCTGGAGCAGGAAAAATATGTGCCTTCCTTGATCCTGGCGATCAGGATTGCCAGGGTGTTTGGCAAAACGGTGGAAGAAATCTTTCGACTGCCGGAAGATGGGTATGTGCAGCAGGAAGGCGATTAGTTACTCCCCGCCGAATCGGAGAAGGGCGTGATCCGACGAACTAAAACACCTGTCTCACGCACATGTTCCTGAGCCTAACTGGCTTTGAGCCTACAAGAAGTGATTTTTTTTACTGTCTGTTGGAAATGTGGACTGCAGTATGTCGAAGCGCTATGTCATGCTGGTATTCACTGGCCGGAAAGTCCTAATCAATGAGAATGTATGAAAGGTAGTAATCATGAATATAAAAAATCTCCATCTCAATCGCCGGGTTTATGGTTTCGCTGCTCTAGCACTCATGCTCACTTGCTTGCTTGTGACGATGGTTGTTTATCAGAGGTTGACTAACATCCCAGGAGCATTAAAGGAGCGGGTGAACCTGGACAGGCTTACACAATTGATTGTTCCTGGTTCCGCGGATATCACTTTTGCCAGGTCCGGTGCATACGGCGTTTACTACGAGTATCGCAGCGTCGTGAACGGCGTGAAATACGAGACTGGCAAACAACCTCCCTCCCTGGTATGCAACCTGATATCAAAGACAACGGGTGCTGAGATTGCCGCGGTGCCCGATTTCGTGGAGACCAATACCTATCGGTCGAAAGATTTGGAGCGTGTTGGGGTGCTGATCATGAGCATTTCCATTAATGATCCAGGCAGATACACCTTTGCGTGTCAACATGGGGATGACAGTGCCCGGCCGAAAATCGTGGTGTCCGTTGGGCCAAACTTTATGTGGGAGTTCTTCAACATCTTTGCGAAGGTTGGGGGTTCGATTCTTTGTGGAATGGCCAGCTTGTTCCTGGCGGCGCTTGTGAGCATATTTATTGTTATTATCGTTGCAGTCAAACGGAACCAGACCGGGAAGAATATGATGGCCGATGATAGACACCAATCCTAGCTAATATCGTTGAATATATGCCAAGCGCATCAGGTCTTGCGAGGTTCCAGGTATGACAAGTCGGGCCAGCGCCGCGGCGGCCGGGACGAGGCGCACGCCTTCGTGGTAGGACGCGGGAACGATGGCCTGGGCGAGAATCTCCTGCGAGGGCATGTTGTCCCATTCGCTCTTAAGCACGTCGTACATCGTGGGGCCTATGTGGGCAGCCGCTTTTTTGGGGCCCAGGAGCAGGATGGTCGCCCCGCGCTGCGGGTCCATGTCGACGACGGTGACGGGGATGGCCATGCTGCTGGCGACGTGCTTGGCGAGCATGGCCGCCAGCGTAGATTTGCCGACGCCGCCCTTCATACTGGCGATACATACCAACATCAGACTGCCTGCCCATCTGCGAACGTATACTTCACAAAGTTACTGGATGAAAACGTGTGAAGTCCCGGCATTGCCGTTTCTACTATAAAGTATTCGAGGCGTTTGGCGCGGGACATGGGCGTCCCTTGAGGCTATTTCCGCTGCAATAATGTTACTCGTGCAAAGAGTACCCAAACGGGTACTACAGCCGCGCCAGGCCTTTCCCTATACTACAGGCGATTATTTACCATCGCACAGTCCTGCACGTCGGGTCCGGAAAAACCACCGCTCCGGGCCGGCCGCGCAGATGCACATCGAACCGT
>CAYYVY010000173.1:0-2639 GCA_964475265.1 uncultured Anaerolineaceae bacterium | reverse complement strand
TGATGATCGAAACACCCTTCTCAGCCAATTCGGTCATCAGTTTGTAGATTTCAAACTTCGCGCCGACGTCTACACCCCGGCAGGGATCGTCCATGATGAGTACTTTAGGTTTCGACATCAGCCATTTCGCAATCACGACTTTCTGCTGGTTGCCGCCGGATAAGGTGTTAACGAGAACTTCCAGGCTGGGAGCTTTAATATCCAGGTTTCTCGATTGTTCCATCGTCGCCTGGAGTTCCGCCATGCGATTGATGCGCATGAAGGATGCAAATTGACGCAGATTGGGCAAAGAGATGTTCCTGCGTACGGATTGGATCAGAATCAGGCCCTGCCCTTTGCGATCTTCTGGAACCAGACTCAAGCCTTTTTGGATCGCGTAACTGGCTGCGCTGGGCTTGATCTCTTCGCCGTCCAGAACGATACGACCCTGGGTGATCTTGCCATATTCACCGAAGAGCGTCATGGCCAACTCGGTGCGTCCCGATCCCATCAAACCGGCAATTCCTAATATCTCGCCGCGACGCAGGTCGAACGTAACTCTGTTGAGCACCATTCTGTTGGAATCGTGCGGATCCGTGGCGTGTAAGTCTTCTACTTCCATGATGACGTCGCCGGGTTTGCGCTTGCTGGGCGGGAAGCGTTTGTGCATCTCGCGGCCGACCATCATTTTGACGAGAGCTTCGTGACTCAACTCGGAAGTCGGCAGCGTGTCGACAACTTTCCCGTCACGCAAGATGGTCATGCGGTCTGCAATACGGAAGAATTCATCGAGTTTGTGGGAGATATATATGCAGGTAACGCCGTGCGCTTTCAAAGAGCGGATGATTTCCATTAATTGATCGGTTTCCGCTTCGGTGAGCGCACTCGTGGGTTCGTCCAAAATGAGTACGTTTGCATCGACTGCGAGCGCTTTAGCGATCTCTACCATCTGCTGTTTACCAACGCCGAGGTTTCCGACGATCGCCTGAGGTTCGACGTCGAGATTGTATTTCTTCAAGACCTTTTGCGTATCGGAGTAGAGTTTATTCCAGTTGATGAAACCGTTTTCTCGGGGTTCTTTGCCCAGGTAGACGTTTTCTCCCACGGTCATGCTTGATACAAGTGTCAACTCTTGATAGACGATGGCGATACCCGCCTCATTCGCGCGGCGGATTGCCCGGCTTTCCAACTTGAGTTCCTTGCCTTCGTAGAGAATCGATCCATCGTAAGTGCCGAAGGAATACACGCCGGACAATATTTTCATTAAAGTGGATTTCCCCGCGCCGTTTTCTCCACACAGACCGTGGATTTCCCCTCGCTCGACCTGCAGGGTTACCTCATCGAGCGCCACAACACCCGGAAATCGTTTTGTAACATTCTGGAAATCTAAAATAATGTCGTTTTTCACTTTACGCGCCTTTAGTAGCAATTCTCGTTGATTTAGGTATTGAAGTTGTCGAACTCCGAGCGATTATACCCCGGCTCTCTTTGGAGACCAAAAAGAGCCGGGGCGGTCCTAATCCGAGTTACGGGTTAGGGGCGTGGCGGTAGTTGATCTTCGGGGATGTCGCGATAGACATCATCGTAGCTCTGGAATCCAGAGACTACCACCAGATCGTAAACGTTATCGGCATTCACCTGATAGACATCCAGGAAGGCACAGTTCACTTCGCCGACCAGACTGTCGTCCAAGGTGAGTTCTGCCAGGGTGTACGACTTGAGACCCGGAGGCGTTTCGCCCTTGGCGAATGAAGCAGCCAAGTCGACGGCGAGCGGTGCCAGGTCGCGTACGTCCTTGAGGATCGATACGGTGAGTTCACCCTTGACGATACTGTTGCAGCCGTCCGCGGTGGCGTCCTGACCCGAGATGGGTACGACGCCCGCCAGACCCTGGGCAGACATGGCCTGCAGAGCACCAAGTGCGGTGCCGTCATTGGAAGCGACGACGCCGTCGAACTCGTTGCCGGTGGCGGTGAGGATGTTCTCCATCAGGGCCAGCGCGTTAGCTGCGTCCCAGTTGTCCACCCACTGATCGGCGACGATTTCGATCGTGCCTGCATCCACGTACGGATTCAGGATTTCATCCTGACCCTGGCGGAAGAGGATGGCGTTGTTGTCGGTGGGGCTGCCGCCGAGCTTCACGATCTTGGCGGGGCCGTTGGTATCCACGTCCCAGTTATCGATGTCGAGGGCGGTCATCACGCCCAGCGCTTGTTGTCGGCCTACTTCAACGTTGTTGAAGGAGATGTAGGCGGCGATCTTGGAGGTCTTGATCAAGCGGTCGTAGGCGATGATAGCGACGCCAGCATCGGCTGCTTTGTCAACCGAGGTGACGATGGCATCCCCGTCTTCTGCGACGACGATGATGGCCTTCACGCCCTGTGCGACCATGTTGTCGATCTGATCGTTCTGCAGCTTGACGTCATGGCTGGCTTCGGCGGTCAGGACCTCATAGCCTAGATCTTCGAGTTGTCCTCTCATCAAGGCTTCTTCCGTGCTCCAACGCTCTGTGGCGAAGTCTGAGAACGAAAGGCCGATTTTGATCGCCTCTTCAGCTGCAGGTTCTTCGGCAGCAGGTTCTTCGGCAGCAGGTTCTTCTGCTACGGGGGCTTCAGTGGCTTTCTTTGTCGTGCAGCCAAACAGCATGCCAGCGACTAACA
>CAYYVY010000172.1:0-2796 GCA_964475265.1 uncultured Anaerolineaceae bacterium | reverse complement strand
GAGGTCGAAGACCACGTCGCCCATAGCATCTACGAGCGGCTTTCCAACCGGTGCGTCTTCGTCGAGGATGATTACGCCTTCGTGAGCATCCGAGATGCCCAATTCCTTTTCCGAACAGGCCATCGAATAGGACTCAACCCCGCGGATCTTGGCGCGTTTGAGAGTCGTCAGCTCGCGACCCGGTTTGTGGCCGTCGTAGATGCACGCACCTTCGCGCGCATAAGCCACCTTGAGCGGCTTGTCGAGCGGTCCTTGGCCCTTGTATTCAAACAAATTCGTTGCGCCGGTGAGCACCGTGTGCTCTTGATCGCCGTCGAACAAACGCAGCAGCACGAGCCGGTCGGCGTTGGGATGCGGCATCACTTCACGCACTTCGCCCACGACGATCGTCTCCGGGTCCCAGGACAGTCCGGAAACGTTCGTTTCCAACTGGCGGCGAGAACCGGTATGGCCTTCGATGTTCTCCTCGGGAAGCGGCAGGCCCACAAAGGTGACTTCCTCCACTTCCAATCCCGCCAGCGTCAGGCGATGCGCCAGTTCGAGGGGAGAAAGCTCGATGTCCACGAAATCTTTTAACCAAGAAAGAGGTACTAGCATGTATCTATCCTTATTGAATGCAGAGTATCCGTGTTTCTAAGCGCCTCCAATTCTAAAATTGCTCCAGGAAGCGTAAATCGTTCGCCCAGAAATAGCGGATGTCATCAATGCCGTCCTTGAGCATGGCGATCCGTTCGGGCCCCATACCGAAGGCAAAACCCGTGTACCGTTCTGGAGCGTAGCCACCGTTCTGCAGCACGATCGGATGCACCATGCCGCAGCCCAGGATCTCCAGCCAGCCGGTGTATTTGCACACCGTGCATCCTTCACCGGCGCACACGAAACACTCGATGTCCATTTCCGCCGAGGGTTCGGTGAAGGGGAAGTAGGAGGCGCGGAAACGTGTGCCCACATCCTGGCCGAACATGCGGCGAGCAAAGGCGTTTAAAGTACCCTTGAGATCGGCGAAAGTGATGCGCTCTCCCACGGCCAGGCCTTCCACCTGATTGAACTGGATTTCGGAGCGGGCTGTGATCTGTTCGTAGCGGTAGCACATGCCCGGCAAAACCACACGGATCGGTTCCGGGGCGCGTTCGCGCATCACGCGGATCTGTCCCGGGGAGGTGTGCGTGCGCAGCAGGATATCGGGCTGCGTGGTGAAGAAGGTGTCCTGCATGTCCCGCGCCGGGTGATGCAGTGGGAAGTTGAGCAGTTGGAAGTTATATTCGTCGTTCTCCACGTCGCGCGAGCGGTAGACTTGAAACCCCATCTCCGCCCAGATGGCGATGATTTGCCGCAGAATTTGATTGGAGGGATGGATGCGGCCGCGTACGATCGGTCGGCCGGGAAGCGTGACGTCCAGGCGCTGTTCCCGCAGCGATCGTTTCAAGCTTTCGGCGTGCAGTGATTGCGCACGTGAATTATAGGCCGCTTCCAACGTGACTTTCACCTGATTGGCGCGTTTTCCGACAGCCGGACGTTCGTCCTTGGGCAGCTCACCCAGGCCGCTCGTGATCTCCGCCAGCGCCGCTGAACGGCCCATGTATTTCACCTTCCACGCCTGGAGCGCATCCTCCGCATCCACCGCTTCGAGCGCCGCCAAGGCTTCTTTTTCCAATTCCTGCAAACGTTCCAGCATACAACCTCCTGTGCGTGAGTGTTGAAAGGTAGATTAACGAAATGTCCCGTCCCATCAAGGGACGGGAAAAATCCCGCGCTACCACCCTTATTGGCCTCGATCGGCCCACTCGGCTCCGACAACTGACTTTCAGCGATCGGTTCCCCTGCGCTAACGGTGGGGCTCCGGCCCGAACTACTGACCTTGAATTTCTCCAAGGCGTTCCCCCGGGCGGCTCGGGAGGGAACTTCAACGGGTTTCGCTCGGGCCGGTTTTTCAGTCTCGCACCGGCCTCCCTGGCGAGTTCCGTCCGTCTACTTTCCTCCGTCGCGGCCTTTTTAGATTGTATCTCCTATTATCTACAATCGGCTTTACCTGTCAACCGTTTATAAATCCTTCGTTCATCGTCGTATCATTGTCGTATACAACGCCTGGATATCTGTCCCCTCCAGTTAGCATCATCTGCCTGGCAGAGATGCGCGACATACTTTGCCGGGCGTACAACAGAGCTATATTAACATGGAAAGTGCGGCTGTAGTAGTATCGCACTTGAGTATAATATTGAAGGCGTTGTATTTGCTGCGTAGATGAACAATTCTCGGGATTTGTTTTTTTGAAATCGGAAGAGATCCCACGAGAGTTAACATACCCATTGTGTAAATCGATGGAGGCACTGCTATAATAATTACGTATTTGCGCCAGGGCACGACGAGCATCGAGCAGTCGATTTTGACTGCCATTCCAGAAGCCTCACTTTACCCCATTGAGGCATCGCTCCTTCATGTCTTGGCGCAAAAAATGCAATCACAAATGTTACGTGCGCAAATAACGGGATAACCTCCCGGAGTTTAGCATTTCGTCGGTAGACAGTATGGAGTCATCGTTGAAGCAACGCATCTCGGCACGGAATATAGCACCACTACTCACGATCCTTACCTGGATTGTTACGATGCTTGTGCCCTACTCTTCAGCGTTCGCCGCCGTCCCTGCGGGCTACTCCGAGTACTTCATTCCTGGTGGCGAAGACCAGCTCTGGGCCATTTATGTAGACCTTGACAACGACCCCGTCCTCGTTGAAGCCGATGGGATGCATGCCGTGATTGCCGTCACGTCTGCCGCGGATGACACAACCATCTATTACG
>CAYYVY010000171.1:0-2845 GCA_964475265.1 uncultured Anaerolineaceae bacterium | reverse complement strand
TTTGATGACCATCCTGGTATCTTTGTATTTTCCGTCCCCGTACGGTCCGCCACTTTGCGCATCGTACTGGATATTAAAGGTATCCGTTCCCTCATCGAGATACTCGATGACGAACACAACCCGCGACGTTGGAGAGCCTTCATATAGGAATTCATCATCCACACGAAATTGGATGTAGTAATCCGGATCATTGTTCCCGTCGTCCGATAAGAGGGGTGATCCATTTCCAGAAATGAAACCGTTTCCACCTTCGTCGGGCAATGCCATCGTGCGAGTATCATGATCCCCACCGGGAATGATGCTCAGTCCAGCGTACGCTTCCTGAGGTTGATATGACACTTCGTCGCCGAACACATCTTCGGTGGGCGTAATCGTTGGCGTGTCCGTCGGCGCGGTCAGCGGCGTATTCGTATTCGTCGGAGCTGGTTGCGTATTCGTAGAAGGGCCGCAAGCCGCAGCAAGAAGGCCAAGACTCAGATACAGAAACCCTTTCACTGGCAGCTCTTTTAGCATAGGTCATCTCCTCGGATTTTGTGTACGCATTGAAGGTAAAATCGCCTGGTAACAAGTTTCAGGCACACGCCTTGCCTGCAACATCGTTTTATCAAGACCTTGTTGGCCGAATATGAACACCACTCTGGAAGATATTCTCGAGTGTATTCTTGGAGCAGGATTTCGAAACTCGCTTACTCATTATGTATGTAGATACACCATCCTCCACTATCGCTCTTCCTCTTTGCCGCATGACTTAACACATAATTCTATCGATTGTACAATTTGGAAGCGTCAACTTGCAGTGTATGAAATCCAGATACCGTGCGATGCGTATAATGGATTCAACTCTGGGCGCCTGCTCTCGAAACCCCGCTGACTTTACCCAAATCCTCGTTCACCTCCAACAAGCACGAAACCTGCCTTCGGAAGAGCAAATGTCTGCAGTTCTATTATTCCCCCTCTTTGACTGCCCACTCGGCGAGCAGGGAAGGGTACACCGGTCCGGTCAGCAAGCGGCGGAACACCTGGGTCCGGTCGTCGCCTTGCAGCAGCGGCGCCATCAGGCGTTTTCCTTGCGCGTAGGTAAATGCATATACCTGCCGGAGTGGAGACTTCAGGCTCTGGAAGAATGGACGGATATACTCTTCCGGGTAAGGGGTGTATTTCAATGCATACGCAACGATTTCCGCTTCGGAACGTCCCTCCCAGAGCATCATGACCAGATTATTGCCCAAATCATCCAACGCGCTGGCGGAAAAGGCACGGATAAGCTTCACCAGGTCTACGCCGTCGATCTTGCCCCCCAGTTGTGGGTCGACTTGCTCCGTAATCCAATGCGCAATCTCCTCCGGAGTGAAGATCATTTCCTGCGCCAATGAGGCGATCCCCTCGGAGATGACGAGCTGCGGTCCCATGATGAACACGGATTGTTCCAGGTAGCCGCAATCGTGATAAAGATGCTTCTCTTTCAACGCAAATTCCGTATGGTGACCCGGATAGCATTCGTGGCACATTTGGTACAACAAGCCGAATAAATGGATTGGCCGGTCGATGTTAAGTTCGAGTCGAGAGCGATAGCCGCCCAGGTACCAGTTCGCCGCACCGTACGATTTCTCGCGCACCGTGCACACCTCAACTGCTTCTTCTGCGGGCAGTTCAACAAACTGCTGCGTACGGCGGCGAGCCTCATACAGTAATCGATGCATCAACTGCTCAACGAGCTCCGGTCGATCGGAGGGGAGTACGGTTCGTTCCTGCAAGGTCCGAAAGCGTTCCCTGACGTCTCCCCCGCCAGGCAGCGCCTCCGACAGAAGCGCCAACGCCTGCTCGAATTCCGCATCCGGTTTCCACACCGGAAGGACGTCCAAACACTGCTGAATCTCATCCTGCAGCACGTGGTCCTGGCCGGCAAGTTTACGGCAAAAAACCTCCATGGCGCGGACCTGTCTGGACAGCAAGCCGGCACGTTGTTGATCGAATCCCTGTGAGGGTAAAGAATCTCGGAGCACTCGTGCGGCAGCAACAAGATCGTCCGCCGTTACTTCTGGCTCCTGCGCTACACTTTCCCTCAACTCCGTCGGACCGTAGTAGGAATCAACGAACGGTCCGTCACCCACGCTTTGGAAGGCCTTATGGATACGAAAAGCCAATCGTATGTAATCCCCGACCCAGGTCTGCGCCATATTCTTGCGTCCTTCAAACAGCTGGCCGGGAAACGGCTGCGAATTTGACCTCGAACTCCTCTTCTCGCAACTAGCCGGCCGCTTTCCCCATGTCGATATATCGGGTGCGGTATCCCTCGTAATCGGGCACCAGCCGATCGTATAACCCATCCATCAACGGGGATGAAATCATGAAATCCGCCGTGGAACGGTTGCAGGCGATGGGAATGTTCCACACCACAGCCATCCGCAGGAGAGCTTTCACATCCGGATCGTGTGGCTGCGGCTCGAGTGGATCCCAGAAAAAGATCAAAAAATCGATCTCGCCGTCGGCGATCTTGGCCCCAACTTGCTGGTCACCGCCCAACGGGCCGCTTTGCAGTTTCGTGATTTTAAAGTCGAGCTCTCGTTCCAGCATCTCACCGGTCGTGCCCGTGGCATAAACCTTGTGGTGCGCCAGGAGATCGCGGTTGAATCTGGCCCACTCCACCAGAGTCTGTTTCTTGTTGTCGTGCGCCACCAGGGCGATCCTTTTGTCCTTTTCCATAACCATCTTTCGGTCCGTCATCTGATTTATCCCGTCCTTCCTCTGGATTAATATCGCGGTCGGGAAATGCTAGCCCGCGTTGGCAATTTCCACGTAACGATCGATCCTTCGGCCGATGAATTCAATGCTGCCCTGCCAGAAT
>CAYYVY010000170.1:0-2924 GCA_964475265.1 uncultured Anaerolineaceae bacterium | reverse complement strand
TCGAACTTGGTTCCAGTATAATCCATAGTTGCACGTGTAGTCAACTCGTGTTGATATGTAAAACGATGAGACATTTTTCCTCACTAAACGTTAGAGCGACGAGACTTCATTACAGGTATTAAACGCATATCATGCGTTTTTTCTTGCGCGCGTCAACGTAGTTCGATTGTATTGCCACAACCAGACACTATAATGGAGGAGAAACTATGAAGAAGGTCGATATCCTTAAGGCGCTTCTGTTATGTACAGTGCTCGTTCTTTCATTGGCGGGCTGCGCGAAAAAAGCAACTCCGACCGCAGCTGTTATGGAGGAAACGGAGCCAGAAGCCGTCGAGGAACCCGCAGAGGTAATGGAAGCGCCGGAAGAGGAAATGGGTCCCACCTTGACCCTCTGGGTGTACGACGACACACGTCTTACTGTGCTCAACGAGTTGGGCCAAGAATTTGAGGATGAGTATGGTGTGGGCTTGACTGTCGAGGTTCAGGACCTGAGTGAGATTCGCAATGCAATGACCCTGGGTGCCGCGACGGGTGAAGGCCCAGACATGGTCATCATCCCCCACGACAATCTTGGACCGATGGTGGAAGAAGGCGCCGCAGCCGTCATCGATCTGGGAGATAAGGAAGATCTCTTCCTCGATCCCGCAATCGCAGGCTTCTTCTACAACGGTGCACTCTATGGCCTACCGCTGTCTGTAGAGAACATCGGTTTATTCCGCAACGTCGACATGGTCCCAGATGCTCCCACAACATGGCAGGAAATCTATGACATTGGTGTCGCGCTGGTGAACGATGGGACCGCTGAATCGGCGATGGGTTTCCCGGATCTGACCTACAACAGCTATCCGATGTACACCTGGCAAGGTGGTTACATCTTTGGTCGGGATGCGGATGGCAGCTTCACTTCGGATGACATCGGCATGGCCAACGAAGGCATGATTAACGGCCTGGAGTGGGCTTAAAGCCTGGTTGAAGCCGGCGCAGTCTCAACGAACATCGACTGGGAAGCCAGCCACGTGCAGTTTGAGACAGGGCGATCGGCGTTCATCATGACCGGTCCGTGGGCGATCACGCGCTTCAAGGAAGCTGGAGTCAATTACGCGATCTCGGCCTTCCCCGAAGGCGGCTATCCCTTCATGGGTGTGCAGGGAATCGTCGTGAACGCCAGCAAGGAGAACGTACTCCTGGCGCAGACGTTCTGCATTGACTTCTTGGCCACGGAAGAGAACTTCCAGAGATTGTTTGAAGCAGATACGCGACCGTCGGCCATGATAACGATCTTCGAAGCCGCGGACGATCCAGATACAAAGGCTTTCAACGAAGCTGGAGTAAATGCCGATCCAATGCCCAACATCCCCGAAATGGGGTACGTGTGGGATGCTTGGGTAAACGCCACCCTGCTAACCTTCCAGGGCGAGTTGGACGCGGAAGCTGCGTTGCAGCAAGCTGTTGATCAAATCCGCCAACAAATCGACGCGGAATAGCATACGAGATCGTTGACGGAGCGCAAAGGCTGACAATGGTGACAGCCACTACGGTGGCTGTCACCAATCACACTGGAATTATCACAGATCCTACCCGCAAGATCCTTGACAAATAAACTAGACGGTAGAAGGGCTTATGGACACAAAAACGATCAAAGCTCGCTTCTCATTTTTCTCGTTTTTGCCAAATATACTCTTTGTTGGCGCTTTTCTCGTCTTCATGATCTGGCTCATCACTCAAATGCTGCAGGATGGACTTTATCCTATCGCCACGGCGTTGTGTGCGGTCACGGTTTTCGTGACCGCCGTTTATTTGCGCCCTCGCTTCACACCAATGCGTTGGTTTGGAATTGGTGTGGCTTTGGTTTTGCTGTTTACCATATATCCAATCATCTATACCTTCGTCATCAGCACCACGAACATGGGAGCGGGACATCTCCGGACGAAACAACAGGCCATCAATACTATGGAGAAATTAACCTATCTGCCTGAGAATAGTGAGACGTTCAGCTGGTCGGCATACCTTAATGTTCGTGGTGATTACGCCTTGTGGCTGGTTCCCGATGAAGGGGGGGCCGGCATGTTTGCCAAACAAGACGAGTCCATCGAGGTCGTGTCTCCTGGCGAAGGAGGTGTGGGGGAATTGGACGAGAATGGCTTTCCAACCTCGATCGAAGGTTATCAACGTCTGGCTCGCAGAGACGTCATCCCCATTCTGGATGCCTTGGGTGAAATCGTGTTCGGCGAAGCACCGGAAACAGTGACCATTCGTTCTCTCAGTTCGGCGGCATCACTTCAACCGCTTTATCGGTACGATAAACAGATGGACGCCGTCATCAACCAGCAAACGGGCGAGATTTACCGGCCGGTCGATGGCACCTTCACCTCGGAAAGCGGTGAAGAGTTGATTCCGGGCTACATCTCCAGTATAGGAGTGCATCAATTCGAGTTGTTCCTCGGAAATCCGGGGTACCGCAATCCTTTGGGTCGGATTTTCGTCTGGTCTCTCACCTTTGCCATCCTCACCGTAGCGCTGAGTTGGGCGGTCGGATTGATAGTCACGATTATGTTTGACGACCTGCCGGGCAAACGCATCATTCGTGCGCTTTTGATCATCCCCTGGCCAATCCCGGTCTTGATTTCGGTTCTGATCTGGCGCAGCCTGCTACAGCCTGATGTCGGCGTGATACCACCAATTTTGCGATCGATATTCGGCTCATCTCCGGCTTGGTTCCAGGATCCATTATGGACCCGCTTTGCATTGGTTATGGTTAATGTATGGCTCTCGTATCCGTACTTCTATGTGATTACAGCCGGGGCACTACGCTCGATACCGGAGGAGATTTATTCGGCGGCGGTGGTCGACGGCGCCAATGCGTGGGGTAAATTCCGCCACATCACATTCCCAATGCTCATACGCATCCTTACTCCCTTGTTGAT
>CAYYVY010000169.1:0-2951 GCA_964475265.1 uncultured Anaerolineaceae bacterium | reverse complement strand
CGGCTTGACATCTGCGGTACACATGTTAAAATGCTTATGGTTATGATAAGTATCATTAGCGTAAACATAGCTAGAAGTGATGTTTTTTCAGTCATTCTTCCATAAGGGACATAAATGGCCACCAAAACCGTCCTGCAAACAATGGAATCGTACCTGGAAAGTGTAGCACTTTCTCGCAGCCCCAACACCGCACGCACGTACCGAAATGCCCTGGCTGCCTTCGCTGTTACGCTCGAAAGTGTTGGAGTCGACATCGAAAACCAATCCGCATCGGATGCATCGGAAGATTGGGTCGCGGATTTCGCAATGGATCTCAAAAATTACGCCCCGGCAAGCGAACGTCTCTATCTGACTGCCGTCACAGGATGGTTCGAATACCTGGCCGCCGAACGAATAGCACAGATCAATCTTCCGAGGCTCCGCTTGATCATCCGCCGTCGAGCGAGAAAGCCTGGCAAACGATTGCCCCAATTTCCGCGCTCTGAGATTGAACAAATTATCGATCACGTGGTCGGCCTCAGCGGAGCCGCGTATGACGATGAACAGCAGCGTTTACGGAATTTGCGCGATCGTGCTTTCATCCTCACGTTGGCGGACACCGGTTTACGAGTGCACGAAATCTGCAATCTGCGCCGTGGTGATATCGACTGGAACGAAGGCCGTGCCATCTTGATCGGAAAAGGAGACCGGGAAGCCGTGGTTCGTTTTTCCAGCCGGTCACTTGCTGCGTTGAGAGATTACTTATCCGTACGCGGCAAGCTTGATGGCCAAACCGGCAAGCCGCTGCATTCCCTGCCGATATTCGCGCGTCACGACCTCGGCGCAGGGAAACATATTCTGCCCATTTCGACGACCACTGGTCGTGCGATCGTGCACCAACGCGCAAGCGAGTCGCTCGGGTCGGATACCGAAAGTGCCATCACACCGCATTCCTTCCGGCATTATTTTGTAACGACAGTCCTGCGCGCATCCGGCGGGAATCTCAAGCTTGCACAAGAACTCGCCCGCCATCGCAACATCGCCGTAACCCAACGCTATGCCCATCTCTCGGACGACGAGCTGGATCGGGGTTACCACGAGATTTTCGATCAAAGTCGATGAGAATCAGAAGGAAAACGGCTATGCGCAAGCTTAGTTTATCCGCAAAGTGAGGTTCTTTGCCGATCTACCCATACGTAAGTTGCATATTTTTTCGACTTTACTATAGTGATGAAACAGCCAGACATGAAGTAACTTGAGGAGAATTACAGCATCCTGACTGCAAAGGATACGTTGGATTCCAAACACATGTTGCGATATTTCCTGATCGTTGGTGCAGTACTGCTTGCTCTCGTCGGACTCGCCACCGTCGTTTGGAGCGATGCAACGGATCGCTATGTCCCTGAAGCCGGTCACGTTATCGATGCACATTTCGTTGTATTCTACGATAGGCATGGAGGCAACCGAATCCTGGGCGATCCCATCACGGATGCTTTCATAGATCCAAAGTCAGAGCTGCTGATACAGTATTTTGAAAACGCACGCCTGGAACTCGTTCCAGATGTAAATTCCGAATGGACCGTTCAGCTTGCTCCGTTGGGACAGATGTTGTACGGCTGGGATCAACCATCGGACGACGATCTTTTACAGCCCGGCGATGGTTGTCGTTTTTTCCCAGAGGCACGCTTTTCAGTTTGCCACGCGTTCCTGGATTTTTACGACCAAAATGGAGGCATTGAGGTATTTGGACTTCCAATCTCAAGCCATCGCATCGAAGAAGGAAACCTTGTACAGATATTCCAGAGGTTTCGCCTCGAATGGTATACGGATGATTCAACGAGTCACGAAATTCATATCGCTCCCCTGGGAAGAATCCATTTTGGGCTGGTTGGCTACAATCCTGAATTGCTTCTGCCAACATTATCGCGTGCGGCTGACCCGGAATTAGAAGAGGAACTCCACATCGAAACCTCACTGTCCGCTCCCCTGCTGGAAGCAGGGGCAACGCAAATTGTATATGTTACCGTACGTGACAACGATCTCAATCCGCTTGAAGGCGCCTCCACGCTGCTGACGGCGCACTTCCCGGCAGGTCCCCAGTTCATCTTATTGCCCGTAACAGACGAGAATGGTGTGACTTTTACAAGCCTTACAGCGAGTGAACCTTCTACGAACGGCGAAGTCCTCTTAGAATTTCTCGTACAATACGAAGACACGATCTCGGTCGCGCGTGATTCCTTCCTGATCCGTTGACGGAAGCGGATTGGGTTATAAATGCCTCGTGCGAATCGCAAGCGCCGGCAGACTTGCCATGTCGAGCCGCATGTACCATAATGACCACTAGACAAAGCGCGTTTATAAGTGTAAAGTACCAAATGCTTTAACAGCGGTGAACGTTGAAATTATCTGGCACGAGAGATTCTGTTTGTTCAACTCATAAAATCGAGGTTTTATTCCGTTATGTTCGATAGGTTACGTCACCTGCTCCGTTCGGAAGGAAACGCCGACGACGCCGATGATACCACCCCAAAGCAATCGAATCGGCCTGTTGACACTCCTTCAAAAAACACCGGCTATCCTCCAAACCGTGTCGTACAACAAGCTGAAGCTGAAGCCTCGTCTGAAGATCCTGAAGAGAACGCACAGGTCTATATCGAACGTGTGCAAAAGAAGATGAGTAAACTGGCGGAGGAATTTGCCGCCGGCATGATCAATCGCGAGCAATTTCAGGAACTCTTCGATCACTACCAGAAAGAGATGCGGACGATCGAGACCTGGCTGGATACCTGGCCAGGTTCTGATGCCTGGCGTAAAGCCAGAACGGAAGGAAAAAGCGTTGCGATACGCAGGCGTCATCAAGCGCGCGTAATCGGATACGCAATCTATAAGAACGACTCCGGCATGCCGATTGCCACGATTGGAGAATTCGAACTAGACGCTGCGCTGATCGTTCCCATGTTGTCATCCTACCG
>CAYYVY010000168.1:0-3289 GCA_964475265.1 uncultured Anaerolineaceae bacterium | reverse complement strand
GGTCAATAGAGGGGATGGCGATTCCCAACCACGACAGCATAACTGCATAACTCGACTGGATAGGTTGACTTGACTCAAGCGCTACGCGACAGCACCCCGGTGGTGTGTTTTCCGGAAAACGCGATCGCACGCCAGATCCGCCTTACTACTGATTCGTACTTTCTGAAAGCGTAACCACATAAACCTGGTGATCCGCGCCGTATCCCAGCCCCTCCACATACGAACAAGCGATGAAGGCCAGACGTGATCCATCCGGCGACCAGATCGGATCGAAATCGGCATAAGCGCTGTGCTGTGTCAAATTAACCAGCCCCTTACCGTCGATGTTGATCGCAAAGATGTCAACATCATGATCTTCGCCTTCTAATGCAAAAGCGATCCAACCGCCATCAGGTGACCAGCTTGGCGTCCCTCCTTCTGCATCCACCAAGATCTTCTGTTCGGAACCATCAACCCGCATTATGCCTAACCCTGCGTCAGAAGAATAGGCGACATGCAACCCATCCGGAGAAATCACGGCCTCATATACGTCGGCGGGCAGCGCTGACAGCCGTGTGATTTCTGCATCTTCGAGATCGACTCGGGAGATTGTATAGGTGTCATCCTCGCTGAGGATTACATAAATATCTTCACTTTGCGACGGCCTGAAAAGTCCTCCAATCTGGGCCGTACTGCGAAACAGCGACTGTCGATTGCTGCCATCGGCGTCAATCAGGACGATTTCAAACTGCCCACCAACGGAGGCAACAAACGCAATCTGCTCGCCATCCGCCGTCCAGACATAACCGCCATCCAGGTCGTCGGCCAAATGCACCAACCCTTCGCCATTCGCCTGGATGACGTGGAATTTCCCTTCCCATTGGCTTACGGCGAAGGCAATGCGCGTGCCGTCCGGCGACCAGACAGCCGGCCCAAAGCTGGTTGCCAGTTGGTCTGTCAATCGGCGGTCATTGCTGCCGTCCGCTTCCATCAGGAAAATTTGGTTCTCTGTCGAGGAGAAGTAGGCGATGGTTTTACTATCTGGCGACCAGGAGGGTAAAAAAGATTGTGCGTTATTGGTCAACCTGCTGATTTCCCCCGGGATAATCGCCGCGGGCGCAGGACGAACTGCTGAGGGAGCGATCAGATCTTCCTCTTGCGAACTGCATCCTGATGCTAGAAACAAGCCTAGCGCGGTCATCAATACAGCGGCAAATTGCCGAATTGCACTTTTATACGCTTTTATCTTCATCGTGAGCCTCCCCTGAAAAGAGTTGTAAGATCGGGATAGGCACATACATTACCACACACCAAACAAAGCTTTCGTACGATGGGCGTACGCTATACCTACGTCCAGCCAACGTCATCCATTACACGCCTGTACAAGATCGCGCACCGGGGAATCAGTGGAGATTGAATGGGCGCCGAAAGAAACACCATCTTGGCTATAAACAAGCGTTATGGGTTTTAATGATCTTTGAATTTCAACGGGCGTGCCTGGGGGATGAAATGTAAAACCGCCCCTATCCCCAAGAATATGTGCCACGCATGACGAGACACTCATAGACTACACAGAAAATACTGGCAGTGTCATCCTGAAGTCAACCGACTCTGAGCTAAATGTTCAAGATGTTTTCCGGAAAACGCGTTGCTGTGATTTCCCTACAAGGGGAAAACGACGTCTGCATTGAGTACGGGCCCAAGCGGAAGTGGCTTTCCACCCGACACGGAGAATCCCCCAGAGAGACCCGCACAACGGCGCAGAACATGTAGAGCGAGGCGATTGTCTACTTCATTGATTGAAGGTGTGGACCGCTCGTGTCTCGCGCCGGGCTGGAGCCGGGATTGGAACCAGCGCGGCGATCACGCTCGATACCGCCAATCCCCAGCCAATGAGCGTCAGCGCCAGATGCCACTCATCGGAGTAGTTCACGCCGCCAAGGGTGTGCGTTGGAGCCATCCAATATTGAATCGTCAGGCTGAGCAGCCCACATACACCCATTGCGGCGGCCGCGGCATCGCGGTTGCCGCTTTTTTCGTCTTCGGCTTTCTCGTAGTTAACGCCCTGCCAGATAGCAGGAAGGCGAAACAGCAGGAAGATAATCAGGGTTACTATGTTGGTATACAGGACCGCGTCCACGGGCATCGACGCACCCCGCAGATTGCGTGAGGCGACCATGTGAACCGCGTTGACCACTGTGCCGAGCAGCAAGGCCGCCAGCGCGGCGCGTTAGGCATTTTTCATGCCCTTGTTGAGCAGGATGACGGCACGCACGCCCATGATCCCGGCCGCTATACCGACCAGGACAAACAGGATCCACAGCCATTGGAAGGGCGCGATCCCGGCGAACTCGCCCTCGTAGCCTGTCGGGTTGAGGGCCACGCAGGTTGTCCCCGCAGCGCCCATCAGTGTGAAAAGCGCCGTCAGACTCATGAAGACAATGCCGACATTGCGTAATACCTTGGCCCACCATTTGTTTCTCATACGGACCTCCGATCAACATCGTGCTGCGTGCTGAGACAAAAGGTCAAAGGTTACAAGCCGGTCGGGAATTGGGTCATGCGTTCGAGAACAGTGGTTCTCATAGAGATACCAGCAGCATGGCGCTGAACATGTAGAGCGAGGCGTATTTAAAGAGCCCAAAGTTGACCCGTTCGGTAGGACGGACCACGCTGGCAACGGCCAGCAGGAACAACCCGGCCGACATGGCGATCAGCACGCGGATGAAGCCTCCCTGGATCTTGATCAATACGCCGGCGGTGACGATCGCCAGCGCGGCGATCACGCTCGAGAGGGCAATGACGAAGCGCGTGGCCCGGAAACCGTAGGTCGAGGGGAAGGTCGGAATCCCGGCGGCCTGGTAGTCGTCGAAGTAGCGCATGGCGAAGGTCAGAATGTGGGTGGGGATCCAGAACAAGACCGCCAGGGCAAACAAGACGCCCACGCCGTCGACCGCGCCCATGCCGTAGGCGCGTCCTGCCAGGATGGGCATACCGCCGGCGATGCCGCCCCAGACAATGCTCCAGGCTGTACGGCGTTTCAGCCACAGGGTGTAAACCACGACGTCGAAGAACCACCCGGCGAAGACGATCAGCCCGTAAAGCGGATCCATCAGCGCAGCCAGCCCGACACCGAGGACCGAGAAGACCAACCCGAGGCGTAAGGCCTCACGAGGCGCGACGCGGCCATCGGCCAACGGCCGGTGGTGGGTGCGGTTCATCACGGCGTCGAGGTCGCGGTCGTACCACATGTTGAGGATCGTGCTGCCGGCGATGGCCAGGAACAGGCTGACCGCCAGGAAGAGCAGCG
>CAYYVY010000167.1:0-3323 GCA_964475265.1 uncultured Anaerolineaceae bacterium | reverse complement strand
GCCGTCAATTTCGCTCGAAACTCACCCAGTCGGTATTTATCGTATTCTACGCGGCTCTCGCCACCTGGTTGATCGCCGACATCGTTTTCACGTTCGTGCTGTTGGATCGTTCCAAATCCATGATGGCCATCGATTTGGCCATCATCCTGGCGCTCGCCGCAATCGGAGCGTTGAACTTCAGAAGCTTGCGTCAGGGAAACGTAGATCGCGCAGCCATAATTTTATGCACGCTAATCCTGATCCTCACGTTGGTCTGTACACTGCTCTTCCCCAAACAGATATACATTCTCAGCGTTGCATACCTCATCGGTATTCTACTCGCCGGCGTCGTTCAAGGCGGTAAATCCGCTTTCATCTTCGCAGGCATCTCTTTCCTTGCCATCAACATCGCATGGTGGCGGGCATATTTAATGTATAGAGAGGTGGACCCGCTTTTTGAAGGCCCAATTGGCAGCTTCTTCCTGCTCGGCCAGGCGATGTTGTATTTCGGTTTCGCCGCGATCCTGCAATCACTGTCGCAATACATTCGCCGGACCATCGAACGCCTCTCGGCGCAGACCGAGCAGTTGACTCAGATGGCGCTCACCGATCCGCTGACCGGTCTTGCAAACCGCCGGCACATTCTCGATCAAATGGATCGGGAATATATTCGGGCGAGACGTTATCGCCGCCCTATCAGCCTGGTATTCATCGACATGGACGGCTTCAAACCGATCAACGACCACTTCGGTCACATCTTCGGCGATGACATCCTGCGCGGTGCTGCCGTAGCGTTGTCGGGCGTGCTGCGTTCGACCGACCTGCTGGCTCGTATCGGCGGAGATGAATTCGCCATCCTGCTGCCCGAGACTACGATCAGCGGTGCGCAGGGTGTGGTGACGAAACTGCGTAAAGCGCTTTCCGCCTACAGCCGGCATTTGGGCGCAACAGTTCCGGAGCTGACCTTTTGCGCCGGCATCTCACAACTCCGTCAGGACGACAAATCCAGCGAAGCCCTTTTGGCACGTGCAGATGATGCACAATACCGCGCCAAGGATGCCGGTAAGGCACAGACGAGAACGCAACTCGAGTTCGACCAGCTTCCCCTTTTCAATTCCACAAGAAGAAACCCTCGTCGGAATTGAAGTCTGTGATAGGCGTGGATTTATCGACCGGGTATCTCCCCAGCTTCGACGTAAAGAACGGAAGACAATCACAGGCAGAAACACGAAACGCATTGAGGTGATCGTATGGTACATAGTGCTTACGTCCAGGTTTCCACCCGCGGTCATGCCGACATGCACGATATCACCCAGGACGTCGAGCGCGCGCTGACGGAAACGGGCGTGCGTAACGGCCTGGTCACGGTGTTCACAGCTTCTTCGACGAGTGCGCTGACGACGATCGAATTCGAGAGCGGCGCGTTGGCGGATCTGAAGCGCGCCCTGGATGAGATCGCCCCTGTGAATCGGGATTACGCACACAATCTACGTTGGGGAGACGGCAATGGACATTCCCATCTGCGCGCGGCGTTGCTGAAACCGTCGCTCTCTATTCCCGTCATCGATGGCCGCCTTACCCTGGGAACCTGGCAGCAGATCCTTTTCGTCGACTTCGACGTGCGCCCCAGGCAGCGCCAACTTGTGATACAAATCATTGGAGACGATGAGTAGATCGTATTTTCATCCGCCGTGAAGGAGCGATCGTATTGCGTTCAGAATCCCAACCCCGCCTGCTGGCCGTCATGGCCCATCCCGATGATGAAAGTTTCGGAGTGGGAGGCACTTTGGCGCTCTACGCCCAGCGCGGCGTTGAAGTCTATCTGATCTGTGCCACGCGGGGTGAAGTGGGTGACGTGGAAGATTCGCTGCTGCAGGGTTATGACGATGTCGCCATGCTGCGCGAGCACGAACTGCGCTGCGCAGCCGGTATACTGGGTTTGAAAGAAGTCTATTTCTTGGATTATCGCGATTCGGGCATGTCCGGTTCAGCGGACAATCGCCATCCGAAGGCACTCGCCGCCGCACCGCTGCAGGAAGTCGCTGCGCACGTAACTGCAATTATGCGCAAGATACGCCCCCAGGTGGTGATCACCTTCGATCCCTACGGCGGATATGGACATCCGGACCACATCGCCATTCAACGCGCCTGCGCCGATGCGTTCCACGCTGCGGGAAATCCACAGTCGTACGCGGACGGACTGGATCCCTATCAGCCCCAGAAATTGTATTATCACACCTTCCCGCGCGGCGCCACGCGCATGCTCGTGCGGATGATGCCGCTCTTCGGGAAGAATCCGCGCCGCTTCGGCCGCAATGAAGACATTGATCTGGTTGAGGTGGCCTCGCAAAATTTCCCGATCCACGCCAGGATCAACGTCAGCAAGGCACTCGATGCGAAGGAGCGCGCCTCTGCCTGTCACTCGAGTCAAAATTCCGCCCCGGGAGGCGGCTTCGTAAATTGGATCTTTCGCCTCTTTTCTCGCTACGAAGCCTACATGCGGGCATACCCGCCGGTGAACGAACGCATTCGCGAAAAGGATCTCTTCGAAGGCGTCTCGTTCGAACGCTGAGTAAACAATCTCTCAACCGAGAAAACGAGCGCTTCCCCGACTTGCGGAAACAGACCGTTGATCTATCCAGTGACAAACAACTGCTCAATCATCGCAATTTCCCAGATGGTCCATCTAGTCACCGGTGGAATCGGCTGGAACACACCTGAAACCTTTGGTTTTCACTCGCGGTGCCGCGCGGACCGCAGTACACAAGAGATGGTCACTCGTAACCCGTACCAAAGTCATTAGACGGCCTGATTCCCGCATGGTATGATACCGAGGTTTTCGCATCCGAAACTTTGTATGAGATGGGTCACGTATGCCGTTCGATGAAAATCTGAGTCAGAAACCGCCAAACGAATTCGACTTACCGCAGCGGATTCACCGTTTAGCCGAACTCTCCTATAACTTGTGGTGGACCTGGCATGCTGAGGCGGAACGCGCCTACCGTTTCGTCGACCCCGTTGTCTGGGAAAGCACCCACCACAATCCCGTACGCTTCTTAAGACAAGTCGATCGTCAAAAACTCGATGCAGCCACGCAGGACAGCGGATATCTGCAAATGTACGATCGCATGATCCGATCTTTCGACGAGTATATGGCGGACACCAAGCGCACATGGTACATCGACACCCATCCCGAACGTATCCATCAGCCAATCGCATATTTTTCGACGGAATTCGGATTACACGAGACTCTGCCGATCTACGCTGGTGGCCTAGGCATCTTATCCGGAGATCATTTAAAGGAAGCCAGCGACCTCGGCATTCCCCTCGTAGCGGTTGGTTTT
>CAYYVY010000166.1:0-3359 GCA_964475265.1 uncultured Anaerolineaceae bacterium | reverse complement strand
GACATAATATAACCAAAAAACTGCAGATATCCAATCGAACCTGGTGGAACAGACATCCGCTTGTCGTCTTTGTCTCCCGGATTTTTTTCCAGCGACTTCTGCAAGTGGGTTATGATTTGAGAGGTTCAAGATGCATGCGGCACGCCTTACTTATAGTCGTAATCGTCAGATTAGGGGAACAGCGGAATGTCATTGAAAATAGTTGCCGTTGCCGATACGCATGGTCATCACAATGACCTTACAATACCCGACGGGGATATTTTCATCCACGCCGGGGATATCAGTGCTTACGGAAGAGAAACGGATTTAGCGGATTTCAACGATTTCCTGGGCGGTTTACCGCATCGGATCAAAATCGTCATCGCCGGCAACCACGATTTCTGTTTCGAACGTGACCCGCAGGGTATTGCGGATATTCTCACGAATTGTATCTACCTTCAGGACGATTCTTGCGTCGTGGACGGCATCCGATTTTACGGCAGCCCGTGGCAGCCCTGGTTTCATGATTGGGCATTCAACCTACAACGCGGCGAAGAAATCCGGGCGAAGTGGGAGCTGATCCCGGAAGACACACAGGTGCTGATAACACACGGCCCGCCGTACGGCCAGGGCGATCTGACCGTTCATGGCAGCCGTGTGGGATGCAGTGATCTACTGGAATTCGTCGAGCGAATTCGCCCCATGGTCCACGTTTTTGGGCACATCCATGAAGGCTATGGGATTACATCGGATGAATTTACAAAGTTTGTCAATGCAAGCGTGGTCGATCAGAATTTCATGTTGTCGCATCCGGCAACTGTGTTTAATGTAGATGTATCCAGCAATCAGGTTCGGATTTAGTTGCATCGATATGTGTCCGCTGTTGCCGCTGGTGAGGTTCGAATCGAATTCGCAGTCTGAATCCAGATCGATACGGAAGGACATCGTCCAAGGAGAGAACGTTGTGGAAGTCCAATATGAAAGAGCACCGCATGACGTGTTGCCCAAGTGCCCGTTCTGCAAGGCGAAACTGGAGAAAGTGTGGGTAAAAAAGAAGGGGATGGGGATTATGCGGCAAAAACAGATCATTATCTGCCCGCATTGTGAAGCGTTTCTCGCCTTCGGCGCAGTCATTCGTTGAAGTACACGACGACCAGCCTGTATTTGTGGTTGCGAGTCGGAACGTAGTGAACCTAAGAGGAATTTTCATTCAATCCTAAGTTCAACCATAGACGAGTTCGGATTGCAAATCGCGTTGAAGGTGATCCGTTCGGGTTGCTAGAAGGTCGATTCAATCTCGGCAAACGGGACGCCTGGTGCGAGATGAAGAGCAATAATGGACTCGGGTCGATTGATCAGAATTAGCGTTTCCTCCGGCAGCCATCCGACCTTTGAGCCGAAATCGACCTTCCACCAATATGTGCCTTTGGCATAAACACCGTTCAAGTCGTTCATGTGCGCTACGATCGTTCCGCTTGCACCTTCCGGGACGGACGAATGAACGGCGAAATTGGTGCCCGGTCCCAGCCAGATCTGACTCGCTTCGCTGGTTTTCACTTCGTCATCGACCTGGAAGGTATCGGAGCGTTCCAGCGGTTCGACAAGGATCATCATCATCCCATTCGCCACGGGCCTTTCGGCGCCATCAGATGGTGAGTTCACGACCTGTCCTTGAATCCACATCGTGGAGGAACCTCCACCATCTTGATTGATCCCCCAGGTCGCTCTGAGATCGTTCTTGCAGAATCGAGCAACTTCATCAATGGTCATGCCGATGCTGTAATTTTTCTGTCGACCATCGACGACGATAAAATAGATGTAATCCGTGTCGTAGCAGATTGCTGTACGCGGGTGGCGCTGCGTCGCTCCCAGGTTGTCGAAACTCTGGATTTCTCCGTCCTTCAGGAAAAAGAAGCTGCCGCCGAGGCTGGCGTACGTGTTTGCCCAATTGAGGGGTAAGGATTCTTCGCAATCCTCTTTCAGCGAAACGACGTCGATCGAAATTCCAATCACGTCACCGACGTGCAGCGCATCGGCCAGTTCCCGTCTGTTCCCGTCCTTGCTTGCTGATATCACCACGTGATCGAACGGAATGGGGAGCGGGCCTTCGCCGTCGCTCACCAGTCGTACGATCCCGACGGTCATATCTGGATACGGTCGGATGCCGAGCGTGCGCGTCAACTCGACCAGGATTTCCGTAGTCTGACCTTCTCGTTGGCTGTCCCGACCGAATTGAGGGGTGTAGATGATAACGTCCTGGTTCTCTCGCGGGAAGTTAATGCCATCGAAGTTCAGAGTCTTGCCGGTTGATAGGTTACTGATCAATTGTTTTTTAGGAGGGTGGTAGATGCATTCGCCGATGAAAACGGATCGATCCTGTTGGAAGGCGAATCCACTGCCGCCGCCCAGGTTTCCAAAAGGTTTGGCATACCACCCGGAGTGGAGAAAACCACCGATTGTGATGCCCGTATCGGTATAGTAAAACGTGCCGTTGATCGCCACGATGACATCGTTCCTTGACCCCCAGGGCCGGTAGACGGGTTGGGTAGGTTTACTTTGCTGCAGGAGCGGATAGACATTGGTTTTGGATTCCTGCGGAGTGGGCGCCCAGGCGTTGATCGATTGTTCGTAGCGCTGCGCCATGTTGCTGACCGTTTCCATACCGCCAGATAATTTCCCTTGGGCGATGCTCGTGTCCAGGATCAGATCCGGGTTGGTTCGCGCCATGCGTGCGACGTAGGCCCGATTGGGACCGGGAAGCCGAAATTCACGGTAATCGATGCCCTCGACGATCGCGGTCCAATCCGAAAGCAACGGGCCGCGAAAGGCGAACCCACAGAGGGTCAACGACCCGATTGAAAGCAATATGAGAACCCGGCGTTTCACGTTAGCTGACCTCATGGCATTCGATCGTACGCACTTCCTCTTTTTTATCATACCGTCTGGGGCTGCGTTTTGGGAAGGTGACTCAAGTTGGATTGCTGCTGTCGATTGGACGGTGGCTTCAGGATCAGATATATTCTTCTCGCTACCATACCTCATTTAATGAAGATTCGCAGGTTCCCTTCCGGCGGAGGGATTTACGTCTGCGGTGAGAGTAGTCGTCAGGATACGTTGCACCTTTCAAACCGAAATCATGCTATAGTCTAAAAATGAAACTGTCGGAATCGCTGTCACAAATCCCCCATGCGTTCCGTTCTAGAGGAGAAGGTTGTCAGAGGAAATCGTGAAGGTACCTGGGCGCGATGACGTAGCGTTGGTTCAACGAGCCCGGCAGGGTGAAGACGAAGCGTTTACAACGCTCTTCAACCAGCTGCACCAGCTTGTGTTGAACTACGTATACCACATGCTTGGGGACCGCCAGGCGGCAGAGGATGTGA
>CAYYVY010000165.1:0-3448 GCA_964475265.1 uncultured Anaerolineaceae bacterium | reverse complement strand
AACAAGTATTCTTCAATCATTCATCCGTTGTTGCACTTGGTAGTTGAATCCAGGTAATTATTCAATTCGAGCGCCGGATGATATTTGGTATCGCAGACATCCAGCGGAATGCATTTTTTATTGCAAGAATTCTCAATATATCATATTTATTTGCACTTGCACGGATTACGAATCCGTGCAAACACTGCGCAGGTTTGACAAGCAGCCGGTGCTCGTCAGAAGAAATTTCATTATTCGTAGATACGCAGACTTCTAACGATGGATTGAAACTGATCCGCATACGCATCGAAATCGTCGAGGCCTTCCAGGCTGGAACACGTTACCGACCAGACGGTCTCTCCCGTCATGGTTAATACCATAACGCCGTGTAAACTGCCCATGTTGGTAAGCGTCGCCTTGTATTCAATGATGTACGCATCCCTGCCGTCCACTTTCAGCTTATCCCTCGAGATCTCTGTAAAATTTTCAGCCACGGCTTTCATTCCAGCGATTTCAGCGTTGACCAGACCCCGCATGCCAAATACGCCTGCCGGGCGGGGTTCGATAACGATATTAACATTTGGATGGTAGCCGGAACCTTGCGGGATTCCTGCCAGGAATAAAAGCGTTGCCTTCTCAATGGGTACACCCTCGTCGATCTCCTTAATGTAGTCTTTTATAACCCCTTCCACCTGGCTGATGAGCGTCAAATTCATCTTCCAATTCGAAGGGTAGGAAATACTGTAAAGCCCATCCGGATCATCGTACGTTTTAAAATCCGCAGGCATGACCCATTCCGCTTCCGGCGTGCACGCTGCGTTTACGACGCCCAGCGCACACAGCAAAACGGCTAAAAATATTTTCCTACGCATGCTTTCCTCCAATTGATAATGCTAAAAAGAAATCCGATCTTCTCGACCAATTTGCGTATTCCAAAACGGGAGCGCTCGTCACACCAGTCCCCCGCCGTAACGATCGCACCTGCATCAACTCATCTTCAGCGTCTTACGGCGTCGTCAGCTACTTAATAAACGATCAACTTGCCACAATGTAGCAAATGTTCGTACGATTCACAACCTGTCATTTGCCGCCCGGACTCCCTCGAGGCGGGATACAGAAGTTGGTGCGAGGTGCGCAGCTGACGATTTTTCCGATGCTATAATGGATGCGCATTTTCGGGGAGGAACAAGACCAAGATGATCATCGCCGTTTTCGACCTCGATGGAACGCTGTACACCGGGCACCTCACTTATGCCATCGCTGAGCATCACCGGACGCATCGGATGCAGCGCATCCCGCTCTATGCGTTCATGTCCGTACACTGGCCCATGTGGGGTTTGGTAAAAGCGGGCATTCTCTCTGAAGCAGAGGGCCGCGCCATCTGGGCGCGGAATTTAAGCTGGACGTTAAGAGGCATGGAGATAGAAAAAGCCGCAGCGGCCTTCCGTTGGATCGCCGAGGAGTATGTGCTCCCGCGTGTTCGAGAGGACGTGATTGCCCGGCTGCAGGAGCATCAAAACGCCGGACATCGGGTAATCCTCCTTTCGGGAACCTTCGTCCCACTTCTCGCAGAAATCGGTAAACTGTGGGGGGTCACCGAAGTAGTCGGGACACATTTGAAAGTAAAAAATGGAAAATACTCCGGCAGCAGTGAGCGGCCTGCCTGCCAGGGACAACACAAGGTCACCTGGCTCGAACGACATCTTGAATCAGATGCAAGCATCGATTGGACGCAGAGCTACGCCTACGCCGACAGCATCACCGACCTGGCTGTTCTAGCGCGTGTCGGACAGCCGGTTGTGGTTTACCCGGATACGGAATTGGCCGCGCACGCACGGGAAAACGGCTGGGAAATCATGGAACAGCCGGATGCACAAAATCCTCCCGGCTAACTCCCAAGCATCCTTTCCATCGCTGCGCAGGCAATGGCCATGATTGCATCAATCGTGGGAATGATCTGCAGGCTCGACGCGTTCGATCCCGGCCAGACGGCCGGCAAGCTGCTGCGGTCTATGGATGAGGACCGGCAGACAAGAAGTGCAAATGCGCACGTCTTTTTCTTTAAAACGCACCTCGAGAATGGGCGCTTCCTGGTCCGTTTTTTCAAAGTTCAGACAACGATACTCGCGATTCATATGTCCCTCACCCGCAGCGTCACCCGAAACACATACGCACCTCACGCATTCGATCGTCCAGCGTAAATCAGTTCCATATCCGCTTTCTCGGTCGCATAGTAGTGTGCCCAGACGAAGGCGTGCTCGAAAATCGCCACGGCCATTGCAGCCCTGGAATTAGCAAACAATGCAATCGACCACAAGCCCAGAAACGCAAAGGTGTACATGGCGTTTGAGCTCCAGCGAAATGCACCCCGGTGTACAAACGGCATGGCACGGTAGTGCATCCGAAAATGATCTCCACCGAGAGCTCTGGCCACACCAAAATACCGCTCCACCGACCAGAACACGTACAGCGTGGGTATCAACAAGGCAAAACCCAGTATCCAACCTACGGTCGAGTCGAGACCCAGGGAACCCCGATCCGCCAACGCCAATCCGATCAACAGAATCGGGCGTGCCGCCAGCAGCGGCAGAAACACCAACCCCCAAACGAACAAATCCCTGCGTCCGAACCAACGAGAAAGGATTCCCCAGCCCAACTGCCCTCGGAAAACCAGCCACACCAACACCTGATGCAGCACGGCCAGTCCAATCGCCATCCAGAACCAGGTGACATCCGCTACCCCCAGCCAAGCGCCGTCTCCCAAGACTGGATGGGCCAATGCGCTTACAAGGAAGACCAGGACGACGCCGGTGAAAAAGTGGAATGCCTGTCCTTTGAAGAAATAGCTTGCCGAAGTTGCTTCTGCGATTACGATGTCGTCCATCAGGTTCCCTGCTTCTCTTTTCCCGAGGCGTGCTTGTATTTCCTGTAAGGAATATGTGTTGAATACGCAGTATGAAATGTACCGCGTTCGTCAACAATGTAAGCCGAAAACATCGCCAGCGACCGACCGCCTTGCGGACACCCTCTCTTCAAAACACAAAAAGCGCCTGAAGGCGCCTTTTGCGAAGTATGAATGACGATTCGAATTAAGCGGCTTTCGCGGCCGGAGCCAAGCGCTTGCCAGATTCCACCTCCAGATGGGCGATCATGTCCTCCAAGGCCGCATGAAAGCAATCGATCAAATCCTCATCGGGTGGTTTGTGCCGGCGTAGGGTCTGATGCGTGCAGGCTAAACAGCCACGCATTGCCCGGTAAGAGTCCGTCTCGCACTTGAGACAGCCGTTCAAACGAATCATCATCAACTGAAAAGCGAGATTTTCGGGATCGTCCTGCGGTAGACGGGAGATCCGATCAACCAAATCTCGCCATGGTTCGCCCCGCGCAGTACGTAGACGCGGGGTTACGTACGGTGGATAGATTAGTTCATTGTCTGCATACATGATCGCGCCGACCCCCTCTGTCTAGG
>CAYYVY010000164.1:0-3511 GCA_964475265.1 uncultured Anaerolineaceae bacterium | reverse complement strand
GCAAATAAGAAGATCTGCGCCAGGGTCATTAAAACCCCTGATAAATCCAGACCGGGGACGAATCTGACGTGAGCACAACCACGCCGATGAGAATCAAGCAGAGGACGAGGGCGATAAGGTTTTCATGCGAGAACAAGCGGCGCAGCATCCCATGAACCTTTCGTTTACGGATTTCCACAAACTCGCCAGACGCCATCATCTGCGATCAACCGATAGACTTGCAGGGAGAGATCGATGTTCAGGTTCTCACCCTGGTAATCGGCCACGATGTATCCCGTGCACGACACGTCTGCCGTGGTTTCCGTCTCCGAGATGACCCCGCAATGCATCGCTTCGATCGTGGTTTCGACGTTGAGAAACGAATCGGCGTCGATGCGCGCTCGTTGCTCCCACGCGGCGCAGGAGAGATTTGCAGCTCGAACGGCGTCGCCGCTGGCGATGGCGTTGAAATAATCCTCAACGATGCGATCCGGTTCACCGCTCACGCCGCACGCCGAGAGAACGATCAGGCTGAGTGTGAACAGGAATAGGGATTTTCGTGTCATTATCGCTGCTCCCCTCAAGGCAGAATCCAGGGAATCTGATCCAGGGGCGGCACGGGCGTGAGGAAATACAGCGTTGTCCATCCGTACTTGATCACGTACTCTTCGTCCGTGTAGGCCAGATCGACCCAATCCTTTCCCGGAATGCCCGCCCCGATGTCCTCAATTGTGGCGGTTCCATAATCCGGAACATAAACGGGCCAACCCTGCATCTTGTTGAACCAGCTGCGAATGACCCCGATCATGCCGTGCGCCAATTTCTTCCCGCTGGCCGTGATCTCCCCACAGTAGTTCACACCCAGATTGCACGGGGAATAGGAGGTCTGATAAACCGGCACTGCACGCCAGTATTCGATCGTTCCGTACGGCGTGTTGAGCGTACGCACGACGATTTTCGTGCCGTAGCCTAGAATGCGCGGCGAGGGTTCAACGGCCTCCCAGGCGTCCTCCAGATCACGCGCCACTTCCACGCCGTTCTCGCTGCGGATACGGATACGATTGGCCAAGACACCGTAGGTTCCCTGGTCTAAAACCGCGATCGAATCGAGCTCGAGATCCGCAGCGGGCTGGTACTCTGGTTCGAAGGCCAGGGGTTCCATCTCGACGATCACTTCCTCGATGACGCGCACGACTTCGATGCGGCCGTCTTGCGGAACGGGTTGATCCTCATGTGGAAGGACAAAATCCAATCCCACGGGTGTGATGCCGGTCTGGGCCAATACTTCTCCCACCGTTGCGCCGGCCGCAAGCGTTTCGATATCGCTGCCATCAACCCTGACGACGATCGGGCGGGCACGATCGAATACGGCGAGTTCGACTTCGTCCAAAGGCGTATCCACATCCGGAATCAGGCGGTCACCTTCGTGCAGCAAGAATCCGTTCTCCCACAGCGCTTCCCCCAGTGTCGGCGCGGCGGAAAAGATTTCCTGCCGCACACCATCGACATCGATGGGAATACCCACGGCTTTTGCGACACGAATGTAATGCGGTCTTTCAGCAGGAACGAGGCTGGCGTCCTGCAAGCGCACCCCGTCGACCCACACGCGATCTGCCGGCAGCAGGTCGAAACCCGCCGCAGCGAGGATGTCCGCCGGAGCCAGCGCCGCCGTGAGAACGGGCATCGATCGCTGATCCACATCCACGGTCACAAGGTCGGCATAGACAACCTGAATGACGGTCCCATCTTCGAGCGGAGTCTCAGGATTCGGAATAACGCGGTCCTCCGCGATGGTTTCGATCCCGGCGGCGTCTAAAACGTCAGACACCGTAGCGGCGTGGCTGCGCAACCGCAGCGTCTCACCATTCAGGTCGATGTACACCACCTTCGACGTAGCGAATATCACCAGCAGCAGACCGGTGATCGCGAGTGCTGCCGCCGCGATCACCTGGCGGGTGAACCTGGTTGTCTTTTCAAGAACCTTGATGACTTTCATAGGCGAGGAGGAGTATACCAAGCCGCACGAAATTATGCATTGGCCTCGGTGCCAAATCAGGAAGCAGTTCTTCCCCGGACCTTGCCATGTAACCAAATCAACGAGCGTGCATCTAAACCTATGAAACAACCTGGATGCGCCGGGGCTGTCCGTTTGACTTGCCTGGCGTAGCATATGGAGCATCATCAAATGCCGATATACGAGTTTCAATGCAAGACTTGCGATCAGATGTTCGAAGAATTGATTCGCAGCAGCGAATCGTGGAACGAAGTCGTGTGTCCGAAGTGCGGGAGCATGTCGGTCCACAAGAAGATCTCGAGTTTCAACGCACCCAACGCAAGTATCTCATCGGCAGGTAAATCCTCGGCCATTTGCGCCACTGGCACTTGAGGCATCCCACGTTGACGCGGCCGTGTGCCGCATAGCCAGCAACCCCAATGGCGAGGCATAGCGGTGGATCATACAACGATCATGCTCTTCGATGGATTTTGTAATCTCTGTACTTCATTGGTGCACTTCCTGTTGAGGAGAGATACCAGCGAAAGTTTCTCATTCGTTCCCGCTCAATCAGTGGCAGGACGAAAGCTAATCGAAAGCCACAAGTTACAGGAAAAAGCCTTGAACACGGTCGTACTGATCGAGGGGGACGAGATCTACGAACAAAGTGAGGCGCTAATCCACATGGCGCGGCGCCTGCCTTTTCCCTGGAAGCTATGGAGTTTCGTGCGAATCGTTCCCCGGACTATCCGAGATTGGGTATATGGCATCCTCGCCGCCAATCGCTACCGCTGGTTTGGCAAGCGGGATGCATGTTTCATCGGTGCTCCGGCGTATGCGAAACAGTCGCTGCAGAACGACGCGAGTCGGACGGCAAGGCAGAAATAGTATTCAGGTAGGATTGTACTTACACCACCCAGAGGGTATTGTTATTGCACAATTGTATTCACGTCGAGCTTACGGCTCGTCGAAAAGGCAAAACCACCGAAAGGTGGCGACGCAAAGCTACAGGGTCTACGGTTGAACATTCAACTAGGACAGCCAGTTGCCGAAGCGGGCGTAATTTTTTTCTAGGGGCCCACTTCGCCAACCGCATCACAACCCGTAGTACAAAAACAAGGATCGATTGTATTTTTCGATATGAAATGCGAATCGAAGGAATAAGGATCTGCTGAGCTTGGATAGATGGTCGACGGTTGCGATCGTCTCCAGCGAAACCAGGCTTTTCGATCAAGGAGAAAGGTCTAACATCGAGTAACCTCTTTTTTTCCCCCCACCCCCCTTGGCGCGGCGAGCTCCCGGATCAAACCACAGTCGGGAGCTCGTCATTTCTAGAGGTTTTCGGCGAGCCTATTCATACACAAGATTTGTTTCGGCTGCTTCGAACGGTCAAACCTGTCATCGATGCGTCGTTGAACAATTGCAAAGCCGATCATTTAATTTCCCAGGTGATATAATTAATCTGTCCCTTAGAAATGAGGGACAAAGGCTGCCCCGCCTGTGACAGTGAGCAACCGCTCTTCCCCTAACGGAGGGTTG
>CAYYVY010000163.1:0-3765 GCA_964475265.1 uncultured Anaerolineaceae bacterium | reverse complement strand
CCCAGGCGCGATTTGAACGCACAACCTAGGCTTTAGGAGAGCCTTGCTCTATCCTGTTGAGCTACTGGGGCTTGTCCGCATTATAGCACAGCCGCGCTCATCCCAAACGCCGCTCGTCCTCGCCGCCGAAAAAGTACAGTCCCTCATACGGCAGCACGATCTCCACCCGGTCGCCTTCGCGCAGCGCAGCCCCCAGGGGCGCCATCGCCGCACACGATCCGACCGGCGTCTGGGCGTAAATCCGCACCGTCTTGCGGGCGTAGTCCGGCTCGACGACCTGCACTTTCCCGCCCAAGCGCACGCCCTGCGCCGCCGCTGAATTCCCGGCCAGCACCGCGGCCGAGTCGCTCCTCGCCCCAAGGACTAGTTCCTGGCCCGGCCCCACTTCCTGCTTCACCGCCTCGGGCAGCGGGACGCGCAAGGTGTCCAAACGCAGCTCGCCCTCCGCCACCACGCCGCCGCGGAACAAGTTCATCGGCGAGAGGCTCAAGAATCCGGCCACGAAGGCGTTGGCCGGGCGCCGCTGCAGTTCCTCGTACGTGCCCACCTGCTGGATCCGTCCCCGGCGCATCACGGCGATCTCGTCGCCCAGGGAAACGGCTTCCTCCTGATCGTGCGTGATGTAGAGCGAAGTGATCGCAAAACGGCTCATCAACCGCTTGATCTCCACGCGCGTCTGCGTACGCAGTTTGGCGTCCAGGTTGCCCAGCGGCTCGTCGAGTAAGAAAAGGCGCGGCGTGCGCACGATGGCCCGCGCGATGGCCAGGCGCTGCTGCTCCCCGCCGGAGAGCGTACCCGGCCTGCGCTTGAGCAGTTTCTCGAAGCCGAAGCCCATGATCTCCGAAGTGACGGCGATGCGTTCCAGCTCCTCTTCCCGCGGCGCGCTGCGCACGCGGAAGAAGAAGGCCAGGTTGCCGCGGCCTACGAAATGCGGATAGAGGGCGTAGTTCTGGAAGACCACCCCCAGACGGCGCTCCTTCATGGGGATTTCTTCCATGTTTACCCCGTCGTAGGTCACACGGCCCTGATAATCGTGTTCCAGGCCGGAAACGACGCGCATCAGGCTCGTCTTGCCGCACCCCGAGGGCCCGATCAGCGCCAGCGTCTTTCCGTCGGGGATGGTCAGGTCGACGTGGTCGAGCGCCTGGACCCGGTCTTTTTCCCGCGCTTCTAGCGCCTGCTGGCGGCTCATGTCGGTCCGCGCCACGAAGGCGCGGTCCAAATGGGTGTTCTTGAAGCCCCGGCCGATGCGCCAGGTCATGGGGCCCTTGCTGCCCTTGTATTCGAGACTCACATCCTCGAGACGAACTGCTATCATTGCTGCTCCTGGAATCTTCTGCGAACGGTCAGGCGCCCGCCACCTGGATTAAATAGGCGGCGATCGGCTCGCGCCGCCCGATGACCTGGATCGGCTCCAGCGGTTCGGCCTTCACTTCCTCATGCGCCAGTTGATAGGTCTCCAGACTGAGCAGGATCTGCCCGCTGGTGGCCTGTTCCTGCAGGCGTTTGGCCACGTTGACCACGTCGCCCACCACGGTGTAGTCCATCACCTTCTCCGAGCCGATGTTGCCCACCACCGCCTCGCCGGAATGCAGCCCGATGCCCAGGCCCAAATTTTCCATCTCCTTGCCTGATTCCTCCCGCAATTTTCGAAAGAGTACCTGCATTTCCACCGCAGTGTCGATGGCGCGTTTGGCGTCGTCCTCGCGGGCGATCGGCGCGCCGTAAAAGGCCATGAAACCATCGCCCAGATACTTATCGAAAGTGCCGCGGTGCTTGAAGACCATCTTGCTCAAGTTCTCGAAGATGCGGTTCAGCGTGTTGATCACCTGCTCCGCCGAGTGCTGCTCGGTGAAACGCGTGAAACCGCGAATGTCGGCGAAGAGCACCGTCACCTGCCGGATTTCGCCGCCCAACTGCAGATAACGCTCCGGGTCCTCGAGGATGATGTCGGTGACGTCCTCGGCCAGGAAACGGTCCAGCACCTGCCGCAGCAGGCGGTTGCGCGCTTCCAATTCGTCGTGCAGCTGCTTGATGCGCAGCAGCGAACGCACGCGCGTCAGCAGCACCAGCGAGCTGTAGGGTTTGCTGACGAACTCGTCGGCCCCGACCTCGATGGCGCGCATCTTCTCGTCCTCCGAGTCGAGCGCGGTGACGATCACCACCGGGATGAAGCGCATGCCCTCGACGCTCTTCAAAGCCGCACATAAGGCCAGGCCGTCCATGCGCGGCATCTGTACGTCGAGAATGGCCAGGTCCGGCGGATTCTCCAAAGCCAGCTCCAGGGCCGTGTCGCCGTCGGCCGCCTTGATGACCTCGCATCCCGCCTCCTTTAAAAACGCCTCCAACAGGTCGCGGTTGAGCCAGTCGTCATCGGCGACCAGGATGCGGGGTGCGCGGTTGAAGATATCGTATAGGTTCATTGTCTTCCACTCATGGCCAGATCGGAAGGCCTACGAGTATCGTGCTACTCCACCTTGCCGCTCGAGATGGCCATTTTGAGTTCACCGAGCGCTTTGGTGATTTCGATGTCCCGCGGGCAGGCATCGGTGCAGTTGAAAATATCGTGACAGCGCCAGATGCCCGTGCGGTCGTTCAATATCTGCAGGCGTTCCACCGCGGCGCGATCGCGGCTGTCGTAGATGAAGCGATGCGCCTGCACCATCGCCGCCGGACCTACGTATTCTTCGCTGGCCCAGAACGAGGGGCAGGCCGTCGTGCAGGCGGCGCAGAGGATGCATTTGGTCGTGTCGTCGAAGCGGGCGCGCTGTTCCGGGCTCTGCAAGCGCTCGCCCTGCGGCGGCTCCTCGTCGTTGACGAAATAGGGCATTACGCCGCGATACTGCTCGAAGAAGGGCTCCATGTCGACGATCAGATCCTTGATCACCGCCATGCCCAGCAGCGGTTCGACGGTAATCTTCTTCCCCACGTCCTGCACCAGCACTTTGCAAGCCAGGCGGTTGACGCCGTTGATGCGCATGGCGTCCGAGCCGCAAACCCCGTGCGCGCACGAACGCCGGTAAGCCAGCGTGCCGTCCTGGTACCACTTCACCTGGTTGAGTAGATCCAGGACGCGATCCGTAGGCTCCGCCTCGAGCGAATACTTCTCGTAATGCGGCCGCTTATCGGTTTCCGGATTGTAACGAAAGATATGCAGTTTAACCTGCATGGTCACTCTCCCGCGATGTGCCCTAACGACTCAATACACGCGCTTCATGGGCTTGAAGTACGTGACCTTCACCGGCTTGTAGCGCAGCGAGATGCCTTCCGGCTCCAGGAAAGCGAGGCTGTGTTTCATCCAATTTTCGTCGTCCCGCTCGGGGTAATCCTCGCGCGCGTGCGCGCCGCGGCTTTCCTGGCGGGCCAGCGCCGACGCCGCCGTCGCTTCGGCGATGTCGAGCAAACAGCCCAGCTCCCACGCTTCCAAAACGTCTGTGTTGAACACTTTTCCCGCATCGCCTGCGCGAATCTTGGTGTAGCGCTGCTTCAACTCACGCACTTTATCCAGCGCCTGCTGCATGCCCTCTTCGGTGCGGAACACGCCCACGTCGGCGAACATCACTTCCTGCATCTCCCGCCGCAGCGTGGCGGCATTCTCGGAGCCTTTTCCCTTGAACAGTATGTCCAGCCGTTGGCGGACTTCTGCGTCAGGTTTTTTCGGCAACGGGAGGTAATCGGATTGCGCCGCGTACGCCGCCGCCTGCGCCCCACTTTCCTTGCCGAAGACGATGATGTCCAGCAGCGAGTTGGTCCCCAGGCGGTTGG
>CAYYVY010000162.1:0-3903 GCA_964475265.1 uncultured Anaerolineaceae bacterium | reverse complement strand
GAGTAGAATGGGGATTCCGGTCCAACATTCTACTTCACAGGAGGTATTACCATGCTATTGGAAATTCAGCGCTTCGTCAATTGGACGCGATGCCGGAACCCCCACTCCCGCACCTGGCGGGATTACAAGTACGATCTGCAGCTTTTCGCAAAGACGGTGGGTGATCGACAACCGGGAGAAGTCACGCTCCAGGACATCGACTGTTTCATCCGCATCCAGACCGAACGCGGGTTCAAGCCCACCACCATCAATCGGCGTCTGGCCGCTGTAACGTCGCTGTACAATTTTCTCTCAGATGAAGATGAAGAATTGGCTTCCCCCGTCATCCCTCGCCGTCATCACCTGAGAGAGCCGAAGCGCCTGCCCCGTCCCGTGCAGTTGGAAGAGCTGCGCAAGTTCTTCGCCGTGATCGATGATATTCGCGATCGCGCCATGTTCATGCTGATGCTGCGCTGTGGTTTGCGTATCTCGGAGGTCGCTGCATTGCTGCTGGCCGATCTCTACCTGGACGAGCCGCACCCACGCCTGGTAGCACGCGGCAAGGGGTCGCGCGAACGTTCCGTGTATCTATCCCCGCAGGCTGAACGTGCCCTGCGGCATTATCTCGCAGAACGACCCATCAGCAATTGCGATCACGTCTTTCTCAGCTACCTGCGGAAGGGGATGTCCACTACTGCCATTCACAAGCGTTTGATGCGCTATCGAGAGAGAGCCGGGATCCACATCACCGCCCATCGTCTGCGTCATTCCTTCGCCAACGATCTACTCCAGGCCGACGTGCCGGTCACCTCCATCCAGAAGCTGATGGGGCATCGCTGGCTGGAATCCACACAGACCTATGTGATGGCCAACGACCGCCAGGTGCAATCCGATTTCTATGCCGCTTGCCAGGCGCTCGAGCACTGGGGAGCTTCAGGAGGCGTGCGATGAGCCCGCCGCGGAGAGTATCCTCGATTGCGGATCGCTACGATCGTTCCTTGCAGCTCGCACGCAGCCGCAAGCTCCCGCCGGATTGCCCCAGACCGAAACCAACGTCGTTTTGGCCTCCGGAAAACGTGGCCCTGCTGGAGCGCTATCGAGACTGGCTGCTCCAGGGCGGTGCCAGCGAACTGGTGACGGAAAACTATTCCGTCCCCATGGCGGGACACGTACTGGGGCTGAATCTCAAGCCGCATGACCTGCTCGATTTGGAGCGCGACCTGGATTGCGCCCTGCACTACATCAAAGCCAAGAAGCTCAGTGCTGCATGGACGAACAACTGCCGCAACGCACTGGTGAAGTTCCGCATGTTCCTGCGCCTGGAGCGCGGCCTGGGGGAGGAAAATGCCAAAGCAAACATCGACATTTCTGATCGCACCGCCGGATTGCCTTCCTGGCTGGTGAAATACCTGCAAGGCTATCTGACTGTCCAGAGGTGCAACTGGCGACCGGCGCGGGTGAAGGAGAACACACAGCGCTTCTGGAGCAATCACCTGCGCGTGTGGCGTTTCCTGTGCGAACGTGGCAGCGTAAGCCAGTTCAGGGATGTGAAGCGTCAGATTTTCATGGATTACGTCAATCACAGGCTGGAGGCGGGCTATGCGGTATCCGGGATCAACAACGATATCCGCACGTTCCGGTCCTTCTTGCGCCACTTGCAGGACCAGGGTATCGAAGTGCCGCAATCGTTGCTGCGGATCCCGGACCTGAAGGCGCCTGATCCGCTACCGAAGTTCCTCACCGACGAACAGGTGAAGCAATTGCGGGACGATTTTGAGATGCGAGTTTTCAACGCCGGGAAGTTCAGCCATCGCCGGGATCGCCTGCTCGATCGCGCCGCATTCTATCTTCTCTGGCAGGGCGGGATGCGTTTGGGAGAGGTGGAAGAGCTGCGCCTGGAAGACTTGGATCTATCAGGCCGGAGACTCACCATTCGTAACAGCAAGGGCTTGAAGGACCGCGTGGTCTTTCTCACGGAAGCCGCGGTTCTGGCGATCACGGAGTATCTGACGGTTCGTGGGGAGGGATATGGCGATCACGTCTTCCTGTACCGCAACCGTCCGGTCAAGAGAAGCCTGATCCATTCACGCATAAAGTCCGCTGGAGAACGAGTTGGGGTGAAGTTGTACCCGCACAGGCTGCGTCACACCTGCGCCACGCAGCTGCTCAATGCGGGCTGCAGGGTGACGTCCATTCAGCGCTTCCTGGGGCACAAGCGGTTGAACACCACCATGTCCTACGCCCGGGCCCACGATCAAACGGTGGCAGACGATTATTACACGGCCATGGCAACCATAGAGGAACGGCTGGATTTCCTTGGCGATCAACGGGATGAAAGCACACTACCCTTGAACGGGGATGAAAGGGCACGGATCCTTGCATTTGTTGATAACCTAACCAAGCCGGATCTAGGATTTATTGAACGGGTAGATGTAGTCACCCAAATCAAGCGGGTTCTGGCAGGGGAGGAATTTAATAAAGTCAACGTTGAAAGATTGCCGCGTGAATATTTTACACGATCGCAACATGAAGCAAGGTCGCTGTCTAGCATTTAGGTTCTGACCCTAAAAAGGCCACCCCTTTAATATTATGGTTCCAACTTTTTGGGGTCAGATCCACTGGTTGCGGATGGAAAACTTCAATCGACACTTTTTGAAGGCATATCTTGAGGTGTTGGGTTAATTTCTGGATATATATTTATTGCAAAAGAGTAATGGGTGTCTGGATGCAAGATGTATTTGTAGGATCGCTGAAAATATCCACGAATTCTTTCATTGCTATACCAGTTGCTTCCTCAATGGTGACATAACCAAAGGCAGGTCCGAGATATGGGATCCCATATTCATTTTCTTCAAGCACTTCTTTGATTGGATAATTTTTATCAGAGGACCAAAGCCATAAATGAGCAATGGCTTCGGAGGGGCATGCTTTGTACCGATCACCCAACTCGTCTACCGGCATTTGGAAGTCAACGAAGATACCCAACTCTTGATAGTATAGAATCAAACTTAGTGGCCACCAACTATCAGATACATACACTAATGCATCTGAGGGTTCCCCGTAAGTGGAAAGAAAATGTGCAATAGAGTACCGCATGAAGTATTCAGAGTATAATTGATCACCATATAAGGTTTCATATCCACCTTCGATTTCTCGATCGATTTCTGTGAATACATTTATCCATTCAATATTTTTACCCTCCTCGTCGAAATAACCACCACCTCTTAAATGTATCAACTTTTCGTCTACAGGAAATTCAATATAAAAGTAAATACCATTTTCATCATGCCATGGTCCTGCAAAATCTCCTAGGGTATATACAAATGACTTGAATGATATTATGTCAGTCTCCCCTGGAATAAAGCCCCACCAACATGGGAATTCACAATCACTATTATCTATCAAGAGATTTGTCACCATTAATTCCGCATCGCTTGGCGATAAAGTCGGTATAGGGGTTGGTGTTGTTGAGACCGTGATCGTTGTCGCCTGGGTAAGACTTTCTAATATCGTTTCGTCTGTTCCCAGCTCTTCAGTTTCTGAGACGTCAATTTCTGTCGGGAATCGTGTAAATAAGGGTGTTTCAGTTACTTTCGGCGTTGATAAAACAGCACATCCTGAAATGATGCATAGCATTACCAAACACCAGAAGCATACGCGATTAATTTTCATCAAAATACTCCATGGCACAACTATTATTAGTTTATCGCCAAATCGATCCAATCCGGCATATTGCTGTTCATGTGCTCAGCTCGTATTGGACCCAGCTTATCATTCATCCACATACTATTCGAACCATTCCCAACCCAACCTAAGAACATATCCGCGAATATCTCATTGTTTGTTTCATATGTACTCTGTTGCCAGGTTCCGGTTCCAATTTCAACTCCCCAAAGAAAACCATAGGGTCTTCGCATTAATGGC
>CAYYVY010000161.1:0-4241 GCA_964475265.1 uncultured Anaerolineaceae bacterium | reverse complement strand
TCAATTTCGCCCTGGTTGCGGTCTCGGTTAATCTGCCCTTCCGGGAGTTCGCGCTGCGAAAGAAGGAGGCGGATGAAGGTTCCGCTGCCGCCGATTCACGCGAGCATGCGGATAACCGCCTGGTCTTTTATGGCGTCTCGATCGGCATTTGTGTTCTGGCGCTGGTTCTGTGGCTGCCGCATTATTGTTTGTTCGAATGTGACGTCATCAAGAGTCCGCTCGAGTTTTTCGAGCATACTTTTATTGCGCGCTAATGCAAGAGAAAACTCCCCTCAGGGACCGGAGCGGCTCTTGTGGCGGCGTAAAAATCATACAAATAATAAACCGCCGGCTGTATTGAAAACCGGCGGTTTTCCTATTTCAACTTCTCATGCAGCGGGGTCGTTTCTTTTGGCGGCGTCAGCGGGAATTCGATGCTGTGATCGAATTCGGTGTCGGCCTTGTGCCCTGAATTTTGGACGATAGCCAGAATCGGCTTATTGGTTGGCAAGTCAATTAAACGAGCGCCCCGGCTAAGCTGTGTTGCAGGGCGGGAGGGATGGAGCTGGGATGTGAGATGCTGCCGGGGCGCCTATAGTATACACCATATTGTGAAATTTCACACAAAAGAGCGCGCACCAATTTTGCAGCGTCTTGGTTACCGGTAACATCTCGATCTATCAATATTGGAAAGTTGCGCGGTGCGGCACGATCTTGCGCTTGTAATTCGTCACGTATCCCAGTAAGCGGCGTTCCAGATCTTGAAAGGCTTCCGAATCGATCACCTGCTCCAGCGTGGCGCGGTCGCTGGCCAGAAAGCCGGAGAGACGCAGCGGATGGGAACCGTATGCCGTATACCAGGCGTCGCACATGACCAACCCCAGCTGCTCGAGCGCGGGCACGAATTCCCCGCGCACGTAACGCAGGTAGGCCTCCCGCCTCTCAGGCAGCGGATCGTAGCTGATCAATAATTTAGCGGTGTATTCTTCCAATTCCATATTCGTCGTTTACACGCCTCTCGGTCCGCGATAGAAAAGATCGGACCGTGAACTCAGGCGAACATCGCTCGCCGATCCGGGCCACACGCCGGCGATCTCCGTCTCGCACTTCGGGCAGCGGCCTTCGTCTGTGATTTGATAATCCAGGATGAGGTATCCCAGGCGTTCGATCAAGCGCGTGCCGCATTGCGGGCAGAAGGTGTGCTCGTAGGGATCGATCCTGCCCGGCAGGTTCCCCGCGTAAACGTAGTTCAGCCCGGCTTCCTGCCCGATTTCGGCGGCGCGGATCAGAGTCTCGGCTGGCGTGTTGTCGGCGTCGGTCATTTGATAGTCCTTGTGAAACGCCGTTACGTGCCAGGGGATGTCGCTGGAAACGGAAGCGATGTAGCGCGCCGCGTCCATCAGTTCATCCGTGCTGTCGTTGAAACCCGGTATCACCAGCGTGACCACCTCGACCCATAAACCCATGTCGTGCGCCATTTGGATGGTGTCGAGCACGTGCTGCAGCACACCGCCCAGGCGTCGATACTCCTTGTCCTGCATGCTTTTCAGGTCGATTTTGTAGCCGCTCAGATAGGGGCGGAGATACTCGAGTACTTCCGGCGTGGCGTTGCCGTTCGAGACGTAAACGCATTTCAACCCCTTTTCGACGGCCAGTTTGAAGATCTCCACTGCCCATTCCGAGGTGATCAGCGGTTCGTTGTACGAGGAACCGACGACGCTGGCGCCCATGTTCAGGCCGTGCTGCACGATCTCTTCCGCTGACAGGCGACGGATAAATCCCACCGAGCGGTCCGCAGCGGGATCGCGCAGGGTCTGGGAGCTGAGCCAGTTTTGGCAAAAGCCACAGTGAAAGTCACAACCCAGCATGCCGAAGGTCAACGTGTCGGAGCCGGGCAGGAAATGATAGAAGGGTTTCTTTTCCGTCGGATCGCATTGCAGCGCTCCCACGTAACCCCAGGGAACCATCAGCTTGCCGCCGCGGTTGAAGCGCACCTTGCAGATCCCGCGTTTGCCCTCCCGAATCAGGCAGCGATGCCCACAGGCGTAGCAGCGCACTGCATCGTCGGGCAGGCGCTCGTAGAGCTCCCCTTCCCTGGTCAATTGGTCGAGTTTATCAGCAAATGCCATCTGCGAACCCCAATATCATTATTCTATCACTTCCATCGGTGGGGCCGTGATTGGTTTGCAGCGGGTCCGGCCGCAGTGAGATCAAGGTACAATGAACCCATGATCACGGTGGCCATCCAAGCCGGCGGCTCGTCGAGCCGCATGGGGACCGATAAGGCGTTCGTCGAGCTGAACGGCACGCCGCTCATCGAACACGTAATCCGGCGCCTCGCAGGTCTCGGGGACGAAACCCTGATCGTCGCCAATCAACTTCAGGCCTACGCCCATCTGGGGATACGCACCGTAGCGGATGCGATCCCCGCCTCCGGTGCGCTGGTAGGTTTGTACAGCGCCCTGGCCGCCGCGCATGGAGAAGCCGTTCTCGTTGTGGCCTGCGACATGCCTTTCTTGAACCGCGGCTTACTCGAACATTTAATTCAGCTTGCGCCCCAGGCAGACCTCGTCGTGCCCTTTCATCAAAACCAGTTCGAGCCGCTGCATGCGCTGTACAAGCGCCAGGCGTGTCTCCCCGCGCTCGAAGAATCGCTTCAAGCCAGGGACCAACGGCTGGTGAGCTTTTATCCAAAAGTTAAGGTTTTGACAATCGATGAGACCGAACTCGGCAGGCTGGATCCGAGCGGATTCTCTTTTTTCAACATCAACACGCCCCGGGATCTGGCGCGCGCCGAGCGGCTCATTGCCGATGGCGCCGTGGTGTTGGATTAGAATCATGCCAGTTTTACGGCCGCTCGTGATTCGCGTCGAACGGGCATGACAGCATCGCCAAAAAGCATGGATCAGGAGAGGAGTGTTTCAATGAGCCTCAATTTATCTGCGTTTCGCGCACACTTTCCGGCGCTGGACAAAGGTGCGATCTATTTCGATAATCCGGGCGGCACGCAGGTCCCCCGGCAAACCGTCGATCGAATGACGGCTTATCTCATCGACAGCAACGCCAATCACGGTGGCGCTTTTCCCACCAGCCGGGAGTCCGATCGAATCATCGCCGAGTCGCGCCAGGCCATGGCGCATTTCCTCAACGCCGGCAGTCCGCAGGAAATCATTTTCGGACCGAACATGACCTCGCTCGCCTTTGCGCTCAGCCGCAGTCTGGCGCAGGAACTCACGCCGCATGACGAAATCATCGTAACCCGTCTCGACCACGATGCCAACATCTCGCCGTGGACGATCATCGCCGAGGAGCGGGGCTGTAAGGTCCACTGGCTGGACTTCGATGTGGAAGACTGCACCCTGCGAGTCGAGCAGTTCGAAAGTCTGCTCAACGAACGCACGAAATTCGTCGCCGTGGGCTACGCCTCAAACGCCGTGGGCACCATCAATCCCGTGCGTCGGATCGTGCACCAGGCGCACGATGCAGGTGCGCTGTGCTTCGTCGACGCCGTGCAGTATGCGCCGCACGGCTCGATCGACGTTCAAGACATCGATTGCGACTTCCTGGCCGTATCCGCCTATAAATTCTTCGGCCCGCACATCGGGGTACTGTACGGTAAAAGCAAACACCTCGAGCGCCTGAAAGCCTACAAAGTCCGTCCGGCGCCGTCTCGGCCGCCCGGCAGATTCGAGACGGGCACTCAAAATCACGAAGGCATCGCAGGCGTTCTCGGTACGCTTGAATATCTCGGCATGCTCGGAGAAGATGACCTCCAGGATGATGCTGGATCTTCCGATCGAGTCCTGTGCTTCCAGCGTGCGATGCGTACCATCCAATCCTACGAATCCAACCTCACACGGACGTTGATCGAAACGTTGTCCGCCGTGCCGGGCATCAAGATCTGGGGCATTACGGACGAGGAGGATTTGGATCGCCGCGTACCCACCGTTTCATTCACGCTGGACGGCCATCATCCACGGACCATCGCCACTGAATTGGGAAAGTCGGGAATCTACGTATGGGACGGCAATTATTACGCCCTGGCGGTCACGGAGCGCCTCGGGCTGGAAGCGCATGGCGGCATGGTGCGCGTCGGTTTGGTGCATTACAACACGCTGGAGGAGATCGCCGCCCTCGGAGTGGCCTTGAATGACATCGTGCTGGGGAGCTGAGCGACGTCGATTTACAATCAGGAACCCTCATAGTACTGCTTAAAAGCACAGGCAAACATCTAGATGAGGGGGGCACCCAGATGTCTGCCT
>CAYYVY010000160.1:2597-4245 GCA_964475265.1 uncultured Anaerolineaceae bacterium | reverse complement strand
CGTCGAGCGTGAGCAGTTCTCGATCCTTCATCAGAATTTTACCGGCGACGATCGTTGTCGTCACCATCGAGTCTCGAAAACCGAAGATGATGTGCCAGGGAATATTTCCCGCTGTCAACGGTGTGATGGCGTGATAGTCGACGAAAATGAGATCCGCCTGCGCGCCGGGGACGAGCTGTCCGATCGGCGCATCGGGGAAGAACACCTTCGCCAGATCGGCGTTGTTGCGCACCGCCATTTCGACGAGTACATCCCCGGGCATTCTGCGGGGATCCCGATTCCACACTTTATGCAGCAGATAAGCGGTCTTCCATTCTTCCCACATGGCGTTCGAAAAACCGTCGTTGCCCAGGCCGACGCGCACGCCGGCGCGCAGCAGTCCTTCGACGTCCGCGACGCCCACGCCGTTGTTCATGTTCGAGCGTGGCTGGTGCGTCACCCAGGTGCCGCTGTCTGCCAGAAGTTCGATTTCATGCGCATCGACGTGTATGGCATGCGCGGCGATGGTCCTTTTTCCCAGGATAGCGTGCTCGTGCAGCCGCTCCACAGCCCGCAGCTGCGACTTCGCCAGGCTGTCCTCTTCGTCGGCCTCGTGTTCGGCGACATGAATGTGAAACCCTGTATCCTGTGCTGCTGCACTTCGACAGGCGTCGAGGGTCTCCGAGGAAAGAGTCAGACTGGCGTGCAATCCGAAAGTGGCGGCGATTCGCCCCTCGGCCACATCCCCATTTTTGCAGCGGTCGATGAAACGCACGTTTTCTTCGATCCCCGCTTTAGCTTTCTCCTCTCCGTCGCGATCCGTGACTTCGTAGCAGAGTACAGCCCGCAGCCCGGCCTCGTCTACAGTGTCGGCAATCGTATCGAGAGATCCTTCAATGGCGTTGGGGGAAGCATGATGATCGATGAGGGTCGTCGTCCCATGGCGGATTGCATCCAGCAGGCAAACCTGGGCAGAGACGCGCACATCCTCAGCCGTTAGCGATTTATCCAGCGGCCACCACAATTTTCGCAGTATTTCCGGGAAATCCCGCGGCGCACGCCCTGGAATAGCCAGACCGCGTGCGAAGGCGCTGTAAAAATGGGTGTGCGCACAGATGTTGCCGGGCATCACGATCTGGCCGCGCGCATCCAGTTTTTCGACCTGCGGGTGTCGCCAAAGCAGTTCGCTTTCAGGACCCAGCTCGGCGATCTTTGTTCCCTCGAGCAGCAACGCATACCCTTCGAGCAATTGGTTCGGTTCGCCCCATGTGACGAGCCGTGCATTGTGGATCAACATCGCTTCATCTCGTCCCATGATCGCCATCCCGACTTGATCGTGCGAGTCCTTTCACAGTTCATCGAGGTTTCGCAGATCGAGTGGCACTTTTCGACGAGCGAGGCTGCCCGACGCCGCTTGAAAGACTTGCCTTCATACGACCCCCGATCTGAGGTAATAGAGATTCTAACATGCCGATTTTTTTGAAACAAGCGGGCCGTCTCATGTTGGTTGTGGATGCACATCCTCGGCTAACAAGGCATTACGCTGGTTGCGGATATTCATCCGCAACCAACATGCGGTAGATTTGAATCTACCGGCCTCTGAACGGAAGTTTCAGCATACGTTGGAATCGAGATCGCTAATCCATCCAACCAGTCGCAATCGTCCTGA
>CAYYVY010000160.1:0-2497 GCA_964475265.1 uncultured Anaerolineaceae bacterium | reverse complement strand
AGACCAGCGGATAGATATCCGCCAAATATCGGCGACGGATACACATCCGTCGCCAGCTGAGTGATACGCCGATTGCGGATATTCATCCGCAACCGGTATTCGGTAGATTTGAATCTACCGGCCTCTGAACAGAAGTGCTGGCATATGTCGGAATCAAGTTCGCTAATCCATCCACCCGGTCGAAATCGTCCTGAAGACCAGCGGATAGATATCCGCCAAATATCGGCGACGGATACACATCCGTCGCCAACATAGGTCCTTGCATCATCCTGAGCGGAGTGAGCTTCGTAGAAGCGAACGAAGTCGAAGGATCCTTCGACTGCACTCACCGCTCCGCGGCTCGTTCCGCTCAGATGGAATGCAAGTTACCGGTTGCGGATGAATATCCGCAACCGGTATCGGGTAAATTTGAATTTGTCAGCAAATTGGGAATCAAGCGATCGCCTAGATCACCTCAGCACCGGATCCTCTTTTCAAAAACCGCCCCATTCCGGCTTTCCCATACCAACTGCCTTCATCGACGATCAGCGAGCCGCGCAGGAAAACTTTTTCCGGATAGCCGGTCAGTTCCCAGCCCTCGTACAGATTGTAGTCCGTGCGCTGCTGCGCACATGCCACACCGTAGTTGACTTTCCTCTGCGCATCCCAGATCACCAAATCCGCATCTGAACCGGGCGCCAATGCGCCTTTTCGGGGATAGAGCCCGAAAATCTTCGCTGCATGTGTACTCGTCAGGGCGACGAATTGATTGGGCGTGATCTTCCCCGCGCCGACGCCGGTGGTCCACAAAACCGGCATGCGGTCCCCGACGCCCGGCAGTCCGTTGGGTATCTTGGTGAAATCCTCTGCGCCCAGCTCTTTTCCGGGAATGGCGACGCTTTGCCCCTCGTATTCGATCGCTTCTCTTCCATTAAAAAAGAATGGACAATGATCGGTTCCGACGGTCTGGATGCTGCCGTCCTCCAATCCCCCCCACAAGGCGGCGTTGTCCGCCGCGCTGCGCATCGGCGGCGAACAAATCCATTTGGCGCCGTCCGTTCGCTCTAGATGCTCCGAGGTGAAGAAAAGGTACTGCGGGCAGGTTTCGGCCATCAGGCGCGCACCGCGTTCCCGCCCGTAGCGGATTTGATCCAGGCCTCCGGCTGTATTCAGATGTACGACGTACAGTGCGGCGTGCGCCTGCTCTGCCAACGCTATACCGCGCAGAACCGACTCCACCGCACCCCAGGCGGGACGGGTGCGTGCGTGCCAGATCGGTTCTTTGTGGCCGGCGGCCAGGGCTTCCGCAGTGAGAATCTCGATCACGTCCCCGTTCTCGGCGTGCAGCATGGTTAACATGCCGTGCTCCGCCGCTACGCGCATAACTTGAAATATCTCACCATCCTGCAAGCGTAGTCGCCCGTTGTAGGCCGTGAATACTTTTAATGTAGTAATACCTTCGTCGAGAAGCAGCGGGATTTCGGCCAGGATGGTTTCATTCAGTTGGGTGATGTTCATGTGAAAGCCGAAATCGACGGCGGCTTTCGGGTCCGCTTTCCGCTGCCACTCGGCGACCGAGTCCCGCAGCGAGCCGTTCTCCAGGGGCACGAAATCCATCACCGTCGTCGTCCCGCCGAAGGCCGCCGCCTTGTGACCGCTGTAGTGATCGTCCGAAGAGACGGTGTCGAACATGGGCAGATCGAAGTGCGTGTGCGGATCGATCCCGCCCGGCATGACGAGTTTACCTGTGGCGTCGAACACCTCCGCATCCGAGACCTCGAGTCCCTCGCCGATCTCAACGATTTTCTCGCCGTCGATCAATACATCGGCCGCATAGCTTGCGCTGTCCGTGACCAGCGTTCCCGAACGAATTAACTTCAAGTCCATGAAGATGCTCTCCTGTTGGGATTCTATCGCAATCGAAACAGAGGACGATTCAATTATAGACGGGAAAATCATTCGGGGTGGCTATCCACAACCACTTCTGCCCGTTCGCGCAGGATGCGCCACAGGCGATCGCGCTTGCTAGACGTGGGAACCCTCAGCTGCCTCATCTCCGTCGCCGTCAGGAACCGCTCACCCGTGGTGTATAGAAATGTAAAGCGCCGCCAACGCTCGGAACGAATGGGCTGCGGCAGCTGCGATAAAGCACCAAGCTGCAGCTTAAAGTAAGGTTCGTCGGCGCGCGGATGGTTGCTCTCCTTGTGCAGCAGCTCCCGCCGCGTAACCAACTCGTGCCCGAGAACCGGCGCGATGTGGTGGATCGACCATTTTAGATCACCAAAGGCGCTCGTAAGATAGAAGGCGATCCAATCCACGCCCACCGTCTTGGGCGCCGTTTGCACCGGAATGCGGTACCAACCCAGCAAACGGGCGATTTCGAGATCGCGCGGATCATTCATCACGGCAATGAGAATTAAATCGTCGGGATAGATTTCTTCCATTTTTCCCCCTCTGGAAGGAACGTTGATCAATTGTAGCACGATGGCGGGTGAAAGTAATGTCGAAACGATTTAAT
>CAYYVY010000159.1:0-4249 GCA_964475265.1 uncultured Anaerolineaceae bacterium | reverse complement strand
GAAAAGATAGCGCCGACCGGCTGGGAAAATGCCCTTCCGTTAAGGTTTATCGACGACGATGCCCCGGCGAGAGCGGCAGTGTCGGGCTGTCTTGAGGATGGCAGGGAGCTCGTCGGCGTTGTTAAACATGCAGTCCCAATGAATACCTTTTCGAATTTGGTAACTTTAAAGACTCCTCTTTTCGTCGCATAGACTCCGAAAATAGTTTTACTGAATTTTCTCTGTGTGTTCTCAACAAGAATCAACCCTTTAAATTAATGGAGGGTGCGACGTCTCGAGATGATTCGTCGCAGTTGATTCGGGGTGTAAACGGGTTGCATTTTCCGAGTGGATGGGAACAGTCCGCTTGTCCTTGGAGATCACGGGGTGGGTTACAGTTCGAGGGCGGCTTTAACGTCTCGTATCGCTTGGCTCGGGTTCTGGAAGTGCAAAGCTTGCATGCCGACAGCGCGTGCTCCCTGAACGTTCTCTAAAAAATCATCAACGAAAATGGCTTCTTCTGCTGCGACGTTCAGCCCTTCGAGGGCCCGCTCGTAGATACCTGCATCCGGCTTAGCGATGCCGACTTCGGCGGATATGACGATCTCGTCGAATGCATCCGCGATGCGCCAGACATTTGTCAGCACGTCCCTCAAGTCCGGCCAAGCGTTGCTGAGTAAACCCGTTTTGTATCGGGGACGTAAACCCCGGATGAACTGCAGCAATTCTTGATCCACCCGATCGCCCTTCCAGAAGTCTCGTTCCAGTTCCGGGCGTGATTCCGCAGGTAGATCGAGTCGTTCGATGACCCACTGCCAAACGTCATCCGGGCCAGCCTGCCCGAGCGTGGCTTTGCGGCCCATCTCGCCTTCGAAAACGATTTCCGCGAGTCGTCGACCGGGCAGCCCGAGTTTGTTTTCCCAATACGATCTTCCACTTTGATCGAGCGTGCGAACGATGACGCCGCCCAGATCCCAGATTACGGCTTTCAACATGTCTTTATCGATTTCCATGGTCGTCCGGTGTGCAGAGTTAATCCAACAACTGCTCAGCCGTTGATTACGTGCTGAGGCTGTGCGGGAGTGCTCCGTACCAGGCAGATTGTATCCGAAACTTCACCGTAAGCGACCTGCATTAACAGACTCGAATCAGAGCGTTTCCGTAGCCAATTCACGACCGGGGCGAAGTTCGAGAGCATAGGTCAAACGATTGCGTTCGACATGCATTCCCGCGCGTTCATAGAGTCGCAAGGCGCCAGTTAGATTTTCGGCGTCAACACCCAACCCCACGCCCCGTTTGCCGCGCTTACGAAGCTCGCGAAAGGCATGCCGCAGCAGCGCCAGGCCGATTCCCTTCCTGCGCCAGGGCCGGAGGACACACAGTTCTCCAACCCAACCGATCTCTGCATCGTCGTCTGCTTGCGGCCTGCACAATGCCATGCCTGCGATTTCCTCACCGTCGACGGCTAAAAACCACAAGGAAGGATCGAAGTTATCGCGGTTGACAAGGAAATGCAGCCATCGCTCGAAACCTTGTTCAAATGGGGTTTCTACGTAACCCCAATGATCACGAAATGCTTCGTCATTCGCCAGGTACACGGCCTCAGCATCCTCGGCGTGATTATACGTCCGCACTAAGATGCCCTCGGGCCAGCTTGGTTCGCCAATCGGCTTGTCGAAATCGATGCGCATGTGATGGGCCTGGCGGATCAAGTGCATACCAAATCCTTCAAGCAGCCGTCTGCTTGCCTCGTGATTGCCATACGTGCCACAGTACATGGCGATACGATACGGTTCGAGAACGCGATCAAAAGTGGCCTCGATGGCCCGCGCTTTGCCCCACTGGAGCATTGCCGTGCCGATGCCCCGACCCTCCCATTGGGGATCGACGCGCGCCCAAACCCAGGGATGGACGGGTGGATCTATGAGCGCCCAAACTTCGACGCAGCCGACGATTACGTCGTCGGGTGACAACACGAGGCGCGAGTCGTTTTGAAGATAGAATCCCGGCGCTTCCCATTCGCGGCGGTATTCAACGGGCGTGAATTCCGCCCTCCCGATCATCTCTCTCGAACTTCGATTGAACATAGCTACGGCTTCTTCGAGATCGTCCATTCGTGCAGGGCGAACGATGAAGCCATTTCGTTCGAATGACGATAATTTCGTTGTCTTTATATCTGCTTTCATCCGAAAACTCGCTTTCTTCTATGATGATGAAATGTGATTCATCCGTCTCGGCTTAGTTTCCCGGTGCGTTTTGCGTAGCGTTCTGCCACACGGAAGACCTGTAAACCCACGGGAATGGCGATCGCGCCGATGAGCAGCGCCGGCCAGACATCAGGCCACAAGCTGCCGAGTGGGGCGCCATCAAGCATGGCGGAACGCACCCCCTGCAACACGTACGTCGCAGGCGAGAAGACCGCCGCTTTCTGCAGTAAGTCCGGGAGCACGTTGATCGGATAGTAGACCCCGGATATGAGCAGCAGCGTAGCGATGATCACGTGGGTCATTTGCGCGCCGCGTTCAGGGAACAGCAGCGGCAAAATCGAGCCAACGATGCCTACGCCGATAAACGAAAGACTACCGGAAAGCAGAACGACCGTTGCGCCGAAGATGTTGGCCTGGTCAAGGTTGATGTCGAAAAGCTCAACCGTCACCAGCAATATAACGCTCGTGAACAAGAAGCTGTACACGACTGCGAACATCGTTTGACCGGCCATGTGTGTGATGCGGCGGATTGGTGCCATAAGGGTATACTCGATCGTGCCCTCCCAGCGTTCCAGGCCGATGATGTCGGTGATCCAGTAAAAGATCGTCGCCAGATAGCGCCAAACGAGTGTCCCCATCACCAGGTACAGAACGAGGAAACGGCCGTCAACGCCCTCGCCGCCCACCTGTTCCATGCCCATGCCGATGTAGCTCACCGAAAGGCTGTTGGTGATGGAATAAGTCATCCAGACCAACTCCCAAGTCCAATAGCGTTTCACCAGATAGATGTTACGCTCCACAAATGCGTAGGAAGCTCTCATTTCTTGAAATGCTGACGATACCATGGTTGCATTGCCTCCACTATTTCATTGCTGCGGACAAAGGCGGGCGAAGCTCAGTCCGCCTTTGTCCCATTTCCATCGTGTTTGACCAACTTTTTCCCCGTGAGTTCGAGGAACACATCCTCCAACGTCGGTTCGTGGCCGTTGGTCGCTTTGGCCATTTTCTTCAAGCAGGCCGGCGTATCCATGGCCACGACTTTGCCCAGATCCATGATGGCGATGCGGTCGCAAAGTTTGTCCGCTTCGATCATGTCGTGTGTCGTGAGCAGGATCGTTGTGCCGTCTCGATCGCGCACCTCGCGTACCAGGGCCTGAACTTCGCGTTTCGAGTGCGGATCAAGCCCGGTCGTCGGTTCGTCGAGCAGAAGAATGGCCGGCCGTGTGAGCAAGGCACGTGCGATGGCGACTTTCTGCTGCATGCCGCGCGACATGTCCTCGATCGGTTTTCCGACCGCAGCAGGCTCGAGCCCCAGGCGCTCCAGAAGTTCAAGCGCTCGCTGGCGAGCTTTGCGGTTGTCCAGGCCATAGAGATGTGCGGCGTAACTCAAGTTCTCCATGGGGGACAGCTTCTTGAAGAAAGCTGCTTCGACGGAAACCCGATTGATCAGGCGTTGGACCTTGATCGATTCTCGGACGACGTCGTGCCCCAGAATGGTTACATCACCGCCATCCGGCAAGAGCAGCGTGGCGATCACGCGCACCAGCGTGGACTTGCCGGAGCCGTTCGGCCCCAGCACGCCGAATATTTCGCCTCGTTTCACTTGAAAGGAAACGTGGTCAACGGCGACGGTGGCGGCATCCTGACCGTTTTTGTTGCTGCGACGCCAGAATATCCGGTGGTTCTTATTGAATACTTTGTAGGCATCTTGAACATGAATTGCTGTTTGATTCACCATAATCTCCTTTCCAAACAAATCGGCCGCGGTTTTCCGCGGCCGAGAGTTGGATAAAATAAAAAACCGCGGGCGCTGGAGCGCACCGCGGTCTCGTGAATACGAGACGGTTACCTGTCGGTAGGCGCACTCCGCGAAGGCATGCTGGCAACGAGTCCAATATCGGACTGCGTGCGAAGCACCTGGATATTGCTGAGGCGAATTTCCATCATCTGGTGCGCCTTCCTTTCTTGAAAGATGTGCCTAGTCTACTGGAAAACAATTTCAGCGTCAAGCCTGATTCCCAAAATGCTTGCCGTGCGTCTCACGGCATATGCAGCATGGAAAT
>CAYYVY010000158.1:0-4275 GCA_964475265.1 uncultured Anaerolineaceae bacterium | reverse complement strand
ACGTCCAAACTTATGCACCCTCGACCGGATCCCCACTGGTTGGGGGTGCTGGTTTTACCCCTCTCAGGCTTCGGTGAGCAGCTTCTCCACAGCGGCGATTTCCGCCTCGCTCAGTTCCCAATCCCCGGCCGGCGCGGTGCCTTCGATCTGGGAAGGTTTGCGCGCGCCGACGATCGGCGCCGTGACTTCCGCACGGCGCAGCAGCCAGGCGATGGCCATCTGCGCCGCGGTGTGGCCGCTTTCCCGGGCGATTTCGGCCAAGCCGGCGGTGATGCGCATGTTGCGCGCCAACCTGGGCTGGTGGAAGTCCGGATCGCCGTGGCGGTGGTCTCCCTCGGGGAGCCCCGCCACCCATTCGGGCGTGACCTTGCCGATTAACAGCCCTTTCTGCAGCGGGCTGTAGGGAATTACACCGATCTGCTGCTCTCCGCAGTAGGGCAGGATTTCGTCTTCGACCCTGCGCCGCAGCATGCTGTAGGGCGGCTGCAGGGAAGCGATGGGGTGAAGCGCTTGCACGCTTTGCATTTGTTCCACGCTGAAATTGGAGACACCCGCGTAGCGGATTTTGCCGCGCTGGATCAACACCTCCAGGGCGCGCCAGGCCTCCTCGATGTCCTCCTCCGGGTCCGGCCAGTGGATCTGATACAGGTCGATCGTTTCCACGCCCAGCCGCCGCAGGCTTTCCTCCGCCTCGCGCAGGATGCTTTTGCCTTTCAGGCTGGCGTATATGATGCGGTCTTCGTCCCAGACCCGCGTGCATTTCGTGGCCAGAATGGGCTTTTGCTGCATGCCGCGGATCGCCTTGCCGATCACTTCCTCGGAATGTCCCAGGCCGTACGCCGGCGCAGTGTCGATCCAGTTAACCCCCAGGTCCAACGCCTTGTGAATCGTGGCGATCGAGATTTCGTCGTCCTGCGGGCCCCAGCCGAACTGCCAGTCCGTACCGCCCATGGCCCAGGTACCCAGCCCGATCGCCGATAGTTGTAGATCCGTCCAGCCCAACTGACGCCTGCGCATGCCGTTAACTCCTCTATTCGATTTCCAACCCGTGCTGTGCTCTACGAAGAAGTGTATCGCATTCGGCCGGATCTAGCCGGACTCGATCGACAGGTTTTCGATCTCCAACCACTGTTCTGCCTGCGTCGGGAGCGTACCGAATCGAAATCCCCCATCGGGAGAGGCGACGGCAAACTGGTTGTCGATCCAGGTGACGAATCCGAGCGGTCCGGACGGTGGATTCACGGCCGAGTGCACCTCGACGTTGTCCACGTAAAACGCCGCGCCCTGCGCTTCCCAACGCAGTTCGTAGTCGTGCCAGTCATTGAGTGCGGTATCGAGCAGGCGTTCCTCGGCGCTGACGAGGCGCAGCGCCGTGCGCATCAGCGGACGGCGCAGGGGTTTCACCTGCGCCAGTCCGGCAATGATCAGGGCGGGAAATGCCAGGAGCAGGGAGGGCACGGATGGTGAGCGCAGGCTGGCGGCCTTCCAGCCTTGTCCCGGGACGAATGGATCGAGCGCCATGTCGTTCGGCGGCGATGCATAGAAAAACCAGAGCGCGTTGGGGGCTGCCGGCAGCCGTCTGGCTGCACCGCCCTGACCAAGCGAGAGTGAGAACGGATCGTTCCAGAAGCCAAAGCCCAGGGTGCCGATCGGCGCAGGGTGGGAAGCGCGCCCGCGCAATCGCATGCGCAGGGGTGGTTGCCAGGGGAATTTCCGACGGGACAAGCCGCGGTAATCATCCAGCTGCGCATCGGCGTAATTCTTCAAACCTGGCGGCAGAGTCATGCGGCAGCGATTGGCTTCCTTCACCGCCACCCGTCCGTTTCCGATTTCCAAAGGCTGCAAGATACGCCTCCCGCAATTCGCTGATTCATTGTATCCCAAAGGCGAGTTCGGCTCCAAATTCGAGGACGAAGAACCGTCTGCGGCGTATGGCGAGTGGGATGCAATCGTGTATAATCGGATTTCTGTAGCCAAGGAGGAAATGTGGAAATCGTCTGGTATGGTCTTTCGTGTTTTCGCCTGTCCGAACGCGGAAAGGCGACCGTCGTCACCGATCCGTACAGTCCGGAGATTGGGTTAGCGTCGCTGCAATTGAAAGCGGATATCGTTACCGTGAGTCACGACGCGGCGGGCCACAACTACGTGAAAGCGGTGAAGGGCGTACGGCGTCAGATCACCGGACCGGGGGAATACGAGATTGGCGAGGTGTTCATCATTGGAATTCAAATGGACCCCAAGAAGTCCACTAAAACCAAATCCCGGGTGAACATGTTGTACGTGTTCGACTTCGATGGCCTCACTGTCGTGCATCTGGGCGACCTGTCTTACGTTCCTTCGCAGGCGCAAATCGAGGACCTGGGGACGGTGGACGTTGCCCTTGTGCCGGTTGGCGGTGGCGGGGCGCTCACACCATCCCAGGCTTCCGAAGTCATCAGCCTCATCGAGCCATCGATCGTGGTTCCCATGCACTACAAGACCGGAAACGTCGAGCTCAAATTGGGCACGATTAAGCGTTTCCTGTCCGAAATGGGCATCAGCGATTATAAAGCACTGCCGAGTTTGAAGATCTCCAAGAGCGGGCTCTCGGAGGACACGCAGGTCGTCGTTCTCGAGCAGTCAGAATAATGGTGTGTGTGGCGTGATCCGAAGTGGGTCGTGGGAAGGATGATGCATGGGGATTAAATTATTGCTGACGTGGGACATGATCCCGGGTCGCGAACAGGAATATTTCGAGTTCCTCGTGCGGGAATTCGTCCCTGGCTTGCAGAAGTTGGGTATCGAGCCGGCAGAGGCGTGGTACACAACCTACGGGGAATCTCCGCAGATGTTAACCGAATTCCTGGCCAACGATCTGGAAGAAGTGCGTCAAGCGCTGGACACGGATGAATGGGCCACGCTGAGCGATCGTTTACTGGAGTTCGTGACCAATTTCAAATCCAAGATTGTGAAGGCGAGCAAGGGATTTCAAATGTAGTCGCTGAGACTGAAGCGTTGATGGGATACGCAAAACGAGCCGGACATTTGTCCGGCTCGTTTATTCAAAATAGGGAACGCCTCAATCGTCTTTATCCGCTTTGGTGCTTTCTTTCTTCTCACCCACCTTTTCCGTTTTCTTGCCGCTGGACGCAACTTGTCCGGAAGGTGAGCGGTGGTCGGTAGCGTAAAACCCGCTTCCTTTAAAGACGATGCCCACGGGTAAATAGACTTTCCGCAGCGCCTCTTTGTTGCATTCCGGGCAGCGTTTGAGGGGCGCATCATCAAAGTGTTGTCGCCGATCGAACTGAACGCCGCAGTTATCGCAACGGTAGGTGTATATTGGCATGCCACTCTCTTTTCGTCTTGCTTTAAGGATTATAGTCGGCTTGGGTTGGGGTTGCAAGAAAAAACGCGTTAGAAAGGCGTTAGCGTTTCGTTAGCGGCTGCTCGTGGGGCCGCGTTTTCAGGTTGACGGCCGCGCTGCCGCAGGATAAGATGGAGGTGCTCCGTGGGCCGACCGGGCGATCGCAAGCACCACAGGGTGTTTGAGGAAAGTCCGCGCTCCAGAGAGCACGATGCCGGGTAACACCCGGGCGGGAAAACCCGCGGAAAGGGCCACAGAAAATGTCCGCCGGATTCGTCCGGTAAGGGTGAAAAGGTGGTGTAAGAGACCACCGGCGTCGACAGTAATGTCGGCGGCCAGGCAACCCCCATCGGGAGCAAAACCAAGCAGGAGCGAAACCGCACTGCGGTGGGGAACGGCTCGTTCCCCTCGAGCTCCGGGTCGGTCGCTCGAGCCTCTCGGTGACGAGAGGCCTAGATAGATGATCGCCCAGGTGGAAAGAGGCGGGAAGAAGGACTTTGTCTGTAAACCGCAGCTGCCACTGGACAGAACGCGGCTTACAGGTTGACCCACGAGCGTGACCCCGGAGTGAGACTCTGGGGTCATCGTTTTTCCCGCTGGATATCGGCGACGGATACATCTTCGTCGCCAGCGCCTGTGAGTGTTGGTAGCGGATATTCATCCGCAACCGTTGTCTGGCAGATATACATCTGCCAGACTGCTATTCGCGATCCGATGCGATTGGTAATCGTCCAGTCTTCTGCCCCAGAATTCATTCCCAGAAACCAGCGGATTGAAATCCGCCAACCAGCGGCGACGGATGCATATCCGTCGCCAGCGCCTGTGAGTGTTGGTTGCGGACATTCATCCGCAACCAAGAGAAGATTCTCTAAAAAAATCCCCAAAATTAGGTTATACGCATAGGAAAAAGGTCCTAGGCAGAGGTTTCTGCC
>CAYYVY010000157.1:0-4301 GCA_964475265.1 uncultured Anaerolineaceae bacterium | reverse complement strand
CCCCTTCTCGTAGAGCCGCACGAAGGCCTCACGCACCGCCTTTGACAAGCCGTTGTCCAACGTGAACCGCTCTCGGTCCCAATCACAGGAAGCGCCCAATCGACGCAATTGCTGTGTGATGATTCCCCCGTATTCCTTCTTCCATTCCCAGGCGCGTTGGATGAAAGCCTCCCGACCTACCTCTCTTCGGCTCGTGCCCTCCTTCCTGAGCAGCCGTTCGACTTGAAGCTGAGTGGCAATGCCGGCGTGATCCGATCCCGGAACCCAGAGTGTCGGCACACCCTTCATGCGGCTGTGACGGATCATCAGATCTTCCATCGTTACGAACATGGCATGACCCAGATGCAGCTCTCCCGTTACGTTCGGGGGCGGAATCGAAATCACGAACGGTTTCCGGTCCGGGTCGATGCGCGGTTTAAAAAAGCCGTTCGTCTCCCACCACAAATAGAGGCGTTCTTCCACTTTATTGAAATCATACGTTTTCGGAAGATCTTCAATTGCCATTTGCCGAGCTCCTTCTACTGCATGCAGTTTGACTCACACACTTCGCGCGAGTTCATAAGCGATGGCAAGTCCAGCTTGCATTTTCGACTGCAAAGAATCAAAAAGCCCTTCGTCCTCGAGGACGAAGGACTGAACCTCCGCGGTACCACCTCGCTTCACCAGGCTATTTCTCCTGGCACACTCACTCCCCGACCAACATCAGGGTTCCGCTGTAACGGGCTTACCCGCGCCGTTCTACTCACCTTTATTGCCAGAGGTCTTCTTCGGCGTTCTTCCCGGGCGACTTTCAGCAGTTGCTGCTGCGGGGGCTTTCAGCCTGCGGCCGCTCCTTCTCTACCAGCGCCTGGCTGCTTACTCCTCCCGGTGTTCAACTATTTAATTGTGGGCAACATTATAGCACAGAAACCACTCATTTAGTAAGCTGGGGGAACGCAGCACGTGTAATCGAATGAAATCCAGAGAAGGCTAACTTTATTTGAAATTGATCGTTGCCTTTTTCTGATCACCCGTAGCAGGAGATTTCAGTGGTAGATAGATCATGAACGTACTCCCCTGCCCGAGCTTACTTTCGACCTGAATCCGTCCGTTGTGTTGTTCAACGATCGATTTAACGATTGCCAGTCCCAGGCCCAACCCCTGTTCGTGAAGAGCATCCGAAGTGACAGAGCGATAGAATTTTTCGAACAAGCGTGCCTGGTCAGCCGGCGCAACGCCCACGCCGGTATCAGCCACGGCAATGATTTGATCCTCCCCGCTTTGTTCCGCGCGCACAACGACGCTCCCATTCGCGGGCGTGTACTTCAACGCATTGTCCACCAGATTCGATATCGCCTGGCGCAGCAAAGCTGCATCGGCGTCCAGGGATTGCATGCCGTCCGCCAATTCGACTTCGATGGCAACGCGTTTGCTCACCGCCTGCGGACGGTAGGAATCGACCACGTCCTTGATCAACGTCTCAACGTGAATGCTCGAAATGTTCAAGCCCATGCCGGCTTCAATGCGGCCCAGATCGAGTAAATTGTCTACCAATTTACTCATGTGATCGATACTCGTGAGTATCTTCTGTAAAAATTCCTCCTGCTGCTCGTTTACGTCCCCAACCATACTCAACATGGTGGCATAACCGCGCATCAAGGTAAGTGGGGCGCGCAAGTCCTGGCTGACGGTGGAAACGAATTCCGATTTCAGGGCATCGAGCTTTTTGTAATGCGACACGTCCCACAATACACAAATTCGTCCTGCAGGATCACCATGCTCGGATTTAATTTCCGTAAGGGAAGCGAACATGATGCGCCCGGAATCCATTTCGATTTCCGTAGCGTGTTCGCTCATCCCACCGTCCAGCAGGAGTGTGTGTAGATCCGGATTCCCGACGACCTCCGTCACATTTTTCCCGAGGCTCTCGCGCTCACTGACGCCGAACAAGCTTGCCGCGGCAGGATTGAGAAGAGAAATCCGGCCCAGGGGATCGACCATCATCACCGCCGCAGGCGTGCCTTCCAAAACGGTAACGAGCCGCATGCGTTCTTGCTCCGCGCGCTGATACAAGCGAACCTTGGTTATCGCCACAGCCAATTGGTCGGAAAGAATGGATAATAAATTGAGTGCATCCGGTGTCATCACGTAGGGTGAGCGGTGACCGAGCCAGAGCACGCCGACAAATTCATCCTCGTGCCTCATCGGTATGGCAGTCAGCGTCTCGATCGGTCCGGTCAAATCCTTGAGATCGAGGACTGCACCGGCGCGCGTGGGATTCTCCAGCACGAAGCGACCTCTGCGATTTGAAAGCGATAGGATTTGCTGATCCAGGACTGCCCAATTGCCCGGATCGTCGCCTGCGCAGAAACCCGTGGGGCGTGCGTCATCGTGCGCAGGAGCCAGAGCGATACGAATGTGATCGGCAGCGGCGATATGTCGGATGCCGTCCAATATCGGCTGCAGCATCTCCGCAAGGTCGAAGCTGGTAGAGAGCCGTTGACTGACGTCGAGCAACAGACCCATCTCTTCCAACCTGGCCTTCAAGCTGCGGCGCATCATCTCGAAAGAGGAAGCAAAGCGGCCGATTTCATCCTCGCCGGTTGCCGGGACGGGCCGGTCGAGATTTCCGCGGGCGATCGACTGCGCCACTTCGGCCATCATGCGCAACGGGCGCGTCAATCGATGACTGATGAGAAAGACAGCGCATAGTAAAACGAACCCAACCACAAGCAGCCAACTTCCGAGACGCAGGGTGATTTGCAGCGCCTGACGATGAACCTCGCGCAGCGGAACGATGACCACAACGTGCCACGAATATTCTTCAAGCGCCTCGACATAGACCAACTGCCGGGTACCGTCCTGCGTATATTCGACGTTTACAGCATCGCTCGCTGCCGGATGAAGATTGAACTGCCGGTTCACCAGGTCGCTTTTCGAATGAATCAGGACATCACCCAATTCGTCGGTGATGAATGCTGAGCCGTATGAAAATTGATCGAAACTCTGGATCAGTGGCGTCAAGATGAGATTGGATTCCAGGGATGACCAACCCACCACGATACCGACTGCCTCGCCGTTTTCGTCTGGAAGAACCGGTGTGATAAAAGCCATGCGGGTGCCTGCGTCTGTTGCAGCGCCGAACTCGAGCGTCTCGGATGGAATCCCCCGTATCGCCGCATTCAAGTTGGCCTGGAAACCCTGGGAATACACGGGCAGGTCCGTCGTTGCTGGATAGTTGACAACCATACCAAGTTCGCGGTCATAAACTTCCAGACTTTCGAAAAAGGTGTATGCGCGTAAAAGAGCATCCAATGGCTCTTCTGTCCAGGAACCGGAACTGAGCCGCAGGGCAAGATCATCCGCCAATTGACGGCTATATTCTCGGCCGGTATGGACGAAAAAGGGAATGCTGCCGCTTGCCTGGTTGGCAGTTTGCTGCATGTGTTCGGTGAGCATCTCACGCGCGGATTGTTCGGCCGAAACCCAATCTCCCATCAGGATCACGCTGCTGGCGATAAAGCCGGAAAAGAGTAGAACGGTGCTCAAGCGCACGGCCAAAGATTGTCCAAACCCTCGATCCGCGCTCGGGCGTGGTTCGTACCATATTTTCGGCGCCTGGCGCTTAATCAGTTCACAAAAAGCCCCGCCGACGACTACTTCTATGAACGTGGCCAGTGCCGTTAGGTTGAGGCAAGAAAGGGTGATATCAATACTGCGGTACACGTCACCATGTGTCGTGACAAATAAATCGATACCTCGAAAGAGAACGTATAGCGCACCGCTGGCAAGTGCGCTGATGAAGGGGCTGCGCAGCAGCCGTCCCTGCAGCCCGCGGTCATTCCGCCGCATCAGCCAGGCCGCAGTCCCAGCTTGCAGGCCCATAAATATGGGAGTAAGTACACTATGCGTATCGAATCCACCGCGTGCAGCACCAGCGACGAGGCCGACGATGATCGCTTCACGGATTCCCAAAATTCCCCCGGCGAACAGCCAGGGGATTGCGCCGAAAACGGCCGCGGCAGGTCCGCGAAGCTCTTGCGGAACAAATGCCAGTGTTTCCGTCCCCGCGATGTGAAAGCGCAGCAAGAAGGTTAAGCTCAGCACGGGCGCAAGGACGAGCAGAAATGGAAAGCGTGCCCAGAATCGCTCCGTTTTCTGCCTCGATGTTTTCGGGATTTGCAGGGAAAATCGGCTATAGAGAAGGATCAGCAGCGCAAGCGCGACCCCCCCGATCAGATATCCGGCAGCCGATGTAGGAAAATAGAAATTCAAGCCTTGCTCGAAACCCCACCAATCAACGGACATCTGCGCCTCGGAGG
>CAYYVY010000156.1:0-4612 GCA_964475265.1 uncultured Anaerolineaceae bacterium | reverse complement strand
TCATGGACCGCTGTGGGATGGCAACCAGCACGCGCGAAGTAGCGAAGCGTTTGTGGAACGGTATTCTTCCCGATCGCGACCCGGCGGAATTGATGCGTGAGCTGTACGCCGAGGAAAACAAAGACAACCCGGAGCCATCCGGTTCGCAGGATATGGCGGGATTACTATATCCGGGGATCAGTCGGCTGGATTATGACTTCGCCCATGAGGGGGGGATTTTCCCCGTCCATGTGGAATCGAACAACGACCCCGCTGTTGCACGCTGGCTGGAGAAAGTGATCCATATGATTCCGGTGGTCATGCGGTCAGTCCAATACAATCCGTTGGGAATAAGGAATCTATATCCCGAATGGATAGCCCGGTTGGGAGAGACCGGCCGGGATTGCTTTGACGCAATCCTGGCACGGGATGTTATCAGACTGGGCGCTTCGATGAATGAATGTATGCAATGCTGGGAGACCATTCTGCCGCATACCGTTGCTCATCCCGAGATCACGATCGATTTGAAATCTCTCTTGAAACACTACCAGACACGATATGAGGGGGCGATGTATTCCGGCTGCGGCGGCGGGTACCTGTACGTGGTATCGGAAGAGACCGTCCCCGGCGCCATTAACATCAACATTCGGATTAAGCCTTGAGATGAGCGATAAGAACGTCTTTGTTGCCGGCAGCTTTTTCAGCATGCAATCACCGGCCATCCGTTTTCTGGAGGAGGCGGCCAAGCTGGGAAGGATCCATGTCATCCTATGGACGGATGAACCGGAAGCAGCCATGCCGAGCGGTTCGATGAGGTCCACGGTGGAGGAGCGACAATACCTGCTAGCGAACAACAGGTATGTATCTAGCGTGACGATCGCGGAAGAAGGCAAGGAACGGTTCGACCTTCCTCTGCAGAATGAGATCCGGCCAGATATTTGGGCGGTGCATGAGAAAGATGATCTGGGGATTCGTCGCGCATTTTGCGAAACACACGGAATTCAATACCGGATCATAAAAGCCGACGAACTGAAGGGCTTTCCTCCAGTTCCACTTCCGCGCCAGCCTTCCGGGAGAAAGAAGGTTGTTGTCACCGGTTGCTTCGATTGGTTTCATTCTGGTCATGTCCGCTTCTTTGAAGAGGCGTCTGCCTATGGGGATCTATACGTCGTGGTCGGCAGCGACAGCAATCTGCGTTTGCTAAAAGGAGAAGGGCACCCTCTGTTTTCTCAGGAGGAGCGGCGCTACGTTGTGCAGTCCGTTCGGTTCGTGACGCAAGCGCTGATCTCCACTGGTACAGGGTGGATGGATGCCGAACCGGAAATCGAACGCATACAGCCGGATATCTATCTCGTGAATGAGGACGGAGACCAACCTGAGAAAAGAGAATTCTGCAAACAGCATGGATTGGAATACGTGGTTCTCAAGAGGGAGCCGAAACCCGGCTTGCCTCGACGACGCAGCACGGATCTGAGAGGTTTCTGATGAGCATGCAGGAAGCCGGGGTGTTTTATGCTGTAATTATGGCGGGCGGAAGTGGGACCCGGCTGTGGCCGATGAGCCGCCGCATCCGCCCCAAGCAATCGTTGAAGCTAATTGGGGAGCGGACGCTTTTCCAGCAAGCGGTAGACCGCCTGAATCCGTTATTTTCTCCGGCCCGGATTATAGTGGTAACCAAATCGGATCTTGTCCCCCTATTGCGGGATCAGTCCCCCGAATTACCTGCCGTAAATTTCATTGTGGAACCGGAAGGGCGCGGGACGGCGCCGGCGCTGGGCTTGGCAGCCGTTCACCTGAAAAGGCGTGACCCGGAGGCGATAATGGCTGTGCTGACCGCAGATCACTTCATCGCCGATGTCTCATCCTTTCGTAAGGTGTTAGCCGGCGCCCAAACCGCCGCGAAAGCAGATTATTTGGTTACGTTTGGGATCATACCCACCTTCGCTTCCAGCGGTTATGGTTACATCGAAAGAGGCGAGAGCCTTCTGCTGGAATCGGACCAACCGGTTTTTCGTGTGCAACGGTTCGTTGAAAAGCCGGATGCCGAAGATGCTGTTCGGATGGTGTCCAGTGGAGAATTCTTCTGGAACAGCGGGATGTTTACCTGGCGTGTGAAATGCTTGCTGGATGAGCTGCAGCGACAAATGCCTGATTTTTATACCCAACTCATGGAAGTAGAAGCTTCCCTGCGAAATCCTCAGGAATATGCGGTAACCATTGCGCGTGTTTGGCCGCAGGTGGCCGAACAAACCATCGACTATGGCGTCATGGAAGGGGCGCGAAATGTGGCAGTCATTCCCACCCAAATCGGCTGGACTGATGTTGGAAGCTGGTCGAGTCTTTTCGAGCTGATGCCTTGCGATTCGTCGGGAAATATCCTTGTCGGTCCCCATGAAACCATCGACACTCGCGACTCGCTGGTGATGGGTAATGAGCGCCTGATTGCGACAATCGGGGTAGAAAACCTGGTGATCGTCGACACGGAAGATGCGCTGCTCGTTTGCTCGAAGGATAGAGTGCAGGATGTGCGTCTCATCGTCAGGCAATTAGAGAAGGCTGGGAAGACCTCGTGGATATAGGAGAATAACCTGTAGGGGGGAAATACTTCGTCCGCATCGATAACGCAGCAAGACGCCTTTTAATACCCTGCAAAATTTAATATTAGTAGGGTTATGTTATGTTTTCACAAACCAGCTATCAAATTTCACAATCGGCGTTATTATGGTGCAAATCCATCTTCATTAGGCGAAAAGTTACGGAGGAATTCGCTGAACAAAGGGCAATAATTTAGTAACAAGCTCGGCAAGATTATAGGTTAATCAAAGTTGTCAGAAGGCAAATTTAAATGGGATATCAGACTAAGCTGATGATGCACCGGATTTCACCACGGATATTATGTTTCCCCTTACATTGTTGGAATGCTTATATGAAGCGTGCAAGGATATTGTCCTGAACGGATGTACATTTTCGGCCAGCTCAGCCAGCATACTGTTCAACTGGCGTCTCACATTTGGAATTTGTGTGTGCTGCATCTCTATTCCAACTGCTTGAATAGGAGAAAGGCCATGAAACGTAGAGTATTATTCGCCGGGATCAAGTTAGTTGCCATCAGCATCATATTGCATGCGTGTGGATTGGCTCCAATGCCAGGCCCTGAGTTGAGCGGCCTCGAGGTGCTGATCCCCATCGGTGCGGGGAGCGAATTGACCCCCGCATTCACGCCCGAAGTCACCGAGTATAGTCTGCGTATCAACAGCGATGTCTCCGGCATCGAGGTCGTTCCCAGCCTTCCCGACCAATCCACCGACAAGATTATTGTCGATAGCAACGCAGCGGAATCGGGCGCTGCTGTTACGGTCATGCCTGCGGTTGGGACCTCCGAAGTCAAGATCGTCGTCAGCGCAGAGGACGGCGAAAGTACAACCTACACCATCGAAGTCGGCCGGGAAGACATTCAGCCCGTCGTGAACAAATTCCTGAGTTTGACTTTCACCGATCCCGCGACGGGGGTCACCATGGGCTATCGGCTGTTCGTGCCCGAGAACTACGACCCAGCGCGGTCCTACCCATTGGTGCTGTTCCTGCACGGCGCCGGGGAGAGGGGAAGCGACAATGAGATCCAGCTAACCGCCAACCAGGGCGCAACCGTGTGGGCAAAGCCAGAAGAACAGGCCAAACATCCCAGCTTCGTGCTGGCTCCCCAGAGCAACATGGATGGCGGGACGCTCGGCTGGACGTCACTCATGTCCTCTGGTCGAGGCAAACCATTCGGGCCTCAAGACCAGCTGGTGACGGCCTACGACATCCTCCAGAAGGTCAGGGGCGAATACAATATCGATCAGAAGCGCATCTACGTGACTGGACTGTCCATGGGTGGCTTCGGCACTTTTGCGCTTGCGATTGCACATCCGGGTGAGTTCGCCGCGCTGGTGCCGGTTTGCGGCGGCGGCGACCCGGCCAAGCTTGCCGCCATCTCCGAGATACCGATCTGGATATTCCACGCCGCGGAAGATCCCGTCGTACCTGTTGAGATGTCGCGGGATTCGGTCCAGGCGCTCGAAGAAGCTGGCGGTACACCCAGGTATACAGAATATCCGGCAGGCACGTACTTTTTCCCGATGGCCCACTTCTCGTGGGTTTCGGTCTACGCAAACGCAGAGATGCGGGATTGGCTGTTCCAGCAATCCAAGTAAGATACGATCACTGCGGGATACCACGAGAAACCAGATGAACAAAGCCGCTTTGACCTAAGCCTATTATTTAGTCCTAGTTATATAGGCCGGCCACGATGTAGGTTTTCAATTGTATTTGGCGCTAGGTCAAATGTAATTGGCTATTTCACGGATATTTGGCCAAAAATAAACAAGGAGGACTTGAGGAAGCATTTTCAAGTATTCAAGAATGTGAGGACGAGTAAATAGCTTGGCAGATAGCGAACAACGTTGCGTTGAATGCAATCTTGTGTGCTAAAAAGTACAGTGCAACTTATAGGGGCAACACTTCTCACTTCGTAGATCGGATTCTTCCTGACAACTTACCCCTAAAGTAGTGCACTTTCAACAAGTCATTGTAATAGAAATGGTCAAGTCCTGGATTTGCTGTAAAAACAGCGACATGAGTCATGCGACCTTCT
>CAYYVY010000155.1:0-4659 GCA_964475265.1 uncultured Anaerolineaceae bacterium | reverse complement strand
AAGAAGGTCGCATGACTCATGTCGCTGTTTTTACAGCAAATCTAGGACTTGACCGGTCGCCAGTACGTAATATGTATGTTTTTCTATGTAATTACATCGTTGATTGCGATATACTTGGAAAAGTTTTGATTGGGAACAAATTTATGCTGAAGCGGATAATTCAATTCCCATTTCATCCTCCACTGATTGCATTGTATTCCCCGCTGAGCTTCCTTGCATATAACCGGAAGGAAGTGTTGTTGGAGGATTCAGCACGAACATTCTTGGTCGTTCTTGTAGGCGTACTCATGTGTTATCTGTTGATTCGACTTCTTATTAAAGAAACACTGCGCGCCACGATGGTTCTTTCATTTATAGCAACGCTATTCTTCAGTTACGGGCAAGTGTATCAATTTCTTCATCAACAAAGTGTGTTTTTCGGGGTCGACTTCGGGCGTCATCGTTACCTGGCGGTTTTCTATCTTGTGATTGCGATTCTTGGAATCCGCTGGTTGCTGAAGAAGCGCGATCTTGCCGCTTGGGTCATACCTGTGAATACGTTTGCCATCGTACTCCTGGCGATTCCGTTTTTCCAGGTGATATGCTACCCTTGGGGTTATCAGTCGACAGCCTCAATATCCGAGGATTCCGCTCAAGTTTCGGTTGAACTGGTCAAGCCAGTTGATCCCCCCGATATTTACTACATCATTGCTGATTCCTATACTCGGGATGACGTGATGTCGGAATTCTATGATTACGACAATACCCCGTTTTTGTCGGAATTGGAGGAGCGGGGGTTCTACGTAGCACGATGTGGCCGGAGCAATTACGAACATACTCATCTCTCCCTCGGATCATCGCTGAATTTGGATTACATACCCGAAGTGTACCCTCGAGAAGGCGTGAATAATCTGCCCACACTGGTGAGGGCAAATATCGTTCGTGCCAGTCTTGAGGCCGTCGGATATCGTACGATTGCTTTCGATTCAGCCTACCCCCATACTGCGTGGAAAGACATTTATCGATATTTCTCTTATAGCGACGATCACTTATTGGAACCAATGGTCTATCTGGGTTTGACGGAATATGAAACGATGTTTCTAAGAACGACGGCGGGGTTGATCTTGTTGGATGTCGATCGCAAACTCGATCTGGGGTTTCGCTATTTTGTCGAAGTAACTCCATTATTGCGGCGTTACGACAGGATCGAATATAACCTGGATAAAATGATGAGCGTGCCCACTATGGATGGGCAGAAATTCGTCTTCGTACACCTATTGATTCCGCACGATCCGTACATTTTCGATTCGTCCGGTGAATTTCAGGCATTCCAGGAGGATTATAAAGCTGGCTACCGGGGGCAGGTCATGTATCTAAATTCACGCCTCTTGGAATTCATAGATTATACGCTTGATGTTACGCGGGGAAATGTAATTATCATCATCCAGGGTGACCATGGAGCGCCGGAGACCCTACACAGTTCCAGGCGCTTGTCCATACTCAATGCATATTACTTGCCTGAAGGTGGGAATCATAAGCTTTATCCCTCAGTGACGCCCGTGAACACATTTCGAATCATATTCGACACGTATTTTGGAACCGAATTGGGTCTGTTACCCGATATGTCTTATTTGACGTCGCCGGAATATTTATTCGATTTCACTTATGTTCCGGAGATGCGAGCGGGCTGCGAATGAGCTGTGCGCGATAGATGCTTCTGTTTAAGAGGTATTCGGAACGGAGAAATGTTGTGTATATCAATCGAGGAGCGATCGGTGGTGTTATGCCCACCAGCCCCCTTTTAGCTGTCGCACCGGTTCCATTGAAATAAAGGCTTGTGGATCGATCTCTACGATTTGCTGCTTGACATGCTGAATTTTTCGGCGCGGTATAAACGTGAGCATTACGTGCACCGTCCCTCGCATACCCATGCCCGATAATTCCGTAACACCATGACCTTCATCCCGCAAATGATTCGATAAGGCCTCGCCAAGATGGGACGATGTGATCCGGAGCAAGATGTGCCCGGGAGCAAGTTTTGCTTCAATCGCCATCCCCAGAACGTTTCCGAATGCGAAACCTGATGCATAGGCAGCGAGATTCAAGGGATTATCGAGATCTCCCAGGACACCTGCGATACCGGTCACAAACAGGGATGATTGGAATAAAGCAAGGAGCCAGGCCGTCGTTCTACGGCCTTGCACGATCGTTAAAGTCCGTATTGTAGAAATCGTCAGGTCACTCGTGCGCAAGAGGAAAATCAAAAGAGGAACCCACTCACCGGGCAGCACCGACCAGGCCAGCGTTGGTGCAGCGGGGAGAACGTATCCGCCGAATTGAATGTAGCAGGCGATAATGATGGTTATCAGTAGAGCGAAAATGGGATAGCCAACGCGCATCGCACCCAGCCTCCTGGGTTCAGCCTCTCCAATAACCCCTGTGGATAGGGCGGATGTCTTCAACGGTGACAAAAGCATCGGGGTCGATTTTATCGATGCTTTTCTGTACAGCTCTGACCTGGCGTCGTTTCACACTGCAATTCAAAACGGAGACCGTTCCGTCTTTGCCTCTCCCCGGGATCTCGGTCACGGCGTGTCCAGCCTGGCGGATAGCTTCTGATATCGCACTCCCCCGACGAGAGCTGATGATACGGATGTGGCTGAAGCCGATAGCCAGACGCTCTTCAATCAGCATACCTACAACGTTTCCCGTGGCGAAACCACCAGCGTATCCGATAAGATTGAAGAGGTTATCCAGGTTGCTGAGTACACTGGTGATGGCGACGACCCACAGTGCGGATTGGAAAAACCCCAAAACCAGGGCAAGCGGTCTGCGGCCACGGATGACGAACAAGACACGTAGCGTATCCAGTGACATGTCCGTCACACGCAGGAAGAAGATCACCAAGGGCATGAAAGCCGGATGGATGTTAAGAAGATCGAGCATAATCTCTATTCGTCCGTTATATCATTTTTTACAGTTGGGAAGCGCCGGCAAGTACATCTCGCTGACATATTCTTTCACCATTCGTCGCATGCTGAAACACGGCGCGAGCGTGCGAATGGAATGTTTTACACGTTTCAGCCACTCGCCCGGCACGTTATCTGCCGATCGTTGGTAATACAGCGGGATGATCTCGTTCTCCAGAATCTGATAGAGACTTTCGGCGTCCATCTCGTTCTGAGCATCCGGATCATCCTGATCGTTTAAAGTGCCAATTGCCCAGCCGTTCTCACCATCGAAAGCTTCATTCCACCAACCGTCCAGAATCGAGAAATTCAAGACGCCGTTCAGCGCAGCCTTTTGTCCCGAAGTTCCGGATGCTTCGTTTGGACGACGGGGTGTGTTGAGCCACACGTCGACGCCTTGAATCAAGTAGCGAGCCAGATTCATGTCGTAGTCTTCGACGAACACCAATCGGCCGCCGTTCTCGGCGCGTTTTACCTGGCGGTAAATCTCCTGGATCAGGCGTTTTCCCGGTTCGTCATCCGGGTGGGCTTTTCCAGCGAAGATCAATTGAACGGGTTTCCCCGGCTGGTTGAGCAGGCGAAACAAGCGTTCCGCATCGCGCAAGACCAGGTCGGCGCGCTTGTAGGTGGCGAAACGGCGGGCAAATCCAATCGTGAGCGCATAGGGTTCGAGCAAGGCGCCACTCGCAATGACCTGGACCGGATGATCGTTTCCGTGCAGCCACTGCGGACGGGCGCGTTCGCGCAGGTAATCGGTCATCTTGCGTTTCAAATGGCGGCGCACTTCCCACAAGGCGAGGTCGGGTATGCGTTCGATGTAGTCCCAGAGCTCGGGATCATCGATGCGATTCTCCCAATCCGCTGCCAGAAATTCTTTGAACAATTCGCCCATGCGCCGTGCGACCCAGGTGGACGAGTGGATGCCGTTCGTAATGTGGCAGATGGGGACCTCTTCAACGGGTTTATCGGGCCATAGAAAGGACCACATCTTCCGCGCCACGCGGCCGTGCAACTCGGAAACGCCGTTGCAATGCTCCGAGGTGCGAAACGCCAGGATCGCCATACTGAAGCGTTCACCCCAATCCTGGTTGTGCAGGGCCAGGTTGAGAAAAGTGTCCCTGTCCAATCCGAGTTTCGGCCAATAATTTTCGAAGTACTGATCGATCAACGGCAGGGGAAATTCATCGTGTCCTGCGGGTACGGGGGTGTGGGTGGTGAAGATTGTGCTCGCCCGGACTTTCTCCAACGCGATGTCGAAGGTTGTACCGCTGGCAGTCATCTCGCGTACCCGTTCGAGCGCCATGAAGGCCGAATGACCTTCATTCATGTGCCAGGCGCAGGGGTTATAGCCCAGGGCGCGCAGCGCTCTCACGCCGCCGACTCCCAGAATGATCTCCTGGGATATGCGTGAATTCAGATCGCTGGTGTAGAGCCGGGCCGTTAGATTGCGGTCGGATTCGCGATTCTGCTCGACGTTCGAATCGAGCAAGTAGAGCGGCGTTCGACCGACCTGTACACGCCACATACAAACCTGAACATCGTGCTCGCCAAGCGGAACGTTGATCGTGAGTTTATCGCCGTGCTCGTCGACGACCGGGAAGACGGGTAAATCCTGAAACAAGAGATTCTTGTATTCTGCTTCTTGCCACCCATCCTCGGTGATGCGTTGGATGAAGTACCCTTGCGTGTAGAGAAAACCAACCGCTACGAT
>CAYYVY010000154.1:0-4665 GCA_964475265.1 uncultured Anaerolineaceae bacterium | reverse complement strand
CGATCATCGAGCTCGATCAGGAATTGGTGCTCGCACTCGAGTGCCGCAAATGTGAAACGATTGAGGAAGTGATGCGCCCGATCTCGGAGGTCAGCTTCGATGCGGCACATTGCCCCGGCTGCGGTCTGGTAAGGCGCGTCGAGATGACCCACGTCATCACCGGAGACGAGCCTTTCCTTCACCGCACCCTGATTTCCCTGGGCGTTCCACCGCTGCATGTGATCCGCGCGCACAACGGACAGGAGTATCGTTTTTATGAATTAAGTGGAGATCTGCCGGACACGCTGCACTTCCGGCACTTCGAGCGGTCTGCCACCAAACCCAGCACCGATATTCCCTCGGCAGACGAGAGCAAAACGGATTCTGTAACGGAAAACGCAGCGCGCGGTCGAGTGCGTTTGCATGAATGAGGATCCCGTGAGCGCACAAACCCAAGCTATGATGTCAGGTTATCGTTCTTCCTCTCGCACTCCTTTATACAGCGGCATCGCTGTGACCGGCAGCGCGTCGATTGCAGCCGGTTTGGGATTCTCCGTCGTATACATTCTCAACAAAGCGATCGAACCTGTTGTGCTCACGGTAACGAGCGATGTGGGCATGGGATTGGCAGCCGGTCTGGCCGCCCGATTTTCGCTGCCACGACGCAGCGCAGCACTGCGCTGGTTGGTGGCACTCTTCGGTCTGTGCACGGGACTGATCTTCATGGGCTGGCTCAGCCGCGGCCTCCTGGGTATGAATCTCGTCGATCGCACTTCGCTGGAACCGGATTGGAACGGCCTGCAGCGCTTTGCTTTCGGAGCGCTGGCTGCCTGGCCGGCGGTCAGTGCATGGACCAGAAAGCGTAGGGATCGGCAGATCTCATCGGGGGCGAGCAGCTATGCGCCAACGACGGGACGAGCCGCCCGCCGACGAGGCCATCAAGGCGGGAATGCAAGAGTCACTTCAAAGCGCGCCTTAGCCATGAGCCTGCCGGCGACATCCACGCAGACACACATGGGTGGGCATGCGCGAGTTCGCAAGGCACCCCCTCGATCTGCCAGCGTAAGAGGCAGCAAACGGAGGAAGCGAATTAGCGCCTCGATCCACCTGGCTTCGAAAGTGGATCACCGCTGCCCGTATTGCCTTGAGCAGGTCGATCCGAAAGATCCCCGCGGGGTCGTAGAGTGTACAACTTGTCACACACTGCATCATGCAGATTGCTGGGGCGTTACGGGTACATGCCAGGTGCCCCATCACAACAGTTGATTTCTAGGGGTAATACCAGAAAGGATATTTGATGCCAGACCTCACAGTAACGATCGTTTTGCCCAGTGGCGGCGCACGAACGGCCGAAGTTCCGGATGACGTTGCGGTGCGGGATTTATTGGCCGAATTGGTTGCACTTCTCGAGTTGCCGACGGTCGGTCCAGACGGTCGCCCGATGGGCTATCGCCTGGATAGCAAAGCGTTGGGGCGCGAACTGCGGGAAGATGAAACGCTTTCCGAGGCGAAAGTTCCGGAAGAGGATCGATTGATCGTCACCACGGACATCACGGCAGGCAAGGTCTCGCTTGATAAGAGCCCCCGCATGCGCCGTCTGCGCGGCGATTACGAACGGATGCGCGAGTTACAAGGGCGCACGTCGCTGATCAGCTTCGAAGCGCAGTCCGTTCACAAAGGTGTGCCTCCAGAGCGATACATCGTTACGTTTCGCTGCAAAAGCATTGTAACGGTCGATAAACGCGGCGAGCCGAAATTCGGCGAACATCATCAGGTGGAAGTGTATCTCCACAACCAGTATCCCCAGCGCTGGCCCGGTCTGAAATGGCTCACGCCGATATGGCATCCAAACATCAATCACATCAATGGAAGTGTGTGCATCGATGCGGCTTGGTGGACGGCGGCGCGCTCTCTGGATCGCCTGATCATCATGCTGGGCGAGATGCTGCAGTATAAAAACTTCCACGACGATCCCACAAAACCACCATTTCCCTGGGATCCGGAAGCCGCACGCTGGTGTCGAGCGTACCGCGCGAAACACCCCAACGCCTTCCCAGTCGATAAACGTGAACTGATGCGGCCGGAGCGGGTGAAGTTGAGCGATGAAAAGAAAGGCAAGAAGGCAAAGATAGACAAGAAACCGAAGGTCAAGAAAAAGCCGAAGATAAAGAAGACACGCGTAAAGTTGAAATAAGCGTTTGCAATAACGTTTTGTGTGCACTGCGATCGCATGCAAGAAAAGAAACCAAAAAAATTTGCAAGGAGGAAGTGAAATGGCAGACATTCCCGTAACCCTCGTCTTACCGGCTGGCGGTACACGAACGGCCGAGGTTCCCGATGACGTCATCGTGAGCGAATTGCTCCCCGAACTGACGACTTCGCTGGAGTTGCCCACGGTTGGCCCGGATGGTCGACCAATGGGATATCGCCTCGACAGCAAAGCGCTGGGCCGCGAGCTGCAGGAGGACGAAACCTTAGAGGCTGCGGGTGTCCCGGAGGACGATCGTTTGATGCTCACCGCGGACGTCACAGCCGGATAGGGGCACATTCCATGACCGTAACGAGCCGCGTGAAGCGAGCCAGAGAGGGAAACCATGTCCGAGTCTGAGTCAAACGTCAAGCTGTTGCCAGCCAGCGATACAACCCCATTCCGTTCAAGAGTTCCGAAAAAGCTGATGCACTGTTGGCATCCTCCCTTCGAGGATGGCATGAAGCCACTGGTTGCTGTTTTTGTCACATCGGCGGCGTTCATCCAGTTTACAGAACACAGCAGGATCGACCTCGAGAACGAAGTCGGCGGCGGTTTGGTAGGCAGTTGGCACGTGGATGCTCGGACAGAAGAACAATTTGTTCTGATCGAGGGGGTAATCCCGGCTCGCTTCACGCGGCAAGGAAGCGCTTTTCTGACCTTCACGCAGGACACCCTGGTGGCCATGAATGAAGATCTCGAAGAGCGCTTTCCAGGAAAACAACTCGTCGGCTGGTACCACACCCACCCGAAAATGGGGATTTTTCTATCGCACTACGACCTTTTCATCCACGATCACTTTTTCAGTGAGCCCTGGCAGGTCGCCCTGGTGCTTGAGCCACATACAACGATCGGTGGTTTTTTCATTCGCCAGGAGGATGGCCACATCGATCCCAATCGCTATTTTGGGTTTTGCGAAATTCTCGACGACGGTAAAGATAGCGTCGTGAATTGGCACAATATGAGTCGGGCGGACGATCAGCCGGCCGAAGATGGAGATGAAGATAATGAGTAGAATGATGAAAGCATATTATTATGCTGTCCTCGGCGCCATCGGCGGCCTTCTTGGCTGGCAGTTGAGTAACATACTGGGGCTCTCGTTTAGCCGCAGCATTTATCTCAGCGACGTGGTCGTCGGAGGGCTCCTCGGAATATGCCTCGGTGTACCGCTTGGGGCGGCCGAGGAGTTGGTTACGCTGAGCCCGCTGCGCGCCTTGCGCGCCGGCCTGTACGGCGGCGTCGTCGGCTTGATCGCCGGCGGGATTGGACTCCCGATCGCTGAAGCAATCTTCCAAATCGTCGGCGCCGGTGGGATCGGGCGCGGGATCGGATGGGGATTCTTCGGCATGCTGATCGGCCTGGCCGAAGGGGTCACCGGGGGTTCACAAATGTGGAAAGGCGCATTGGGCGGTGCCCTGGGAGGCTTCATCGGCGGAACGCTGCTCGAAACGGTCAACTTCTGGGGAGAAGACCTTACCTCCGGCAAAGCCACCGGCCTCGTACTGCTGGGCGCTTTTATCGGAGCGCTGATTGCCCTGATCGTGGTTCTGCTCTCGCGAGCGTGGTTAGAAGTGACCAGTGGAAAGCTTAAAGGAAACACGTTCATTCTCGATAAGTTCCTCCCCGAAGGGGGACCGACGGCGATCATCGGCAGCAGTCCCCTCAAATCGGAAATTGCCCTGCCGGACCCGGACGTCGATCCGCAGCATGCAATGTTGCTCGGCGGTGGTTCCCATTTCACGCTGAAAGACATGAGCTTGAGCGGAACGTACGTCAACAACCGCAAGATCGAGCGGGCACAATTGGGTAACGGGCAATCGATCCGCATGGGCAACACGTCACTCAAGTATCACGAGCGGAGGTGAGATGATGACATCCAGAAAAGAGAACCTTTCGATCGGAGTCGTGACGGTGCTGCTGGCGGCGATGCTCTTCTCACCGGCATGGGCGCAAGACGCCGACCCAGGGGAACCGCATGTGATCATCACCCAGATCGATACGTCTCAGTTTCCCTCTGTTACGCTATACATTTCCGTCACCGATGATGCCGGCGAGCCGGTAGGCATCGACCCCAGCCGTCTGGTGATCCAGGAGAACGGCGTGACGATCCAACCGGATCAGATGCAGGGAAACGCGGCGGTAATCGATTCACTCACCACGATGCTGGTCATGGACGTGAGCGGCAGCATGTACAGCGCAGACAAGCTGGACACGGCGAAAGACGCCGCCAAGGCGTACGTGGATCAAATGCGCGGAGGCGATCAGACGGGTCTGATGAGTTTCAACACCGAAATCACCTACGCGCAGGAAATCACTGCAGATGTCGATCGCTTGAAAGCGGCCATCGATAGTTTGATCGCCGAGAAGGATACAGCGATGTACGATGCGCTGGTCGAGGCGGCAGATCTATTGGATCCGATCCCCGGGCGGAAAGCGAT
>CAYYVY010000153.1:0-4668 GCA_964475265.1 uncultured Anaerolineaceae bacterium | reverse complement strand
TCAGGTATTCTTCAATCATTCACCCGCTGTTGCACTTGGTAGTTGAATCCAGGTATTATAGTAAAGTCTTAGATAGGAGTTTTCGTTGCAAGGCAAAAACCTGTAGGGGGAAAAGCCTCGTCCGGATGGACAAAACCTCAATCTCCCATCAAATCTCTTTACACAGCCGCATTTTATTGATTATGTTAGGTTTTCACACACGGCAACGAATATGTGTCCGCAATCAGCAACAAAACTGTTGCCGACGGACATCCATCCTTAACCAACATTAGATTTTACCGCCTATGAGAGTCTCAAAATGAATGGTACAAATTTAGGGAGCAAGCCACAAACGAAACGAGCGATGCGCGCAAATCATCATTTGGGGAAATAAAAATGGCTGGAGACCATCGTATGGATGCTAAATGTGACGTGATCGCCGCAGGTCATATCTGCCTGGACATCATCCCCGATCTGTCCGCTATTCCGCAGGGCGAATGGGAGACGTTGTTCCGGCCGGGCAGCTTGCTGAACGTGGGCCCGGTGCATTTCGCTCCCGGCGGGGTGGTCTCGAACACGGGCTTGACGCTGCACAAACTGGGCACCGCCACGCGGCTGATGGGCAAGATCGGCGACGATCCGTTCGGCCAGGCGATCCGGCAGATTGTGGAATCACATGGGCCCGGCCTGGCAGACGACATGCTGGTCGACGAAGCGGTCAGCACCTCGTACACGGTGATCATCAACCCTCCAGGGATAGACCGCATCTTCCTGCATTGCCCGGGCGCCAACGACTCTTTCAGCGCCGACGACCTGGGCGAAGATCTGCTGGAGCAGGCGCGTCTTCTGCACTTCGGCTATCCGCCCGTGATGAAGCAAATGTATGTCGATCAAGGCGCCCAATTGGTGCGCGTCCTGCGCCGTGCCAGGGCGATGGGCCTCACCACTTCGCTCGACATGACGCTTCCCGATCCTTCATCGCCGGGCGGACAGGTCGACTGGGTTGCCATTTTACAGGCGGCGGCGCCATACATGGATATATTCATGCCCAGCATCGAGGAGACGCTGTACATGCTGCGCCGCAGCATGTATGACGAACTGACCCAGATGCCCGATGCTGATAGCGCTTCAGCCCGGATCACCGCGCCGCTGCTCACGGATTTGAGCGACCAACTGCTCGGCATGGGCGTTAAGGTCGTCGGCTTCAAACTGGGAGACCGGGGGCTGTATTTGCGCACTGGCGACAATGCGGCCATGGAATCCATGGGCGCCGCACGTCCTAAGGATCCCGGTGCCTGGGCCGACAGGGAGCTTTGGAGCCCGTGTTTCCAGGTGGAGGTCGCCGGTACGACCGGAGCCGGCGATGCGACGTTCGCTGGATTGCTGAGCGCATTGCTGCGCGGCCTGTCTGCCGAAGAGGCGCTTGTGGCGGCGGTGGCCGTGGGTGCCTGCAAAGTTGAGTCCGCAGACGCCTTGAGCGGCATTCTCCCCTGGAACGAAACCATGCGGCGCGTTGAGAACGGCTGGGCTCGACGCAGTCTTTCCATCGATGCCCCCGGCTGGCGCTTTGATTCCCGGTTCCATATGTGGGTCGGTCCGGCAAGCGCATAAGCGGCGCAGCAGTGTGGCGGGGAAGAAAACCGGTCGAATGCAGTCCGCCGCTGCTCGACTCATCCGGCTGTCGTTTATTGCCCCACAGGTTCCATTCTGGTGTACGATAGGGAAGATTATTTTTTCGCATCGGGTGTTTGGCCACACTGCGCATGACCTTCAGGCACGGGTTTGGTCCGCTTACCTGACCGATCCACACCAGAGTTCAACGATACGATCAAGAATACAAGGAGGCATTCGATGAAAGCAGCACGTCTTCACGGAATACGTGACATGCGGCTTGATGAAGTGTCCGACCCGGAGCCGGAGCCGGGCGAAGCCTTGATACGCGTGCGGGCTGTTGGCGTGTGTGGATCCGACGTACATTTTTATAAGGACGGCCGGATAGGCGACGCCGCGGTTCAATTTCCCTATATACTGGGCCACGAGTTTTCCGGCGAGATCGCCGCCTTGGGACCGGGGGTGGACGGGCCAGCGGTCGGCACGCGCGTGGCGGTCGATCCCGCTGTCCCTTGTGGACGATGTGAGGTCTGTCTGGATGGAAACCCCAATTGCTGCCCCAATACACGCTTCCCGGCTTCGCCGCCGGTCCAGGGAGCGCTGAGCGAGTTCTATGTCCACCCCGCACATCTCTGTGTTCCGCTGCCGGATGGCCTGGATTTCGCCGACGGTGCCATGCTGGAACCGTTGGGGATCGGGATACACGTAATGACGTTGTCCAAACTCAAACCGGGCGACTCTGTAGCCGTCTTGGGTGCCGGGCCGATCGGGCAGGTCATCCTTCAATTGGCTTTGGCTTCCGGCGTGCGCGCCGCCTATGTGAGCGAACCGGTCTCCGCACGACGGGACCTGGCCAAGGTGATGGGCGCAACGGCCGTTTGCGATCCTCAGGCGGGCGACCCTGCCGCCTGGCTCCTCGAACAGACCCAGGGGCGAGGCGTGGACGTAGCCATCGAGGCGGCCTGGGGCCGGGAAGCTGTGGGACAGGCGGTGGAGATGGCTCGGCCGGGCGGCAAAGTGGTAATCGTGGGCATACCCCACGAAGATGTGACCACCTTTCGCAACAGCCCGGCGCGATCCAAGGGGCTCACAATCCTCATGTCTCGGCGCATGAAGTCCGTGCACGAACGCGCCATCGCGCTGGTCGAGCGAGGGGTGGTGGATTTGCCCGCGCTGGTTACCCATCGTTTCCCACTGGAGCGGGCAGGCGAAGCGTTTGAGCTGATGGCCTCCCTGCAGGATGGTGTCTGCAAGCCAATGATCGAGATCTGAGTATGCGGGCGGCGATTGCCTCCTGCGGCTCGATGGGCAAGAAAAAGAGCATTTCAAACCGATGCAAGTAAGAACTATGTTGGGATGGGTGCTTCTAGCATCTATCCCGGTTCGATTAATCTCGGTACTGATGCCATTTTCCCCCTTAGCAACAATTCAAGCTTTTGTCGTTCTCAAGCAGCCGTTCCGAAACGCTACCATCATTTGACTTTTACCCTATTTTTAATCTATAATGAAAGCGCTTTCATGAAATCGCTTCCATGTGAGAGATGTCATGACATCTGAGCAAAATCCCACGATTTACTCCGTCGCCAAAGAAGCCCAGGTTAGCATTTCAACTGTCTCAAGAGTGTTGAACTCTCCCCAGCTTGTTAGACAAGAGACGAGGAAAAAAGTCTTGGCGGCCATCGACCGTCTAAAATTCGTGCCCAAGGCTGCTGCACAGGCTCAAGCCAAGAAGCAGCTTGGTAGAATCGGTGTGCTGACGCCCTTCTTTACTCATCCTTCCTTCGTGCAGCGGATGCGAGGCGTTTCTTCTGTCCTGGCGGCGAACTCGTACGAACTGGTCATCTATCCGGTTGAATCGATGGACCAGGTCCTCCATTACCTGGAAACACTTCCTGTCACACGTAGGCTGGATGGCGTGATTACGATGGCGCTGTCAGTGGACGATAACATCGCAAATAGATTCCTCTCCAACCGGTTTCCGATAGTATCGATTGAATTCGCACATCCCTATTTTTGTAATGTTCTTGTAGATAATTTCGAGGGAGGGCGGTTGGCGGCCGAATACTTGTTGAAGAAAGGGCATACACACTGTGGGTTTATAGGAGATGGTGGTTTGCCTGATTATGCCATTCGACCCAGTGATGACCGCCATTATGGATTCCGTCAATATCTTCTAAAAAATGGGGGAGAGCTCTTGGATGACCATGTCATATTCCCCTCCCCGGGAGATGCCCCCGACCAAATCAAGAAGTTGCTCAGTCATCATCCAAAACCAACCGCGATTTTCACGGCCAGTGATGAGTTGGCCATGCAGGTATTATCTGTAGCCAGGAAAAACGGCATCCGCATTCCAAACGACCTGGCTTTGATCGGTTTCGATGACCTGGATTTTGCCAGCCATATTGGTTTGACCACCATCAGCCAACAGTTGGATGAATCCGGTCGAATTGCAGCCGACCTACTTTTAAAGCGCATCCATGATGTGGATAAACCCAAGCAGAACGTGACCTTGCAGTTTTCGATTGTGGAAAGAGACACAGTCTAAGTAAATCTGGAGAGATTCTGATTTAACAAGAGAAAGACATCGTAAGTACCATGCTGGCATACGATGTCTTCCTGATGCAAAGAAACCCGTCCAAGCAGGTCCTTTGCCTTTGTAAGTATATCGAACACGGCTCAAACTGACAATAAAGGCAGAGCAGACCCCAACCACTTTGTATCAGGATCAAATACGCCCGACCGAAAGAGAAAGTCTTTGGGAGAGGAGGTTTTGATATTGAGATACAAAGTGATCCCAATATAGATTAGCGACAACGAGAATATATACGAAATACCCATTCAAAATTAGACATAAAGGAGAAGAGAAGATGTCTAAAAATAAACTAACTTTGCTGACCAGTATCTTTGTACTTTTGGTACTGGTATTGGCAGCCTGCGGCGGTGCCAAACCCGCAACAGAGAAACCTGCCGCAGAGGCACCTGCGGGAGAAGAACCGGCAGCAGAGGAGCCCGCAGCAGAAGAACCCGCTGAAAAAGCTGTGATCAACTTGTGGCACACCATCCCGCCGGAAACCGAGG
>CAYYVY010000152.1:0-4681 GCA_964475265.1 uncultured Anaerolineaceae bacterium | reverse complement strand
CATCGGAACTGCTTGTGAGCGATAATTTTAGTCCTGCTACGAATGCGTATATACTACTCCTTGCGTTCCGTCCCAATACCAAATTACCAATACAAGAAAGCCTTTGCAAAGAAATGTAGGCACCATATCCGTGTTCTTAACTCGTCCAGTGCCAGAACCGAATCGAAAATATGAAGAAGGGTTTGCGATGCTAACCAGCGCGTAAACCTAATATAATGTCTGATTTACCGGTCATAGCGTTTGTCCGTAGCACCTAGAACCAAGAGTGAAATACGTTTCTATTGGAAATTCATTCACTGCGGAGGATATTCACAATGAATGTAAACAGAAATACCGCAAGAATCGTGGGGATATTATTTCTTACTGTCAATATTACGTTTCTGGCTGGTGCTTTGTCACTCGACTCTATTCTAGGTGCACCTGATTATCTCAGCAGTGTATCCGAACACAACACCCAATTGGTATTCGGGGTGCTCCTCGAGCTTATCAATGGTGTCGCGTATCTTGGTATTGCAGTGTTGATGTATCCAATCTTAAAGCAATACAATGTCAGCATGACACTCGGTTACGTTGTTTTTAGAATTCTTGAGTACGTGATGCAAATCCTTGCTGATCTCGGCCCGCTATCACTATTGAAATTGAGTGAGGAATTTGTGAGGGCAGGTGCTCCGGAGGCTTCCATTTTTCAAACCTTGGGCATGCTAACCATGGCAGAACGTGATTCGGCCTTTCTGATGGTTTCGATCACGTTCGGACTCGGTGCGTTATTTTTCTATTACTTGTTGTATCAATCGAAACTCATCCCGCACTTCATATCGATTTGGGGCTTATCGGAAGCATCGTCGTGCTTGCCAACGCTATCTTGGATGTATTCGGATACCCTCCGGGAAACCTGGGCGTGATAATGCTTTTAAACGAACTGTTTCTGGGGGTATGGTTGATCGTCAAGGGATTTAACGCACCTGATGCCGTTTCCAAGTCCGCACGTTTATCCTGACTTAAGTATGTTGAATTTTGTATTCAATGCGGAAGGATATCCACGTGAAAGCGATCGTGTGCTCAGCATACGGGACTCCGGAAGTCCTCCGAATCCAGGAGTTTGAAAAGCCTGTACCGAAGGATGATGATGTTTTGATTAAGGTGTGTGCGACGAGTGTGAACCGCGGGGATTCGAGTATGCGTGGTTTGGAAATCCCCGGACTTGGCTGGCAATTAATTCTGATCCCGAGAAGATTAAGAAAAAGGATGTTAGCTTATTACTGGAAGAGCTAAGTGAATTTATTGAAGTAGCTACGTTAAAAGCGGTGATCGATCGGACCTATTCGTTCGACGAGATCGTCGAAGCGTACCGCAGCGTCGACAAGGGTCATAAACGGGGGTCACGATCTTGGACGGTGAGACGAGCTGATCCTGGCTGTCGCCCCGTTGTATCGCAGCGGTTTCGGCATTGAAATTTGACATTCAGGTGAATGGAAATTGTTCGGAAATGAGACGTGCAAAGCGGTCAATAATTTTCTATATTTGTATCTAGTCTTCGAGGTTGGATTCGGATGTGGACATTCAACCCATAGCGGCACGACAAATCTAAACCCAATGGAGGAGTACGATGGAAAACCCTGCTGAGTATCCGGCACGTTTGCAGATCGACTACCCGGATCAATTGGATCGTTGGACAACATTCTTCCGCATCATCTGGATGATACCCATCGGGATTGTCCTGAGTCTGCTCACGAAAGCCGGGGAGACCGTCACGACGACGGTTATCCAGAATCAAGCCGGCAATGTGGTGGACATTACCCGGGACACGACGGGTGGAGTGTTGACCGGCCTGTTTATGGCTGCGCTCTTGATGATCCTCTTTCGTCAACGCTATCCCCGCTGGTGGTTCGATTTTATTCGCGAGCTGACGCGCTTCGAGGCCAGAGTCGCTGCCTATGCGGCGCTGCTTACCGACCAATATCCCTCAACCGTCGAAGAGCAGTCGGTCCATCTGGAGATCGATTATCCCAACGTGGAAACAGAACTCAATCGCTGGATGCCGCTGGTGAAGTGGTTCCTGGCCATCCCGCATTACATTGTATTGGCCTTTCTCAGTGTTGGCGCCGTGTTCGTGGCGATCGTCGCCTGGTTTGCCATTCTGCTAACCGGTCAATACCCGAAAAGTCTCTTCGATTTCATGGTCGGAGTGGGCCGCTGGTGGCTGCGGGTAAACGCCTATGCGTTTCTGCTGGTGACCGACAGCTATCCGCCATTCAGTTTGAGTTGATACAGGTAACACACAGAACTTCTGGTTCAGCCTGATTATGGGCTATTTTGAATCCGACATGAAATAAAGCGCCCGCGAGAGCGCTTTATTTCCAAATGGAATATTCCAAATCCTTCTGGCTTGATGTCGCTGAACAGTTTGAATTACTCATTTGAAGATATGATCGATGCACGTCGCTATGTCGAAAGCAGGAAAAGGGGAAACTGATCATAAACGTAGCATAATGGAGCGCGAATCGCATCATGAGGAGAAATGGATTGATTCGTATAATATTTAGCGCATTGTGGATAGTTCTGTATTCGTCATCCCTGCCTTATATATCGGGTCATTCAAGGGAGGTTATCCCATGAAAGAATCTGTAATCCAGGTTAAAGATTTTCGTAAGACCTACGGCGATTTCGTTGCCGTGGATGGCATCAGTTTCGAAGTCAGAGAAGGTGAAATTTTTGGCCTTCTTGGCCCCAACGGTGCCGGTAAAACCAGCACTTTAGAGAGTTTGGAAGGGCTGCGTGAACCGAATGGGGGCTCTGTGAGGGTGGCTGGCATCGATCCGACCAAGGATCCTCGAGGGCTGCGCAACGTGATCGGCGTGCAACTGCAGTCCTCTGCGCTGCCGGAAAGTATCACCCCCGACGAGGCAATGAAATTTTTCTGTGCCTATCATACGGTGGCGCCTCGTTTCGATTTACTGGACAGACTGGGCCTGCATGAGAAACGAAAGGCGCAGTTCTACGAGCTTTCCACCGGGCAACAACGCCGGCTGGCGTTGGCGCTTGCGGTTGCGCACGAACCACAGGTGCTTTTCCTGGATGAACCGACGGCAGGTTTGGACGTAGCTACCCGCTCGGAATTGCACGACTTGATGCGCGAAATGAAAGACAATGGCACCTCGATTATCCTGGCCACGCACGATATGGCCGAGGCCGAGGAGATGTCAGATCGGGTCGCCATCTTGCTGAACCGCAAGATCGTCGCAACCGGTACCCCGATGGAAATCACAGCCACTGGAGCGGAGCTAACCAAGGTTTCAGTACGGACTCGAGACTCCTGTCTCTCCGGGAGTGCCGTCTCCTTGCCTGCGGTTAGCCAGCATTTATCGAAAGAGGCCTACGAGATTTACTACAGCACCGACGTCGGTCCAACAGTAGCCGCCATCATCGCTCACGTCGAATCCCAGGGGGATATGCTAATCGACTTGCGTGTGGAACGGCCTTCCCTCGAGGATCGTTTCCTCGAGATCACCCGACCCAACGTGGCAGCAGGAGGCGCACAATGACCGCTTTTCTCAATCATTTTTCGTTTGAGTTCCGCACCGGAATCCGCAACAAGACGCTGCTGCTAATGAATTATCTTTTTCCGCTCGGGTTTTTCCTCATGATGGGCTTTGTAATGGGGGCGATCAATCCCCTCTTCATTGAGAGTATGACCCCGGCGATGGTTGTTTTCGCCATTTTAGCGGCTACCTTTTTGGGCATTCCGGACCCGTTGGTTAATGCACGCGAAAACGGCATCTTCCGCAACTACAAGATCAATGGCATTCCGTCTATTTCGATTCTCGTCATCCCGGCTTTGACTACAATGCTGCACCTGGTTATCGTGGCGGCAATCATCACCGCTGCCGCTGCACCGCTTTTCGACGCTCCGCTTCCGGTTAATTGGCTCAACTATGTCTTGGTTTTTGTCGCCTTGGCGTTCGCCTGTGCGGGTCTCAGCGTACTGATCGGGGTGATTTCGGCGAACTCCCGCATCACGGTTCTTTGGTCGCAGCTTTTCTTCATTCCCTCCATCATGTTGGGTGGCATGATGATTCCTTCCAGCATGCTGCCTGAGGTTGCCGCCAAATTCGCCCAACTCTTGCCCGCTGCACATGCCATGAATGCCTTTAATGGATTGGCGATGGGAAACACAGCCGATTATTCGCCCTGGGGTTCCGTGATCATCCTGGTTCTTACCGGACTAATGGCCTTCGCGCTGGCAGTCTACTTGTTCAGTTGGGACAGCCGCAACACCACCCGGCGCGGACATCCTGCATTGGCATTGCTGGTTCTATTGCCAAACCTCGTGGGATTGTTTGTGCTGTAGATTTATCGGTGTAGCCTTCCTGTTTCTTGCATAGGATAAATATCGTTGAAGTGACAATTTCTTTGAGAACGGAGGAAGTGATGGGTGAGTCTAGAATGCTGGGACGATAAGCGATTCTTCTCGTCTGATATTCATAGATCAATTACGCGTCTTTCTGATCATCCTGGTCGTGCTGCACCACGTGGCCGCGGTCTTCGGTGCGGGGACGGAGTTCTATTATGTCGAACCGCCATTTACCGACCCGACTGCCTTCAATCTGCTTCTGGCGTTCATGTTGATCAATCAGGCCTGGTTCATGGGCGCGTTCTTCTTGCTGGCGGGTTACTTCACGCC
>CAYYVY010000151.1:0-4771 GCA_964475265.1 uncultured Anaerolineaceae bacterium | reverse complement strand
CGGCGGTAGTAGCTTTCGTAGCCCTTGCTGAAGGCGCGCATGTCCATCATGAACACACGCACCTCGGCATCGGGATCGTGCTCCTTGATCATGATCGCTTCTTTGGCGGCGTACATGCAGCACACCGAGGAGCAGTAATTGTGGCTCTTGTCGCGCGAGCCGACGCACTGCAGGAAGGCGACCTTCTTGGCAGGTGCTCCATTGGAAGGACGGTTAACGTGGCCCTCCGTGGGACCGGAGGCGGAGAGCAGACGCTCGAGCTGCAGGGCGGTGATCACGTTGGGGTAGCGGCCCAAGCCGTACTCGCCGGACAGCTCGGCGTTGTAGATTTCATAGCCGGGAGCCAGGATCACGGCGCCCACACGCAGCTGCTCGATCGCTTCCACATCGTTGTGGTTGATGGCCTCGCGGCCGCAGGCAAACTGGCAGGAGAGACACTCCGAACAAACCGCACAGGCCAGGCAGCGCGCCGCCTCGGCCTGTGCCTGCGCTTCGTTGAAACCGATTTCCACCTCGGCGAATCCCTGCAAACGTTCCTGTGCGGGTATCTCGGGCAGATCGATGCGGGCTGCGGGCTCGATTTCACCATTTTGAAGGCGCAGTTGCAGTTCCTCGCGAGTGAACCGGACCACCGGCAGCTCAGGCTTTGGCTCCGGCGACAAGTCCGCGCCTTGCAGGTAGCGGTGGATGCTCTCGGCGACCTGATGGCCGGAGGCGATGGCGTCGATGGCGAAGGTCGTGCCCGTGACGCTGTCGCCGGCGGCGAAGACGCCGGGTCGCGAGGACGCCATGGTTTGTGAATCGACAGCCACCCTGCGCTGCGGGCTGAGATCCACGCCGGCATTTTCGGCGATGAAGTTCAGGCCGACCCGCTGGCCGACGGAAAAGATGATCGTGTCCGCCTCGAGAACGTGCTCCGAACCGGGTTCGGTCTCGACCGTGAGACGTCCTCGATCGTCGAATCCGAAATGCGTTACGTTGGCGCACTCGATGCCGGCGACGCGGCCGTTGCCGTCGTCGACGAGGCGCAGGAACGTGCGGTCGGGGTGGATAGTGATGCCCTCTTCCTCGGCGGAGCAAGCTTCCCAATCATGACAGGGCAGGTCGTCGCGCGGTTCGAGGCAGGCCACGTGCACTTCGGCGCCCATGCGCACGGCGGTGCGGGCGCAGTCGAAGGCCACGTTGCCGCCGCCGAGCACCAGCACGCGCCGGCCGAGTTCTGGGGGCCTGTCGAGGCGCACGTCACGCAGGAAATCGGTGTTGATGAGCACACCCTCGAGGTCGGCGCCCGGGATCGGCAGACGGATCCCCTCGTGGGCGCCGACCGCGATGAGTACTGCTTCAAAGCCTTGGTCGAACAAATCTTCCAAATTCTCGACCTTGGTGTTGAGCCGCAGATTGATCCCGAGATCGAGGATGTCGGCGATCTCGCGTTCGATGACCTCCGTCGGCAGGCGGTACTCGGGAACGCCGACGCGCAGCATGCCGCCGGCGACGGGCAGCGCTTCAAAGACCGTAACCGGGTAGCCCAGTAAGGCCAGGTCCTGTGCGGCGGTTAGGCCGCAAGGTCCGGCGCCGATCACGGCAACTTTCGCTTTTTGAGTGATTTCAGAGGGTTCACGCGCCTGGCGCGGTTTTTCGTAGACCTTGTCGGTGACGAAGCGCTTCAGGGCGCGGATGTTAATCGGTTCATCGACCAGGGCGCGGTTGCAGGCTTCTTCACAGCGGTGATTGCAGATGCGTCCGCAGATGGCCGGGAAGGGATTGTCGACTTTTATCACGCGCAGGGCGTCGTCGTAGCGGCCGTCGTGGATCAAGGCGATGTAGCCCTGGGCGCGCTGGCCGGCCGGACAGGCGTCGCGGCAAGGCGACACACCGAGTTTGGTGATGGCAAAAGCGTTGGGCACACCCTGGGGGTAGAGTTTATGGGCAGCGCGGCGTGACGAGAGCGCTTCGTTGAACGGGTCGGGTAAAACGACCGGGCAGACATCGCCGCAGTCGCCGCAGCCGACGCATTTCAAAGGATCGATGTAGCGAGGTTTGTGACGCAGGGTGGCCGTGAAATCGCCGGGCTGGCCATCGACCTTGAGTACGTCAGTGTCGACGTGCAGATCGATGTTGAGGTGGCGGCCGGTGTCGACGAGTTTCGGACTGATGGTGCACATGGCGCAGTCGTTGGTGGGAAACGTCTTGTCCAGCTGTGCCATGTGTCCGCCGATGGCGGACTTCGTCTCTACCAGGTGAACCTTGTAGCCCTGGTCGGCCAGATCGAGGCTGGCCTGCATACCGGCGATGCCACCGCCAACGACCAAGACCGCTCCAATGGGAGCGGGCGGGTCGTTTTGGGCCCGATCGAGGGGGTCTGCCTGCGCCCTTTGCTTTGATGACAAGGGCCCCTCCCGTGGGCTGGGAGCGCTAGATTTCCTTGCGCTCTGCGACGAGATTCGGTATGGGATAATGATAGAAGTACGGGGGATTGTGGGGCAGTGCAGGATGTCACCTACAGAGTGGACAAACTTCGTCCGATTATGACGATTTATATTCGAGGTATTCGTTGGGATGAAGTATTTTTTATTGGGGGTATAACGATGCAGGCGTGATTTGTGCTGGCTCACTATACAGCGTGGAACGAATCTCCCCCGCATGGGTTAATAATTTGTGTGACTCGATCTAGTTAAAATTCCAGATCCTCGTTTGACCCAAATATTCGTACGACTGGATTTGGTAATGATCCTATAATAAGACCATGCGAACCGTGTGGTTGCTGACGACGCTGGTCTTGTTGACGTGTTGCACATCCAGTCCTCCTGTCGCCCTGACGGATGGGCCTTCATCCGCTCGTATGTCCATCCAAGGGCAGTATGACTACATGGTCCATCAGCGTATAACCTTAGCCAACGCAGGCACCGACCGACCGCAAAAACAAAATCTGTGGGTGGCGCTGATCCGGGATTTCGAGCCCTACCAACGGGTCCGCCGCCGTGAAATTTCCCCCGACACGTACGTGCTGGTGAACGACGAGTATGGAAATCTGTACGCCGAATTCGATCTCTCCGATCACCCGCCGGGAACGACGATCGAGGTGGAGATCGAGACTCGCGTGGTGGTGTATGAGGTCGCCTACAAATGGTCGCAGTGTGAAGGTCCAATGCTCGATGACTTCGTGCGGCCCGAGCTTCACATCGAGTCTCTCAATCCGCAAATCGTGGCGCTCTCGGATGAGCTTTCCGCCGGGAAGGACACGGTTTGCGAGCAAGTGCGCGCCTTCTACGACTACGTTGGCGACGAATTGGTATACAGCTACAACAGGGACGATTGGGGTGCGCAAGCGACGTTTGGTGCCATGGGAGCGGATTGCACTGAGTATGCCTCGCTGACCATCGCCCTCAGCCGGGCGGCAGGGATTCCGGCTCGTTACATTGCCGGTCTGCGCTACCTGCCACAGGATGAGATCGGCAATGTGCCCGACGAGCATGCCTGGTTGGAAGCCTACTTTCCGGGTATCGGGTGGGTGGCGATGGATCCCACGCTGGGACGCAGCGCCTCGCAGCGCGTGCGCTATTTCGCTCATCACACCGGCGATCACATCATCGTTACTCTGGGTCGCAACCCCTCGACGTTGCGCGGTGCCAGCTACTGGTCCCATCTATATTGGCCCGGGAACAGCACGCAGATCCGTGTGCAGGATGCCGGATGGGACATCGTGCTCGCACAGTAGCGGCTCTCGATAGTCCTAAATTTTTGCTTGGGGTCGATTGATTCAGGAAAATGTTAATTCTGAGGCGCCGTCGACGGCACTCACGGGAAAGATTTGGGATTCGATTCCCGTGCTGTCCTTGTAAGTTTCAAAGACGTGCTCCTCGAAAGATTGCAAGTGTCCTTGGACAACCAGGGCCACCATGCAGCCGCCAAAACCGGCGCCAGCGCCGCGCGTGCCCAGCGCGCCAGGGGCGGACATGATGGCCTCTTTCATGGCGATCATTTCGCTGGAGACGATTTCGTAGAGGTCGCGCGCGCCGCGGAAGGATGCCAGCATCATCTCTCCGGCTTGATCGTGCTTACCTGCCTCCACGGCATCCGCAATTGCCAACACGCGTTGGTTTTCCTCGATCACGAAACGACAGCGGTTGTAGACCACGGCTTCCATGTCGCTTTGATGTGCATTAAGGAATTCCAGCGTGACGTCACGCAGGGCGTGTACGTCGGGATCAAAGCTGGATAGGATTTGAACACCGCGTTCACATTGGGAGCGTCGTTCCTGGTAGGCCGAGTCGGCCAGGGTGCGCTCGGCCCGCGTATCGCAGATCATGATGTGTATGCCGGGCGCGATGGGTTTGGTATGACTGGTGATGGAACGGCAGTCGAGCAGCAGCAGGCTGTTCTGCTTTCCCATCGCGGAGGCATATTGGTCCATGATGCCGCAGTTCACGCCAACAAACTCGTTTTCGGCTCGCTGACAGAGCAGCGCACGCTCGAGGGGTTCGATTTTCCAATCGGCCAGAGCTTCAAACAACACTGCGGTGGCGACTTCGAGCGCGGCGGAAGAACTCAGCCCGCTGCCGAAGGGAATGGTGCTGTGGACCAAGCCGTCGAATCCGGAGAGTCGATAGCCTTCTTGCTGAAGTATGTGGGCCACACCGCGCACATAGTTACTCCAGGCGATCTCTTCGTCGCGCTCAATGTGCGACAGCTCGAACTCAGATCGTCCCGCTGCATTGAGGGAAGTGATGCGTACGAGATCGTCGCCGCGCGGAGCGGCGGCGATCCAGGT
>CAYYVY010000150.1:0-5067 GCA_964475265.1 uncultured Anaerolineaceae bacterium | reverse complement strand
ATTTCGCGGTCTTCAATCCGCGTCTTGCGGTGATAGGCCTATTTTGCAGGATTGCAGTGAACCCTTTCGCGAGCGAAAAGGCCGCTGGCGGCGTAGGAGCTTCAGGACTCGAATCGAAGGCGGGAATGATGGTTATTCGCTGATTTCGAGCAGGTATTCGTGGATGCCTTTCGCAGCACGACGGCCCGAGGCGACCGCTGTAACGACCAGGTCGGGCCCGCTGACCGCATCGCCGCCGGCGAAAACGCCCTTTCGGGACGTGGCGCCCGTCTGTGTATCGGCCGTGACGAGACCCCACTTGCGGGTTTCGAGATCGGGTGTCGTTTCTCCGAGGAGGGGATCGGGCCAGTAGCCGATCGCCAGGATGACGGAATCCGCTTCCACGGTGAAGTTTGAACCTTCGATGGGGATGGGACGCCTTCGACCACTATCATCAGGCTCGCCCAATTCGCATTGCAAGCACTCCACAGCGCTAACCGCTCCGTCCGGACCGGAGATGTAGCGTACCGGTTGGGTCAGGAAACGATATTGGGCGCCCTCTTCTTTGGACAGCTTGCGGTCTTTTTTACCACCGGGCATCTCGGCTTCCGTACGCCGGTAGAGACAGGTAACCTCTTCTGCGCCGAGCCGGATGGCGCTGCGCAGGCAGTCGGAGGCCGTGTCACCACCGCCGATGACGACGACTCGATGCCCGATCTCAGGTTTGGATCGCTTCCCCTCCGGGAGTAGTTTCGGGTCGACGTTGGCGCGCATGAGGAAATCCGTGGCTTTATACACGCCGGGTAAATCCTCTCCGGGCGCGTCCATCTTGGCGTCGATCAGGGAACCGACCCCGATGAAAACTGCGTCGAAACCTTGCTTGATGAGATCGTCGATCGACTGATCTTCGCCGATGCGAGTGTTGTTAACGAAGGAAATACCGGCGTTTTGCAGCTCTTCAATTCTGGCTTGAACAACTTGCTTGTCGAGCTTGAAATTGGGAATCCCATACATCAATAAACCGCCGAACGCAGGCAGCGATTCGAAAATCGTCACGGCGTGTCCTTTTTGGACCAGTTGTTCCGCACAAGATAGACCCGACGGTCCGGAGCCGACGATGGCGACCTTTTTGCCGCTGGGCTTACCGATTGGGATTTCAATTTTACCGTGTTGGCGTTGGTAGTCTGCGACGAAGGCTTCCAGCGAGCCCGTCAGCACGGGCTCGCCGCGCTTGTTGCGCGGGCATGCACCCTGACAGAGTGCTTCGTGCGGGCATACCCTACCGCAAATTTCGGGCATGGAGCTGGTGCGGCGGTAAATTTCAGCGGCACCGATGAAGTCGCCTTGCTCGATCAACCACATTGCGGAGGGGATGTCATTATGCAGCGGGCATGCTTTATGACATGCAGCGGGATCTGGGCAATGAATGCACCTTTCGGCAGCGCGACGCGCTTGTTCCGCAGTCAAAGGTATGAACGTGGGCTCGAAATCGAGGACACGAACGCTGACCGGGCGCGCTTCGACATCATCGAAAGGCAATTTCATCCGAGCTTTGCGGTCGAGTGCAAGTTCATCACTCAATATCTCCGGCATAGTTGAACCCTCCGCTGGACCCTGCATTAGATGATACAGACCCAAGTGGTCCTATATCAGTCGTGAATGTCATTGTTATTAGTGATGGTTGTCACAACCGAAAATCTGCCATTGTTCATGGGGTAAAATACAGTTTGTTGTGCTGTCCGGCTCGGAAAACCGAGCATCCCCAGGTGATATCGTGTGCCCTGGGGATCGAAAATCTTATTCGCTGAAGGATAATGGCCGAGAATATCTCGGAAGGAAAAGAAAGATGAAACGAAGATATATTGCCATCGCTGTGGTTGTTGTCATCATCGCGGGTTTTATTGCACTGCGATCTTGCGGACAATCAGGATTGGCGGCTTCAACGGGTTCTCTGCAAACTGAGGAATTGGCCATGGGATCGCTTACGGCGTCGGTCGGCGCAACGGGAACCGTCCGGGCGAATCAATCCGCAGTTCTCACATTTCAATCGAGCGGCATCGTCGACGAAGTTGCGGTAGAACTGGGGGACACAGTCGGGCGCGGGGACGTGCTGTCTGAAATCCAGCGAACCTCGCTGCCCGCAGCGGTGATCCTTGCCCGGGCCGATCACGTCGCCGCGCAGCGAGCGTTGGAAGATCTTCTGGAGTCATCGCAAGCCCAAGCCGCAGCACAACTGGCGCTTGCCCAAGCGCAGGATGCACTCGAAGATGCTGAATACCTGCGCACCGTGCGGCAGAAGGGCTATCGGGCGAGCAGTGACACGCTGGCTGCATCACGCGCCAACCTGGTGCTGGCGCAGCAGGAAGTCGACCGCGCCCAGGCTGCATTCGACAAGGTGGAAAATCGTCCTCCGGACGATCCCGGAAGAGCGCTGGCGTTGTCCAATCTCATCGCGGCGCGCAAAAAACGCGATTCGATCCAGCGTAACCTCAATTGGTACACGGGACATCCTTCGGAGACCGAACAAGCGTTGCTGGATGCCGAAGTTGCAGTGGCGGAAGCGCAGCTCGCGGATGCTATACGCGAATGGGAACGTGTAAAAGATGGGCCCAGTCCCGGAGATATCGCCGCCGCGGAAGCGCGCCTGGCAGCCGCAGAGGCGACGCTGAGAACCGCCCGCATCGAAGCACCTTTTGCGGGCACGATTACATCGGTGCAGGTCAAACCCGGCGATCAAGTCGCCCCAGGCACGCTCGCTTTTGGATTGGCGGATCTTTCACGCCTGTTGGTGGACGTCGAAATTTCCGAGGTGGATATCAATCGGATTGTGGCTGGTCAACCTGTGAACCTGAATTTCGACGCCGTCCTCGACCACACATATCACGGCGAAGTGACCGCGATCGGGCTCAGCGGTGTGATCACGCAAGGCGTTGTCAGCTTCAATGTCACGGTTGAGCTGCAAGATGCGGACGAACGCATCAAGCCGGGCATGACCGCTGCGGTGAACATCGTTGTCGAACAGATTGAAAACGTGCTGCTCGTCCCCAATCGAGCCGTACGCGTGGTGGACGGCGAGCGCACCGTCTTTATCCTCGAAGGAGAGCAAATAAGGCCTGTGGTTATTGAACTCGGTGTTTCGTCCGAAACGCAAAGTCAGGTTCTGGATGGAGAACTTGCGGCAGGCGATCTCGTGGTTTTGAATCCGCCCGAAACGATGCTCATGGGGGGACAACCGGGGTTCATGGGGGGCAGATAATGACGGACTGGGTCATTGAAGCGCAGGACCTCACCAAAGTCTATCGTATGGGTGAGGTCGAGGTGCACGCACTTTGCGGCGTCTCGATGCGCGTCGAAGCGGGAGAAGTGATTTCCATCATGGGACCTTCCGGCTCGGGGAAAAGCACCTTGATGAACATTCTGGGATGCCTCGATCGCCCAAGCAGTGGCCGATACAAGCTCGATGGCCAGGAGATCGCTGATTTGAGTGATGACCAATTGGCGGAAATCCGCAGTTATAAAGTGGGTTTCGTTTTCCAGAGTTTCAATCTGTTGGGACGCCAGACTGCCCTGACGAACGTCGAATTGCCCATGCGCTATGCCGGTGTAACCGACGGTAGGCGAAAACGAGCGATCCAGGCTCTGGAGGACGTCGGTTTGGGCGACCGCATCCGTCACCGGCCGAATGAGCTTTCCGGTGGACAGCAGCAGCGTGTGGCCATCGCCCGGGCGCTGGTCAACAACCCGGCGATCATTCTCGCCGACGAACCAACCGGCAATCTGGACACGAAATCGGGCGAAGAAATCATGGACATCCTGCTCGACCTCAACGAGAAATTTTCGACGACCCTGATTTTCGTGACCCACGATCCTGAGATCGCAGTCCGAACCGGACGCGTGATCATGCTGCGGGATGGTCTGGTCGAAAGTACTCCTGCTTGATGGCGTGTCTGCACGCATCAGCCAGGATGGTTTCTAAGGAATCGGGATGGATATTTGGAACAACGTGCTCGAAGCGCTGGACAGTCTGGCCAGCAACAAATTACGCTCCGGCCTGACGGTTTTAGGCATCGTCATTGGCGTCGGTGCGGTGATCGCCATGCTGGCGATCGGGACGGGAGCGCAGAATACGATTACGGGATCGATCAGCGGGATCGGCACCAATTTGCTTTTTGTGATGCGCGGGGGATCGGAAGAAATTCGCAATCCCAAGCCGTTAACCCTGGCGGATGCCGAGGCGATTCGTGATCCCTTCTCCGCTCCTTCCGTGGTCGGTGTGGCACCGGTTCTTCAAGGCACGGTCGAGGTCAGCTACGCTGGGGAGGGAAAACTGACCACGGGCTATGGCGTCACACCGGATTATGAAAGTGTGCGTAACGTTGGACTTACAGAAGGTGAATTCATCAGCGAGGTCCATCTTCTCGGACGGGCTGCCGTGGTGGTCATCGGGCCGAATGTCGCCGAGGAATTGTTCGGCCGAACGCAGGGGGTACTCGGTGAAACCGTACGCGTCGAAGGACAGCCGTTTCGCGTCATCGGCGTCCTCGAATCGAGGGGCGGATCCGGGTTTTCGAACGAGGACAATCAAATTATCGTGCCGTTATCCACCGCACAGGTGCGTTTGCTGCGCAGGACGCGCGACGCGGTGGATATGATTCTGGTGCAGGCGATCAGCCCGGAAAATGTCTCCACGGCGAATGAAGAAATCGCCGCCATACTGCGCGCCCGCCACCGTACGCCAATAGGCGCAGATGATTTCACCATTTTCACCCAGCAGGATTTCCTCGAAACAGCGGAGGCGATCACGGGTGTGCTCACGATTTTCCTGGGGGGGATCGCGGCGATCTCGCTGCTCGTCGGCGGCATAGGAATCATGAACATCATGCTTGTTTCGGTCACGGAACGCACGCGTGAAATCGGCTTGCGCAAGGCGGTTGGCGCACGCAAACGAGACATCCTGCTCCAATTCCTCACCGAGTCGGCTTTATTGAGCATGATGGGGGGCCTGATCGGCATCGTCTTGGGCTGGGGGCTGGCGCAAATTGTCGGTGCGATCGCAGCCGCTTCGGATGCCGAGTTGAACCCCAGCAT
>CAYYVY010000149.1:0-5098 GCA_964475265.1 uncultured Anaerolineaceae bacterium | reverse complement strand
ATACGCGTGATGGTGGTCGACGATCACGCCGTCGTCCGCAGCGGTTTGGCTGATTTTTTGCTCGCCTACGACGATCTGGAACTGGTCGCAGAAGCGTCCAACGGCGAACAAGCGCTAATGCTGTGTGCGCAACACAAGCCGCAGGTCGTGCTCATGGACCTGGTGATGGAAGGCATGGATGGCGCCGAAACGACGGAAGCGATTCGCCGGGGATTCCCGCAAATCCAAGTGATCGCATTAACCAGCTTCCGCGAAGAGGCGTTGGTGCAGAAGGCGATTCAGGCGGGCGCTATTGGCTATTTGTTGAAGAGCGTCACCGCCAAAGAGTTGGCCGAAGCGATCCGCAACGCATATAAGGGGCAGCCGACATTGGCGCCTGAAGCGGCGCAAGCTTTGATCCACGCAACGACCAAGCCGCCCGATCTGGGATCCGATCTCACGCCGCGCGAGTTGGAAGTGTTGGCTTTGATGGTGGAAGGCTTGAACAATCCGGAGATTGCCGAACGGCTGGTGATCAGCCGCTCGACGGTGAAACATCATGTACGTAATATCCTTTCCAAGTTGGGCACCTCCAGCCGGACGGAAGCCGTAGCGCTGGCGGTAAAGGGTAACATCGTCCCGGATTGAATCTCATCAAAAAAATATAAAGGATATCGCTGGAAGTTCGATCTTCCAGCGATTTTTGTTTTCCACGTATCCATGACTGGCTTCTTTTATTGTCTTACTTTATCCACCTGTCCATCTGGAGGATGCGTGCATGGACCTGGTAGGGATCACCAATACGGACCGCTTGGAAGATGTTCGCTGAACAGTTCTGCACTAGTATGGCTTGGAATGGAAATTATTCTATTCGAGAAATGAAGGAGATGAAAAATGAGCAGTAAAAATCTGTGGATCGCAATCATCATTGTCGTCGGATTGGGCGTGCTTAGCGCATGCGCTATGGTCGCCGTGCAAGCGGACGATGATCGGCAGGTCTACGAGAATGAGGAATTCGGTTATTCCCTGCGATTTCCTGCGGAATGCACTTTTGGGCCGATGCCGCCTGGTTGCAAGTCGAAACCACCCGAGGATCGTCCAGCAGAGTGCTTGTGCTTCTTGAACGCCGAGAATCCAAATGAGGTGTATCTACAAGCTTATTTAGGTGAAGAGGAATTCTCACTGGCTGGCGTAACCATCGCACATTACGAAACGCCGCTTTATAACCCGCCAGGCGGCACGGATTTGGTCGCATGGCTGCAAGACGAATTCGCCGAACGATTGCTGAACGTTCCGCAAGAAATGAATGCCGAAATCAGCGGAATGCCTGCCGTACGCATCACCACGCCGGCTTCTCCCACGTCCGTTTCAATGGAGGAGATCTATGTCTTATCCGCCGGCCGGCTTTTCCAAATCCGTCTGATGGATATCGATGCCGAGCTCAATCGACAGTTCTACGAGCAGCTGCTGTCCACGCTCAGCTTCCATGAATAAGCGGTGGAGAGCGGATGCGGATGGGACCTGGCCAGGTGGTCGATAGCCATGCGGGTCACGTGGTCGATATAAAAACCATTCTCGTGCCCGGTTCCCCGCGCCGATCGAGGCTTTATGCTTGGTGCTGTACACGGTGAGGGGTGACGTGCTAGGGTGCAGATTGTCCACGCCACCGGATAAAATAGAATGCAAGCGACAGGATCGATGAATTAAAACCTTATGACAGAAGAATGGAGGAGTACCATGAAGAACGCAAGCCGATATACACGAACAATGCTTGGCATGCTGATGTTGCTGCCTATCGTTTTGCTCGTTTCCGCCTGTGGAACGGGTTCGGCGGAAGTGCTCGAATCGATCTCGGTGACAGGCTACGGTGAAGCAACCGGGTCGCCCGACCTGGCGCACGTGCAACTAGGTGTGTCGACGGTTGATTCGGACATCGGTCAGGCAATCTACGACGCCAATACGGCTATCGAACGGATCACCGAAGTCATCGTTGGCCGCGGGGTGAATTCGAGCGACATACGCACTGCGAATTACAGCGTCTGGGCCGAAGATGTATACGATCCGCAGACGGGTATGCCGACGGGAGAGACTCGCTACCATGTGGACATCCAGTTGGCAGTTACCGTGCGCGACGTGCAGGGCATTGGTGGGTTGATTTCCGCCGGTTTGGACGCCGGAGTGACCAACATCTATGGTATCGACTTCACCATCGACGACACTTCCGCTCTCGAAGCAGAAGCGCGTGACATCGCCATGTTCGATGTCCAGGACCGCGCCCATAAACTGGCGGAAGGCATGGGCGTTCGACTGGGAAAGCCGATCGCTATCAGTGAAGGTTCCGCAGCCGGAATTGCGCCGATTTACACCTACGGTCTCAAGGGTGACATCGGGATGGGCGGAGGTGGAGTGGGTGCCGGGGTTCCGAGCACCGTAAGCCCTGGACAGACGACGATCGGGATGCAGGTAACGGTTATCTTCGAACTGCTTCCCTAATTGAGGATGCATAGATACTTGACGAAAGCCCCTGCATCTGCAGGGGCTTATTCTATCTGGGGGAGCGTGCCATAGTAAGAATTTCATCGATAGTAAAGAATGATGTGTTTTATAATACCCAAGAGCAAGGCCACGGCAAGGAAACACAAATTCAACCGGCCGGCTCTACGATCATGACCGATTCGACCCCAACCAATACGAGCCAGCCGGATGATGTGAGATTCAACGCCACGGTTAATGTCCTCGACGGCGCATTTTTCGGCGTCGCCCTCGGTTTTGCCTCCTTCACGACCATCATCCCGCTTTTCGTCAGGCAGTTGACGGATTCGGCCGTGTTGATCGGTTTGATCCCGGCCATTCACAGCGTCGGTTGGCAGCTGCCCCAACTGCTCACTACGGGGCGCGTGCGGCGTCTCGAACGCTATAAACCAATGGTGATGGCGATGACCATCCACGAGCGCCTGCCATTTCTCGGATTGGCACTGCTGGCATTTCTGCTGCCCGGGATGGAACGGGTTACGGCGTTGGTGCTCATTTATATTATATTGATCTGGCAGGGCTTCGGGGGAGGTTTTACCGCAACAGTCTGGCAATCGATGATCGGCAAGATCATTCCCTCCAGCTGGCGCGGCCGCTTCTTCGGCCTGCAGGGATCGGCGGCCAACTTGCTCATGAGCGTCACGGCCGTAATCGCCGGCCAGATCCTCGAGCGATACGATTCCCCCGAAGATTACGTACTCTGCTTCCTGCTCGCCAGCGTTGGTATGGCAATTTCCTTTGCTTTCCTGGGATCGACGCGCGAGCAAGCGCATGCCCCAACCCAACCTTCCGTGATCCCCACACGCCTGTGGCGGGAAGTCCGCGACATCCTCGCCAGCGACCACGTTTTTCGTCGTTTCCTGGCGGTCCGCATGATCTTTCAACTGGGTGGCGTAGCTTTTTCTTTCTACGCCGTTTACGCAGTCGGCGAATTGGGAGTCAGCGAGGGGTTGGTGGGTTGGTTGACAGGGGTATTGTTCGTCGCCCAGGTCATCGCCAACCCGACACTCGGTGCGTTGGGTGATCGTAAAAGCCATCGTTTGATGCTGTTCTTTGGGGCGATCCTGGCAATGATAAGTGCTTTAATGGCCGGCTGGATCACTTCAATCCCGGTGTGGTTCCTCATTTTTTGCCTGGCGGGTATTGCGGGCGTTGCCAGTTGGACCACGTCGATGGTGATCACCCTCGAGTTCGGCACTCCGGACAACCGGGCTGCTTACATCGGCATGGCGAATTCTCTGATTGCGCCGGCCACGTTGCTTGCCCCATTTCTGGCAGGTTGGTGCATCGACAACTTCGGGTATACGACGATGTTCCGTGCCTCGGCACTGGTATTTTTCATTACGGCGGTGATCAGCTTGAGCTTGCTGCGTCTCGAACCGGATGGGCGTAATAAAGAAGCGCTATAGTTCGCGGTAGTGTGAATGCGTGCTTGCTGATCACTTAATTAGGGATAAATTCAACCACCTTTTGCAACGGTGAGGGTATAAACGCCTCCCGCCGTATTGCACTCCTCGCATATGAAGTCGGGTGTACAAACCGGTGGTCACGTACGGGGATACGTAGCTACTTAATGTGGCCCAGGCTTGTGGATGGACGGTGATGGGTTAGCAAGATCTGATTTATTCGTCTTCTTGAAAAGTCCTCAGCGTTTCCAGATAGTGTTCCGGAAGCCCGATATCGTAGCGTTTACCGTCCATCAAGATGCCCATGAACCCATCTTCCTGCCGTAGACGGTCCAGAGCGGAAGTAAGTTGGAATTCCCCTCGTTCGCGCACATTGTTGGTGATGTGTTCTTCAAGATAGTCGAAGATCTTCGGTTTGATCACGTACAATCCGAAGGCGGTCAGGTACTCATCAGCAGGAAGCTCCCTAACGCGCAAGTTGTTACGCGCATAATCGAGCGTGGGTTTTTCGGCGAATTCGGTGATGTTTAATACCTGCCCCACTTCCTCCCAGACACCGGTCACCGTTCCGAAATTGGCAATCTCCTCTTCGGGTGTACGCCGTAGACCGATCACGCTGATGGCGTGCTGTTGGTAGGATTCTATTAGCTGCTGGGCGCACGAGTGTTCACCACCCGACCGGTAGAGATGATCTCCAAGCATCAGCAGGAACGGTTCATCCCCGATGGCATCCCTGGCACAATACACTGCGTGCCCGAAACCCTCTTGGGTCTCCTGAATAGCGAATGACACCCTGCGGCCGATTTCTAATATTTGCTGGGCATATTCCTGAAACCGCCGTGGGAGTTTGTTGTAGTTCTCGATCGTGATTTGATCGTTGAACAATGTGTTGAAGGCATTCAAGTCGTGCTCTTGTACAATAATGATCACCTCTTCGATGCCAGCTTTGAGCGCTTCTTCAACGATCAGCAGGATGGCGGGTTTAGCGATACCGTCACGGTCGATTACAGGAAACAACTCTTTCTTAGCCGCTTTGGTCGCTGGAAAGAGGCGTGTTCCAAATCCCGCCGCAGGAATCACCGCTTTACGCACCTTTGCTCCGGTAAGTATTGTCAGTGGCAGGCATGGCATTCCCAGTTCGCGTTCGATAATCTCGATCGCAGCTTTTTGATCCGCTTCGC
>CAYYVY010000148.1:0-5231 GCA_964475265.1 uncultured Anaerolineaceae bacterium | reverse complement strand
TATAAGGGCCGGATCCGAACTCGCTGCCGAGTTTGCGGACGACCGCGCGGGTATTATCGGCGCTTTGATTTGTGCCGCATCTGCCTCCGGGAGAAAGCTCTCGAAGGTAAGATTCCGGGCTTAGTGAAATCATCTTGGTAGTCCGAGAAGCGGAGAGAACTAAATGACGATATCAGATCCGATTTCCGATATGCTGACCCGAATGCGCAACGCGGTGATGGCCGGTCATACGACCGTCTCCGTTCCGAAAGCCAAGATCAAAGTGGCCATCCTCGACATCCTCAAGAAAGAGGGTTTCATCGATGACTACGAAGATAACTCCCAAGCGGACAAGGTGCAAGGTACGCTGCGCATTCAACTGAAATACGTCGGTGAACATCGTGAACGCAGGTCCGTGATTTCCGGAATGCGACGAGTGAGTCGCCCCGGGCGAAGAGTATACGTCGGCAAATCCGATATCCCCTGGGTTCAATCCGGGATGGGGGTTGCCATCCTGTCCACACCCAAGGGCCTGATGACAGATACCAACGCGCGCAAGAGCGGCATCGGTGGGGAAGTGCTTTGTGAGGTCTGGTAGGAAATCTGCACGGCGATTCCTGGTTTACGACTGCTGGGAATGCCGCGCCTGATCGTTCGGATTGATCCGAGATGGATTGTGCTCGGCAGCCGAAGTAATAGGAGGACATTGTGTCGAGAGTAGGTCGTATGCCCATCCAGATACCCGAAGGGGTGACGGTTAAGATTGATGGGCCACGAGTGGAAATTAAAGGGCCGAAAGGCGAATTGAAGCGGGAATTTCACCCTGCGATGAAGCTTAATTTTGAAGACGGAGTGCTTACGGTACAGCGCCCGTCGGATGAACCGCATATGCGCGCCCTGCATGGACTGACCCGCGCCCTGGCCAACAACATGGTGCTTGGCGTGAGCGAAGGTTTCGAAAAGACGCTTCAGATCGAGGGCGTAGGTTACCGGCCTGAATTAGAAGGCGAGACCTTGGTTTTGCACTTGGGCTTTTCACATCCGGTTCACATCCCGCCACCGCAGGGAATTGCGTTCGAGGTTGACACGCGGGCGCGGTTGGTCAAAGTGCAAGGCATCGATAAAGAACTCGTTGGTCGGATTTCAGCGGACATCCGCAAGATACGACCTCCGGAGCCCTACAAAGGGAAAGGCATCCGCTATTTTGGCGAGTACGTGCGTCGCAAGGCTGGCAAGGCGGGTAAGGTAGGTTGATCATGGCGAATAAGAGTCGAAATGAAATGCGCAAGCGTCGTCACACGCGAGTACGCAAGAAAATATTGGGCACGGCGAAAAAACCGCGGCTCAACGTATACCGCAGCCTGAATCAGATTTACGTTCAGGTGATCGACGACATCAGCAGACATACGATCACTTCCGCTTCGACATTGGACGCCGAAGTCAAGAAGAAGTTGAAGGGAATGAAGCGCGTCGACCAAGCGAAACTCGTCGGTTCTCTCATAGCGGAACGTGCCAAAGCGAAAGGGATCAAGCAAGTCGTGTTCGATCGCGGTGGATATCGATATCATGGTCGCGTCCGTGCTCTGGCAGACGGAGCACGTGAAGCCGGTTTGGAGTTTTAAAGACTCGACGGATGGCGTCAGATGCCAATTCAGGGCCGAGTTTGAAGGGAGTGCACTTACGTGGGATCAAATTATCGAGGTAGAAGAGACGAACATGACGAACTCGATGAGCGCGTCATTGATATCACTCGTGTAGCCAAAGTCGTCAAGGGTGGTCGGCGTTTTTCATTTCGTGTCATCGTCGTTGTCGGCGATAACCACGGCAAGGTGGGTCTCGGCATCGGAAAAGCGCGTGGCGTGCCGGATGCCATACGCAAGGCGAGCGAGAAAGCCCGTAAAAAGATGAACGAGGTGCCGCTCGTGGGGACGACCATACCGCATGAAGTGATCGCCACACACGGCGGCGCGAAAGTGATGCTCAAACCGGCTTCCTTGGGCACCGGTGTGATCGCCGGGGGTGCTGTTCGAGCCGTTATCGAAGCCGCCGGCGTGCACGACATTCTCACCAAGTCATTGGGCAGTGCGAATGTTCTCAACGTTGCCTATGCTACGATGAAGGGCTTGCAAAGCCTCAGGTGGTTGGAGCAGGTGGCTGCCGATCGTGGGAAGCATCCGAACGAGTTGAAACCCTTCTGGGAGCGAAAGTAAGATGGCAAAGCGTTCGAAGAAGTCCGGGAAAAAAATTAATATTACGCTGGTGCGCAGTCCGATTGGTTATCCCGAGCGCCAGAAGCGAACCATCCGCGCCCTCGGACTGCGTCGTATCAATCAGACCGTGGAGCAAGTGGACGGTCCGGAAATCCGAGGCATGCTTGATAAAGTAGGTCATTTGGTGAAGATCGAGGAGTGAAATTACGATGAAGTTACACGATCTCAAGCCGCGCCCCGGCGCGACGAAAAATCGCAAGCGTGTGGGACGGGGTATCGCCGCCGGGCAGGGAAAGACAGCTGGCCGGGGCATGAAAGGGCAGAAGGCTCGAGCTGGATGGGGCGGTAAGCTTTACTTCCAGGGCGGAAACCTTCCCCTGTTTCGTAAATTGCCCTTCAAGCGCGGTTTCACGAACGTCAATAAGATCGAGTGGAATGAAGTCAATTTGGGACGCTTGAAAGGCTTTAAGGCTAACAGCGAGGTGACTCCCGAAAGTCTCGCGGAAGTCGGCTTGCTGGACGATCACAGCAATCCCGTCGTAATTTTAGGGCAGGGCGATATAAAGGTCGCGCTCAATGTGCGCGTCCATAGAGTCAGCCAGGGCGCACGGAAGAAAATTGAAGCGGCCGGGGGCAGCGTGGAGATTATCGAACGCTAGGCACGTTCCCGGCGTTTGATAGGAGGGTAGGATGAGACGTTCGGCATGGCGTTTCTTGGTCATTTCAGAAGACATTCGCAATCGATTGCTCATCAGTCTCGCACTTCTGGTGATCTATCGCCTGGTCGCCCACGTTCCTGTGCCGGGAGTCAACCGGGCGGCGATCCAGAGCGTACTTACCGGAGAGAGTGGAACGGTCATAAGTCTGTTTGATTTATTGTCCGGGGGAACCGTGTCGAATTTCTCGGTGCTGGCGATGGGTGTGTATCCCTACATCACGGCGCAGATCATCCTGCAGTTGTTGACCCCGATTGTGCCTTCCTTCCAACGCCGTATGGAAGAGGATCCGCGCGAGGGCCGTAAGTGGCAAGAGAAATGGACCTATTACCTCGCCGTGCCAATGGCGGCATTGAACGCCATCGGTCAGTTCCGCATTTTTCAACAATTTGCGCGCACCGGCGGTCAGGAGATGATCGATTTCTCGCTAGGTCTGAATCTGCCAACCCTGACCATCATTCTAACGATGACGGCTGGCACGATGTTCGCCATCTGGATCGGCGAGTTGATTTCGGAATACGGCATCCGCAATCAAGGATTGTCCCTGATCATTTTCGCCGGTATCGTGGCGCGCATTCCGGCCAATCTGGGACGGATTATTTCCGATCAGCAAAACGCAATCCCGTTGCTCTTATTCGTGATCTTCATCATGGTGCTGACAATTTTTGCCATCGTTTACGTTCAAGAAGGCCGGCGGAACGTCCCCGTGATGTATCCCGGCCGCAGGGTGGGCAATCGCATGTCTATGCCTGTAAAAGGAACGCTGCCTCTCATGGTGAACATGGCCGGTATGATCCCGCTAATTTTCGCGCAGTCCTTCCTGACCTTCCCGGCGGTGCTGGCACAGTTCATCATCGGATCTGAAAATCAGACGCTGAGTAATATTGGACTCTGGCTGCAGGGGACCTTCGGCGGGATAAACGACACATATTGGATTTTATATTTCCTCATGGTCGTGGCTTTCACGTTCTTCTATTCGGACGTCGTGTTCTCGCAGCAAAATTATGGTGAGAATTTGAAGCGCTCGGGTGCGCAGGTTCCAGGTGTAACGAAGGGTGCGGCAACGCAGCGTTACCTCACGCGCGTGCTGCGCCGCATCACCTTGCCCGGCGCAGTGTTCCTGGGCATTGTCGCCATTATGCCCTTTATCGTTGGTCTGTTCTACAAATTCGGCAGCTCCAATCAAGGGCTGCTGCTGGTCAGTTCGTCGGGGTTGTTGATCGTCGTAGGAGTCGTACGGGATACCTACCGCAATATCGAAGCCGAATTGAAGCTGCGCGGCTACGATTCGGCGGTCCTCGTACGCTAAGCGTGTAGGATTGAGGAAATCTCGAGCATGAGTTGGAGACGCGGGGTCGTGATCAAGAGTGAAAGGGAACTGGCTTTGATGCGCGAGGCAGGAAAAGTCAATGCGCGGGCGTTGGCGGCTGCCGTCGCCATCGTGCGGCCGGGTGTTCTCACGGAAGATCTCGACGCCGCGGCTGCGGAGGTGCTGCGCCAGGCGGGTGCAGAACCGGCGTTCGTCGGGGTGCAAATGCAGGGTGCGGATCCCTATCCCGCCGTCACGACTGTATCGGTGAACGACGAACTCGTTCACGGCATTCCGGGAAAGCGTCGTCTGGCGGAAGGCGACATCGTCAGCATCGATTGTGGATCGATCCTGGAAGGTTTCGTTGCCGACTCGGCGCTCACCGTGGGCGTAGGCGAGATCTCGCCGGAAGCGCAGGCGTTGATCGACACGACGCTGGAGGCGTTGTACATCGGGATTGCGCAGATGCTGGAAGGCAACCGCACCGGAGACATTTCCGCGGCGATCCAGGATTTCGTTGAGCACCATGGTTACAACGTCGTGCGCGAATACACGAGCCACGGCGTTGGCAGGAACATGCACGAAGATCCTCAGGTGCCCAATTATGGCCGTGCGGGGAGCGGATTGGCGCTCAAGCCAGGCATGACCATCGCCCTGGAACCTATGGTCTTGGCAGGTTCCCCACAAACACGTGTGCTGGATGATCACTGGACGGTTTGTTCGCTCGATGGGCAGCTGACGGCGCACTTCGAGCACAGCGTGGCAGTGAGACCCAATGGGCCCCGGATTTTAACCTTATTGGATGGAAATCTGGACGATTTGGGTTTGACACAGTATAATCAATACTTTGCTGGTCGCTTGAATGCGATTGGCGAACAAAGGAGTGATCGATCATGAAAGTCTCCGCCTCGGTGCGAAGGCGTTGTCCGAAATGCAAGATTGTGCGCAGGCGTGGGAAGGTTTACGTGATATGCGAAAACCCGCGCCACAAACAGCGACAAGGATAGGCATATGGCG
>CAYYVY010000147.1:0-5261 GCA_964475265.1 uncultured Anaerolineaceae bacterium | reverse complement strand
AAACGACTCATATCGAGCTGGTCACTCGCTGGTTAAACGCATGTGGCGGCGATGAGCCTCCTCCCGGTTAACGGGTTATACACTTCTGAAACGGTTGAAAGCGACATTTTGTGACACGTACGTATACACACGCATGTTCTGAGACGTATTCGCTGTGTTTGTAACGATACCGATATTATTGAAATTGAACCTATAGGCTTATCCTGTTGTGGTTATGAGCGAACTGAGCGTACGGTGAAGCCTCGCATCAACCCAGCCACCCAGAAGCAAATAGGAAGTAATGGAGTTATTCTCGCGTTAATTTTCACAAAGTTCAATGTGGGGATGCGATGTCTGCGCGGATCTCTTCGGCAGCTGCGCAGGATGCAATCAGCGACCAGGGTCCGCTCCACTCGACGCGTATCGGCACCAATTTGCCCATCAGGTCTTCTTCGGAGTCGAAGAAGACCAGTTTATTCGTGCGCGTGCGGCCTTTCCAGCGGCCGCGGTGGTTCTCCTCAACCAGCACTTCGACGATTTCGTCTTGGTAGCCGGCGTTGATCTCTGCGGCGATGTCGGCTTGCAGGGCTTCCAACGCCCGGAAGCGGCGCATTTTCTCTTCCTCGGGCACATCGTCCGGCATACGCCGTGTGGAGACGGTGTCCGGCCGCGGCGAATAGCGGGCCAGATGGGCGACGTCCAAACGCAATTCCTCGAGCAGATCATAGGTGCGCTGGAATTGCGTATCCGTTTCACCCGGAAATCCGACGATGATGTCGGTGGCGATGGATACGTTCGGTATTCGCTCGCGGATACGCTCGATCAAACGCCGGTATTCATCCACGCTGTAACCGCGCTTCATTTGACGCAGAATTTCATCGTCGCCGGCTTGAACGGGAACTTCTATGTGTTCACACACTTTGGGCAGTTCGGCTACGGTGTCCAGCAATTCAGCGTTCATCCAATTGGGGTGGGAAGTCAGGAAGCGGATGCGTTGTATGCCCTCGACGGCGTGCACCGCCCGCAGCAGACTGCTGAGCGTTTCCCCATTGTCGAAGTCTTTGCCGTAGCGGTCGACGATCTGTCCCAGCAAGGTAATTTCATGTACGCCTTGTTCGGCGAGGACCTCCACTTCAGCGACGACCTCGACCAGCGGCCGGCTGCGCTCGGCGCCGCGGCGATAGGGGATGACGCAGAACGAACAGGCGTGGGAGCAGCCGTAGACTACGGGGATAAACGCCGAAACGGTTACTCCGCGTTGGTCGCGGGGCAATTGGAGTTCGCCGTCCATAATGGCGTGGCGGCGTTCCGTCTCCGCTCGGTCGACGTCGTGGGCGTCCTTCAGCAGCAGATGCTCGATCAGCGGGCTCGGATCCGAAGGGGGCGAGAAGACGTCGACGTGGGGAAATACTTTACGCAGCTTGGGATTGTCCTTCACACCGACCAGGCAGCCCATCAGGTTGATGATCATTTCGGGGTTGCGTTCTTTTAGCGGCTTCAGCGATTGGAGTCTGCCGTAGGCCTTATCTTCGGCGCTTTGGCGCACGACGCAGGTGTTCAGCACAATGACGTCCGCTTGCTCGATATCCGCGGATGCCTCGTATCCCAGGCGCTCCAATGCGGATGCCACGCGCTGAGAATCGGCGACGTTCATCTGGCAGCCGGCGGTCCAAATGTAATACTTCATGGGGACGATTATAACCCGATCGGGTCTGATTTGTCGGATGGCGCGCAGCATGAGGAAAGGTCCTGGGGATAGGCGTGGATTTCCCGTCGTCTGATCTTTGCGCTGTGATTTGCGGTATGATTGGTGTTCATGATGGGGAGCGATTGTCGTCAAACCATGCAGACTGACATCATGGAATCCATTCTGCAAATCGATCGACGAGTGTTGAAGTGCGTGCTTTGCCTGTTGGGCTGCATCGTTCTCGTGATCAGCGGCACGAGCTGCAATCCTGAAGGGAACACGAAGGCAGCTCCGACAGCGGAAGCGACGATTAAGCCGCAAGTGACCCAAACCTTGCCGCCGTCGAAGACACCGGCGCCAAGCCTCACGCCCACAACAAGTCCCACGCCGGCTTGTCCGGAGCTGCATGGACATTTGGAACAGGGAGAATACACGAGCAGCCTGCTGAGAGAGCAGGTGCCTTATCTGGTTTATCTGCCGCCTTGTTACCCCGAAGCGGAGCGACGATATCCGACGCTCTACCTCCTGCACGGTTTTCCATTCGACGAGACTCATTGGTACGAGTTGGGCTTTACAGAGTGGGTGGACCGAGCGATCTCTACGAATATGCTTCCCGGGTTTCTGATGGTTATGCCGCGCGCACTGGAGCCCCTGTTTACGAGCACCGATGGGGGTCCCGGTACATACGAAGTCGAGTTCATCGAAGATCTGCTTCCGGCCATCGAAAATGCTTATCCGACCGATTCCCGCCCACAAGCGCGTGCGCTGGCGGGTATCTCGCGGGGCGGGGTGTGGGCCTTGGAGATTGCCTTCCGTCACGCAGATCTATTCGATACGGTGATAGCTTTGAGCCCGGCGTTGAACGTCAATCACGCTCGTCCGCCGTACGATCCCATCCTGCTCGCCGCCCAGGATGGTGGACTGCCTTCTGCCATTTTTCTCAGCGCGGGGAAAGGTGAACCCTCGTTCCGCCAAGCGACGGAGAAGCTGGGTTCGGTCCTCGAGCAGCATGCTATTGATCACACCTATGTGTACTCGCAGGGCGGGCACAACAGCGAAGGCTGGATTCTGGTCTTCGACGATGTGTTGGTTTTTCTGTCTGAGAAATGGACAGAATAAAGTTAGACGCAACTAATTAATTTACTTCCAGATGGCTTGAATTCAGGTACAATGAAACGCGCCGAAGGAGCTGTGAGTAGGCTCCATGCAGGAGGGGAGTGATTGGACATGTCTGAACCGGAACCAGATGTTGCCGATGTGATTCTGGCGTACAGACGTCGCCGAGAACGTTTGGTACCACTCATCCTGGGGGGTTTGGCTGTGGTGCTTCTCGTTGTGGGAATCTTCATGGTCGTTCTGTGGGTCACGGGGGACAATCCGCCGGCGCTGCCCGGGTTTCTTGCCAGCAAAACACCGACGCCTACGGAAACCTCAACCCCGTTGCCGGCAACCGAGACGCCTACGATTACCCTCACCTTGCCACCCTCAGACACGCCGACACCCACGGGCCCGTTGAGCTACACGGTCGAGCTGGGCGATTCACTCTTTTCGATCGCCGAAGAGTTCGGGCTGGATGACATCTCGTTGTTGATGGCTGTGAACAACATCGACGATCCGGATGCGATCTTCGTGGGGCAGGTTTTAATCATCCCCGGCTCGGAAGACATCTTACCGACGAATACGCCCTTGCCTGAAAATCTACTGCCCGGGCAAAGAATCGAATACCGCGTACAACCGAACGACACACTCGAATCGATCGCGGCGCAGTTCAACAGCACGGCGGAAGCCATCGCCGAAGCCAACGACATTGAAGATCCGAACGACATCGGCGTCGGCCAGATCATACTCGTGCCGGTGAACATCGCCACGCCGACACCAACGCTGTCCCCGGGTCCGGGTACGCCATCCGTTACACAGAGCTGACCGCGATATTAAATCCACAGCACACAACAAAGGGGCTGTCCCAAAATGGCAGCCCCAACGATACTAAACGCTGGTTGCGGATATTCATCCACAACCAATATTGGGCAGATGTGTATCTGCCAATCCCCCATCATGAGACCGCATCCATAGCCCATAGGTTGGGTTTAGGAGGACTGAAACCCAACATCTCACCCCCGTCGTGCCTGGATCAAAGCACCGGACTTGACCTAATCGATGATATAAAACCCACAGGGCGCGAGTGGAAGGCGGGAAGTACTGTATGTTGCGTTTCGTGATCTACTCCAACGATCGATTATCGGATTCCTCTCATCACTCTGTTTCTCATGCCTTCATGCACAACCTGCGGATAAATATCCGCGAATGATGGGCGAGGGATATACATCCCTCGCCAACGATATAGGATGTTGGTGTCGCCCATTTAGGGCAGCCGCCCTCATGTTTTCTCGAATCGGGTAGAAACGGCTATGAATTTTGTAGCGCCGTTTCGATCGCCTCGACCACCTCGGGGGAGTTCTCAGCGGATCGTGCCGCAAGAAGGCTGGCTACGGCGTCCGGAGAACGGATACGACCGAGCGCCCAGGCTGCGTGCGAGCGCACGAGTGCTTCCGGGTCTTGCTGAAGAAGAACGCTCAACTCGGGGACGAAAGCAGGATCTGCGCTGTTGCCCGCCACGACGGCTGCGTTGCGCAGTAAACCGCGCCGCTTGGCGCGCAGCAGCGGGCTTTCCTTGAATCTGCGACGCCAATTTACCCGTGGTAGCTGCAGGAATTGCTCGAGCGTCGCGCCGGCGAGTGATGGACGAATCTGGAAGGCGGGATCCTCACTCGGCTTGGCGAAGGTCTTGTTATAGGGACAGACTTGCTGGCATACGTCACATCCAAACAGCCAGTCCCCGATCTGCGGGCGAACATCGGGGGCGATGGCTTGCTTGGCTTCGATGGTCCAGTACGATATGCATCTGCGGCTGTCCAGGGTGCGGTTGGGCAGGATGCATCGGGTCGGGCAGGCGTCGATGCAGCGGGTGCACGTCCCACAGCGATCGTGTACGAACGGTGCGTCGATCGACAGAGTAACGTCGAGCAGGATTTCGCCCAGGACGAAATAGGAGCCAGCTTGCGGGTGGATCAGGCAGGAATTCTTGCCGATCCAACCCAAACCCGCTCGCTGTGCGAGTTCGCGCTCGAGCAGCGGGCCGGTGTCGGTGTAGATTTTATGGCGGATCTCTCTTCCCAGGCGCTGCTGGATGAATTCGACGAGCCGCTGCATACGCTCGGGCAGCACGATGTGGTAATCATCACCGAGGGCATAGGATGCGATCTGGAAGTGGGACGTCTTGCGATGCGTGGCTTTGGGAAGATAGTTCGCTGCGAGGACGATGATCGCCTGGCACTCCGCCAGGATCGAGCGAGGATCGGCTCGCCGTTGGCGGGCGCCTTCGCGACTCATGTACTCCATGCCCGCATGATGTCCTTGCGAAAGCCACGCCTCATAGACCTCGTAATGGGCAGGCGGATCGGGCGACGTGATGCCCGCAAGCGAAAAGCCGATACGCTTTGCTTCAATTTTTATTTCGCTGGCTAACGCCTTCGCGGCGGCATTTTCCATGATGTGGGAATCTTTCGATGTAGATGCACGGGTCCGAATTTCGCGG
>CAYYVY010000146.1:0-5320 GCA_964475265.1 uncultured Anaerolineaceae bacterium | reverse complement strand
ATATCTTTTGGCGATTATAGAGCTCTTCCTCTCATCGTTTTTTCTTTACTAATCTTTATTTTATTCGCCTCAACACCACCAATAACATCGTATATTTCTTTATCTTCATCTGGATATCTCACTTTGAGAATCTCTGATCCTCCCAAGTGCGAGTACTCATACACAACTTTCATGTGCGCTTCTCCGTGTGCCCGAAAGAATCCCCTTTTTCCAGGAGGCGCCTCTGAATTGGTTCTGAATCTATATTCACACTCTTTGGAGGAACATTTTTCTTTGGCGATTTCGGATCGTATACAGGTCTCGACATTGGTCGGATTTTTAGCTTACCCTTTTCGGCCAATTTAATTCTTTCCATCGCAATATCCACGTAGGAGGGAACAATCTCTGCTCCCACGGCTTTCCTGCCGTGCATTAATGCCGCGATTGCAGTCGTGCCTGTTCCCAGAAATGGATCAAGGACTCTGTCTCCCTCGTTAGCCATCGAAAGTACAAGGCGCTCAATCAATTCAACCGGGAACTGACATGGATGTTCTGTTTTTTCAACATGATTAGCTTTCACATTTGGAATATTCCAAACATCGCTTGGATTCTTTCCTAAAGGGTTCCCAGACAACTTTCCTTTGTTTGGGCCCTTGAAGTGCTTTTTATTCGGATATTTTTGTGGCACTCGAACTGGATCAAGATTGAATGTGTACTCGTCAGTTTTTGTAAACCAGATGATAACCTCATATCGACCTGAGAATCTTTTTGATGCATGCAAACCATGGCCAAATCGCCAGACAATCCGATTCCTTAACTTAAGACCACTACTTGCAAATATCGGATATAGTAAAACGTCAAGCGGGATTATTTCTCCGTTTTCGACATAGTTCCCAACTTGCCAACAAATACTTCCTTCAGGATGCAACACTCTTATGCATTCCCTAATTACGTGTCCTTGTTCTTCAATATATTCATTAATGCTTAGTTTGTCCTCATATTCCTTCCCGAGGTTGTATGGTGGTGATGTAACAACGAGTTTGATCTGTTCATCCGGGATTTGCCCCAATAGCGACATGCAGTCTCCGCTAAAAAGAACGAGATCAGCGTTAGGCTTATATGTCTTTGATATTTCAATCATCTCCCTCGTGACCTTTCCCTACTAGAACATATTATCTATAATATCGCCAATTAAGGCAATAATGTCTTGATTCTACTACGCTTGAGGGTTCGAGAAACGAGTGGGCTGCTCCCTGGTAGAAAACTAGGACCTATGACAGTTCAAAGTCGTTATGAAGCATACATTCCGTGATTACCATAGCCCAGGGACCAGCCGATACCGCACCCGATCACAATAATCCCGATATCCCCCCAATTCTTCCTGCAGCGTACGGTCCTCGAGCGCCGTGCGCAGCACGTATCCGGCCATCCCCAGCAAGGCCGGGATCAGCGCCCAATAGGAACCGAGCAGAAACGGCACGCCCAGAAACGCCAGGATCGCCCCCACATAGCCTGGATGACGGACGTACTTATACGGCCCATCCGTGGCGACCGCGTGGCCGCGTTCCGATTGAATACGCACCACCTCGGAGAAATAAGCGTTCGAAACCATGGCCCAGAGGAATACGAACCAACCCAACGCAACGAAAACCAATCCAACGACGTGCATGAATTCGGGCGGCGTGGGCCGCCAGTCATTTCGCAGATTCAAGGCGGCCACGACCCACGCAGCCATGGGCATGATCCCGCCGGCAACCGCAGCCAGCCAGCGGTCCCAGCGTTTTCCCCCTTCCTGGTGTAGACCACCGGCGCGCTCGATGAACGTCTCCGGACTGATGGGAATGAGCAGGATGGGTTGACCGAAGAGCATCACCGCCACCGAGGCGAGGAACAACCACCCCCAGAGCCAGTTGATTGTGCCAGCGGCGAGGAAGATGAGTAAACCGTAGCCGATCAAACCTATCACGGACTGCACACACCATACAACGATCTTGCGTCGAATATCTGCCACCGCTCGATCTCGATTTTCGCCAGACTCCTGCATGATTACACCTCAATCTTTCTCTTGCGCGCGTTTGCGCAAGCGCACGTCCAACGCCACTGCGCCTTCAGCGAGCACGCGCAGCGGATTGATTTCCACTTCCATCACGTCCGGCAAGTCGACGGCCAGCTGCCCGATGCGCAGCAAGGCCTCGATCACCGCTTCCCGATCGGCGGGTGGAAGGTTACGGTAACCCTGCAGCCGCTTGCCGGCCCAGGTATTCTCGAGCATGCGCTCGGCCTCGAAGCGGCGCAGGGGCGCCAATTCAAAGGCGACGTCTCTGAGCGCCTCCACTTCCACGCCGCCGGAACCGAACATCACCAACGGGCCGAACTGCTGGTCGCGCACCACGCCGACGATCACTTCCTGTCCCTGCTCGACCATCGGCTGCACCATCACACCGTCGATTTCAGCTTCCGGCGCCGCCGCGCGCACGCCTTCGACAATCGTCGCGAAACCCGCTTCCAACTGTGCAGCGTCCTGCACGTTCAACAGCACGCCGCCGATGTCCGATTTGTGGGCGACGTCGGCGGAGGCGATCTTTAAAGCCAACGGGAAGCCGATTTCTTTCGTCGCCTGCTGGGCTTCTGCCACAGTTTTCGCCAGCCTTTCCGCTACGGGATGCAGCCCGTAGGATTGGATGATTTCGGCCGCCAGGCTTGCCTCGATGAAATCCCCTTCCCCGACTTCGGCGTCTTCGAGTTTTTTACGCGCTCGACGAGGATGAATGTTCCCGATCGGCTGCGCCGTTTCCTCGACCGTTTGCAGGTGAACGGCGCGCTGCATCAAAACCCGCAGTGCCGAAGCCGCCCGCTCCGGGAACCGGTAGTCCGGAATGCGCGCCTGCCGGAACATACGCGCGGCGTGCTCGATCAGATCCTGCCCCATGAGCGTCACCACCACCGGCTTGGAAGTGGAATGAATCAGGGGAATAAGCGCTCCGGCCACCTCCGCGGCGGTGCTCATCGGCGGCGGGACCAGGATAACGATCACCGCATCGACCGCCTCGTCATCGATGAGAGTACCAAGACATTCGGCGTACTCCAGCGGTCCGCCGCCGGCGAGTAAGTCGATGGGATTGCGAATGGACACCGTAGGCGGCAACAAGGTTTCCAATTTACGTACCGTCTCTTCACCCAGTGCCGCCAGGGTTAAATTGTTGGCCACGATGGCGTCCGAAGCGATCGCCCCAGGACCACCGGCATTGGTCAGGATGGCGACGCGATCTCCTTGCGGCAGAGGGCACCAGGCCAACGCCTGCGCCCAATTGAACATCTCCTCGCTGTGCCGGGCGCGGATCACCCCCGCTTTTCGAAAGGCTGCATCGTAGGCTTTGTCCTCGCCGGCCAGTGCGCCAGTGTGTGAAGCGACCGCCGCCCGGCCTGCCTCCGAGACGCCCACTTTTATGGCGATGACCGGCTTTTCACACGTGACCCGACGCGCCTGGCGGATGAATTGTGCGCCGTCGACGACGCCCTCCAGGTACATGGCGACGACACGCGTGTGCGCATCCATGGCCACCGCCGGCAGCAGATCGCTCTCCGATAAATCCATCTGGTTGCCCATGCTGACCAAACGGGACAGTCCGAAACCCTGCCCGCGCGCCCAGTCGATCACGGCTTCGCACACCGCCCCGGAATGGGAGACGAAGCCGATATCCCCCTGAGTCGGACCCGGCAGCGGAAGGAAGGTGGTATCGATGGGTAAATGGGTGTCCAGGAATCCAATGCAGTTGGGTCCCAACACGCGGATCTTGTACTCGCGGGCGATTTCCAAACAGCGCTGTTCCAGAGCTGCGCCTTCGGCGCCGGTCTCCCGAAAACCACCCGAGCCGACGATCACGTAGCGCACGCCGCGTTTGCCACACGCCTCGAGTACAGGCGGCACCGCCTCTGCGGGGATGATAATGATGGCCAAATCGAGCGGATTGGGCACTGCGCTGATATCGGAATACAACTCCCTATCGAAGAGCACCCCGCCGCGCGGGTTCACGAAATACAGCTTTCCCTGGTAACCGGATACGACCAGATTCCGCGCCACACCGTAGCCCAATTTGGTCGGATTCATGGAAGCTCCGATAACAGCGACGCCGCGCGGCTTGAACAGCGAATCCAGCATTTCACCTCGGCTTTCTGGCAATTCACCAATCTCCACGAATGCAAAGTCTCGCTGCGAACGAAACGAGCCCATACAAATGATAGCAGATGTCAAAACCAGGCAGAATAGAGAATTCTCATTGCTTCCATATCTTCGGTGTGTTAGAATGCCCTCAACCAATTCACGATTCCGGACGGAGGCAATGAATTTCGTAGAGGTAGTTGTCGACAGTATTCGTGTAAGCCTAATGTCTCCCCAGCGGATCATTATTCTACGAGAATTGGACTCCGATCGCTTCCTGCCGATATGGATCGGTCCATTTGAAGCCGATGCAATTACGCTCAGCCTGCAGGAACTCGAAGTCGCCCGTCCATTGACCCACGATCTCCTCAGAAACGTTTTACAAACTCTCGATGCCAGTGTCGTGCGCGTCAACATCACGGAGCTGAAAGACGACGTCTTCTACGCGCGCATCGTTCTATCCGTCGACGGCCGCGAACTCGAAATCGATTCGCGCCCTTCCGATGCACTCGCACTCGCCGTTCGAGTCAACGTTCCCATTTTCGTCGCCGAAGAGGTCATGGAAGAAGCGTCCTCCGTGCCAGAAGAGGACGTGGAGGCGGAGGAAGATATAGAAGATTCGGAAGGCCGCCTCGAAGTCTTTAAAGATTTCGTGGAAAACCTCGACCTCGACGATTTGGATTCAAAGGATGAGGAGTCCAAGGACTAGCCTCTTCCCAAACGCACCATAAGTAAAATTTAGCGTATACAATATAGAACGGTTGGGAACGATGATGACTGCTCCCCAGCAGTCTTTACCTTTCGAGCCGAATAAAATACCTGATTAGTAGGAACCCACACGAATGAGTGACTCCCCCTCTTTTTCCGTCGCTCCGCAAGACAGCGGGCAAGGCCAGGAGATGCCCTACGACCGCGTGGCGGAAGAGGCCGTGCTGGGCGCTATTCTCGTCAACCCCGAGGTGTTTTACGACGTCGCCCATTTCCTTACCAGCGATGATTTCTTCCTGCACCGCAATCGCTGGGTGTGGAACGCATTCACCAGCCTGCAAGAGCAGCGCTTGCCGATCGACATTCTGACCGTTTCCGAGGAACTCGAACGTAGAAACCAGCTCAACGAAACGGGAGGCCCGGCGTATCTCACGACGCTGATCAACAACGTGCCCTCCACGCTTCACGCCGAAG
>CAYYVY010000145.1:0-5580 GCA_964475265.1 uncultured Anaerolineaceae bacterium | reverse complement strand
GTTTGCGGCTCTTGCAAGCGTGCTTGGATGGGAAGCATGTTGCGTAAAGTTAGTGGACAAAGGACTTTATTTTAGGATATAATGATGTTTTGGTGACTATAAATTGGGGAAATAGCAGGGGAAATAGCGAAATAGATGAAGCAGTAAGAGGGTGTACAACTTTTCGAACCCGGCCTAACGTGCCGGATGTTTTACGCGTCTCTGCTGTGGTTTGTAACGGTTGTGAAATAGGTTCGTGCAGTTTAGGAGGAGCTAACTTATGGCTTCTAAATTAGGTCAGAAATGGTACTCCCGCATACCGGATGTGTATGCACTTCCGCGACTTATCGAGGTGCAACTGGATTCGTTCCGCTGGCTTAAGGAACGAGGGTTGAATGAATTGTTCGATGAGATTTCGCCCATTATTTCTTACAACGGCGGAATGAAGTTGTTCTTCCCTGGTGACTCTCCCGAATCGAAGGAATTCAAACTCAATTATTGGTTTGAGGAGCCCAAGCATGAAATCGAGGAATGTCTCGAGCGTGATTTAACCTACGCCGCGCCACTATACGTTTCCGTACTGCTGGCTGGCTCCGAAGTGCCGGAACCCATCCGCCAGGATATATTCCTGGGCGATTTTCCGATCATGACTGAAAAAGGAACCTTCATCATTAACGGTACGGAACGTGTTGTGGTGTCCCAATTGATCCGTTCGCCAGGCGTGTATTTCGATGCGCCCGAAGACCGTGCCACGGGACGCCGTCTGGCCACGGCCAAGCTGATCCCGGATCGCGGCGCGTGGATGGAGTTCGAGACCCGCAAGAGTGATTATCTGACTTTGAAATTCAACCGTAAGCGCACCATTCCAATCACCATCTTTCTGCGTGCGCTTTCGGCGATCGATGACGGATTGGGGTCGACACCCCTCAAAGAAGGTTCGGATGAGGAATTACTCGAACTCTTTTCCGAGGCGGACAACAATCCAGATCACCCCTACATCGCCACGACGATTCGACAGGAACCAACCTGGGATATTAAAGAAGGGCGTACATTGGCTGAAGAAGCGCTGGTCGAGTTCTATCGCCGCATGCGCCCGGGTGATCCACCGACTTTGGATAACGCACGTGAGTATCTGCACGATCAACTCTTCGATCAGCGGCGTTACGACACGGAACGGGTCGGGCGCTACAAGCTGAATCAAAAACTCAATTTGCACGATACCGTGCCGCTCGACTACCGTCGTGTTTCTACCTGGGACATCGTACGTCTTGTCGAGCGCCTGATCTTGATCAACAACCATGCCGCCGAACCGGACGACATTGACCATCTCGGTAACCGCCGCGTAAAGACGGTAGGTGAGCTGATCCAGGGCAAGCTGCGTGTCGGTTTGCGGCGCATGGAACGCGTGATTCTGGAGCGCATGTCGATCCGCGACCAGGACCAGATTTCACCGGTCTCCCTGATCAACATCCGGCCAGTCGTCGCTTCATTGCGGGAATTCTTCGGCTCCAGTCAACTGTCGCAATTCATGGACCAGACCAATCCGTTGGCGGAGCTGCGCCACAAGCGAACGCTATCTGCATTGGGACCAGGTGGTTTACGGCGCGAGCGTGCGGGTTTCGACGTGCGTGACGTGCATAACTCTCACTACGGTCGCATTTGCCCCATCGAAACGCCCGAAGGACCGAACATCGGCCTTATCGGACGGCTTTCGTCCTACGCTCGGGTCAATGATTTCGGCTTTATTGAAACGCCGTATCGCAAGGTCATCCGTGAGCTGGATGCCAGCGACGAGCGCATCATCGGGCGACGAGCGCGCGGTGAAATCGCGAATCCTCGCAGCAAAAAAGAGATCGTCGAAGATGGGGGAGAGATCACGGATAAAATTGCAAAGCAGCTGGAGAAAGCCGAACAGCCTATTCCCATCGTGCCGTTCGTTTCCGACGAAATCGTGTACCTCACGGCGGACGATGAGGATCGTTTCGTGATCGCACAAGCCAATGCCCCGCTTAATAACGCCTCTGAATTCGTGCGTAAACGCGCCTCCTGCCGCCACATGGGAGAATTCCAATTCTTCCCGCCGGATCAGATCGAGTATATGGATGTTGCCCCACGCCAGATCGTCGGTGTGAGTGCGGCGTTAATCCCGTTTCTCGAGCACGACGATGCCAACCGTGCCTTGATGGGTTCGAACATGCAGACTCAGGCCGTTCCTCTGGTTCAACCGGAGGTTCCCCTCGTCTCCACGGGTATGGAGCGCTACGCTGCGCTTGACTCCGGACAGGTGATCCTGGCTGAGGAGGACGGCGAGGTTGTATCCGTGACGGGGAACAGAGCTGTCGTTCGCAGCGGGAAGAAGACGCATACGTATAACCTGCGAAAATTCAACCGTTCGAATCAGAGTACCTGCATCGACCAACGCCCGGCAGTGATTAAAGGACAACGCGTGAAGGTGGGTGATGTCATCGCGGATTCGTCTTCCACGGCAGAAGGTGAATTGGCATTGGGCCAGAATGTTCTCTGCGCCTTCATCTCCTGGGAGGGAGGAGATTTCGAGGATGCCATCCTCGTTTCGGAGCGTTTGGTACGCGAGGATCTGTTTACCTCGGTGCATATCGAAAAGCACGAAGTTGAATCCCGGGATACTAAACTTGGTCCGGAAGAGATCACCTACGACATTCCCAACGTCGGTGACGACGCCCTGCGCGATCTTACAGAAGAAGGCATCATCCGCGTGGGCGCGGAAGTCGGACCGAACGATATCTTGGTGGGGAAGATAACCCCCAAGGGTGAAAAAGAACTGACGCCGGAAGAAAAACTTCTTCGGGCCATCTTCGGCGAAAAAGCGCGTGAAGTGAAGGACACTTCCCTGCGCATGCCGCACGGCGAGCGCGGCAAGGTTGTGGACGTCAAGGTTTTCACCCGCGAGGAACATCGTGATTTGCCTGCCGGTGTGGAAAAAATGGTGCGCGTTTCTGTGGCGCAGCGGCGCAAGGCCACGGAAGGCGACAAAATGGCCGGTCGGCACGGCAACAAGGGCGTCATTTCCAAAGTTGTACCCATCGAGGACATGCCTTACCTAGAAGACGGCACGCCGATCGACCTGATTCTCAATCCGCTGGGCGTTCCCGGCCGTATGAACATCGGGCAGATCCTGGAAGCTCATCTCGGCTGGGCGGCTGATAAGCTAGAATTCCGTGCGGTGACGCCGGCTTTCGACGGTGCGAGCGAGATGGAATTGGAAGCGGAATTGGCTCGGGCATGGATGATCGATCGTGCCTGGCTCGAGATCGGTGAGCGAGCCTGGGAATGGACTAAAGAAGAAGGTTATTACGAGGAAGAAGCTTTTGAGGACGACAATGAAGTGCGCCGCATTTACCTGGAGCAATGGCTGCGGGACAAAGATTACGATGCGGATTTAATTGCCATCGACACCCGCTATGCCCGCAGGGCAACGCTGCGAGAATGGCTGCGTGAAAAAGGCTACAACCCGGACGAGTTGTTGGTTTTCGAGAACAGCGACATCCCGGTAGCCAAGCGCGACGAGTACGATTTGAACTGCGTTGAAGCTTGTTTGCGCTTGTGGATTGAATCGTACGACCAGAAGACCGGAAATATTAAATCTCTCGAAACCTTGCGGACCGCCGCCGAAGAATTGATGGAAGAAGTTGACTCCCCCATGCCCATTCTGGGTAAACAGGTGCTCTACGATGGCAAGTCGGGCGAACCGTACGATCAACCCGTTACCGTCGGCAAAGTGTTGATGATGAAGCTGCACCACCTCGTGGAAGACAAGGTTCATGCTCGCTCGACGGGACCGTATTCGCTCGTCACACAGCAGCCACTCGGCGGTAAAGCGCAGTTCGGTGGCCAACGCTTTGGGGAGATGGAAGTATGGGCGCTGGAAGCGTATGGCGCAGCGCATACACTGCAGGAAATGCTGACCGTCAAATCCGATGACGTCCAGGGCCGCGTGAAGACCTACGAGGCGATCGTAAAAGGTGAAGCTGTGGAAGAACCGGGCGTACCGGCTTCCTTCCGGGTTCTGGTTAAAGAATTACAAAGTCTGGGGCTCGCTGTCGAGGCGATCAGCGACGAGGGTGAGGTCATTCGCTTCGGTAAGGATGAAGAGCGAACCCGTCCGCCGCGCCTGGGCTTAGGCTTGCTGGACATGAAACCGCGTTTCTAAGGCGGGCAGGAGAATAAACGAAGTCGCTGCCACATTGCGTAACTTCTCCGCGACAGGCGGGCGGGAGGCTTTCGAAGCTCGAAATAAGATTGAATATTCGAAGAAGCTTCCTTGACGGCGCTAGAGTGGCGTGTTAGAATAATCGCTCGTCGTTCCGAGCCGCCGGAGGGTGTAGCTGCAGCCTAAAAGTGCTGCGGACACAACCCGACCGAAAAGAATAACCGATAGAACCAGGCGAGGCCATCGTGCACGTCAGATGGTCTCCCTTAATGAGTGGCGGTAGCGGAAAAAGTGTGATTTGCGCCTGAGCGAGATGGAGGAATAAAGGTGCCGACAATCAATCAACTGGTACGCAAGAAGCGTAATCCGAAGCGTTCAAAAACCAAGGCGCCGGCGTTGCAGTACATATTCAATTCCGACAAGCAGCGCCGCATCCGGCAGCCGAAGGGAGCTCCGCAGAAGCGGGGTGTCTGTACGCAGGTTCGTACGCAGACGCCGAAAAAACCGAACTCGGCTTTGCGCAAGGTGGCGCGTGTACGTTTGACGAACGGCATCGAGGTTTCGGCTTACATTCCTGGAGAAGGGCATTCCTTACAGGAACACTCGGTCGTCCTCGTACGCGGTGGTCGTGTGAAAGACCTGCCAGGCGTACGCTATCACATTGTTCGCGGCACACTCGACACCACTGGTGTCGATGACCGCCGCCAGGGTCGTTCGAAATACGGCGGCAAGAAGCCAAAGGAATCGTCATTATAGTCATCGGTCGCCGATTACTGGCGACTGTGATCTGAAGCTGGAGCGGGCCAATGCGAAGAACCAAGCCTGAAAAGAGAAAGATCGGAGTAGATGTGCGTTTCGAGAATCAACTCCTGCAGGAGTTGATCAACCGCATCATGAAAAAAGGCAAGAAGAGCGTCGCCATGGGAATCGTCTACGATGCGATCGACATCATCGGCGAACGTGCCAAACGCGACCCTGTGGAAGTCTTCGATCAAGCGCTCAAGAACACGGCGCCCGTGCTCGAAGTAAAGCCCCGCCGAGTCGGCGGCGCGACGTATCAGGTGCCTGTCGAGGTACGGCAGGATCGACGCACCTCGCTGGCGATCCGCTGGATTCTCGCCGCAGCGCGTGCACGCCCAGGCAAGACAATGGCGGAAAAGCTGGCGGCAGAATTAATAGACGCGGCCAACAGCACGGGCGCGGCAATACGTAAACGAGAAGAAACGCATCGTATGGCAGAGGCCAATCGGGCTTTTGCACATTATCGTTGGTAGAAAGTAAGAAGGAGTTCGGCCATTCGGCTGATAGTGGTTTGTCATGACTCGTCAATATCCGATCGAGCGTTACCGAAATATCGGTATTATTGCCCACATCGACGCCGGTAAAACGACGACGACCGAGCGGGTATTGTT
>CAYYVY010000144.1:0-5706 GCA_964475265.1 uncultured Anaerolineaceae bacterium | reverse complement strand
GGTGGGCGGGGATGCCCACGCGCATCATCCCGCCGGCGACGGGAAGCGCCTCGTACACCGTCACGCCGTAGCCTATTTTCACCAGATCATGGGCGGCGGTCAGTCCGGCCGGCCCGGCACCGACCACGGCGATCCACTCGGGGCGCGTGCGCGGCACGGGCTCGACTTTCTCGCGCCCGTAGGCCAGGGCGTGATCCATCACGAAACGCTTCAGCGCCATGATGCTCACCGGTTCATCGACCAGGGCGCGAGCGCAGTGTCCTTCGCAGGGATGGTGGCAGGTGCGTCCGCACACACTGGGGAAGGGGTTGTCTTCTTTGATCACGCGGTAGGCTTCACGGTAGCGCCCTTCTCCGATGAGGGCGATGTAGCCCTCGGCGCGCTGATCGGCGGGACAGGCATTGCGGCAGGGAGCGATGCCCAACTTGTCGATGGCGTAGGCGTTGGGCACCGCCTGTGGATAGAGTTTGTACGCCGCTTTACGCGGCGCCAAGCCTTCATTGAATGTGTCGCTCAGTACGACGGGGCAGACTTCGGCGCAGTCGCCACAGCCGACGCATTTTTCGATGTCGATGTAGCGCGGTTTGTGGCGCACGGTGACCGTGAAGTCGCCCGCCAGCCCTTCGATCTTTTCGACTTCGCTGTCGACCATCAAGTCGATGTTGAGGTGACGGCCGGTCTCGACCAGCCTGGGGCTGATGATGCACATGGCGCAGTCGTTGGTGGGGAAGGTCTTGTCCAACTTGGCCATATGCCCACCGATGGCGGATTTGCTTTCCACCAGGTAGACGCGGAAGCCCTGTTCGGCCAGATCGAGGCTGGCCTGCATGCCGGCGACTCCGCCGCCGACGACCATCACCGCACCGGTAACCTCGTCGGGCTTCATGCTTGCAGCACCTCTCCGACTTGCTTGAGCAGCATCTTGGGCGGCACGGGTTTCTGCATGTACAGCGTTACGGCCATGTCCTGGCCGGTCTCGAGTTCGTAGCGCCGGCGGCTGGCGTCTTCAACAACGGTTGTGAGGATGATGATCGGCAGGTCGGCAAGTTGGGGTTCGCTGCGCAACTCGCGAATGACGGCAAAACCATCCATGCGCGGCATGAGCAGGTCCAGGATGAGCAGATCGGGTTTTCGCTTACGGACCAACTCCACGCAGGTCTGGCCGTCCGACGCCGAACTGACCTGATAGGGCTTCGATTCGAGGATCGTCGTTATTCCGGCAACGATGTCCGGGTCGTCGTCGGCGACGATGATGTAGGGCAGCTCGACCACTGCGGTGACGTGCCGCAGCAGCTCGTCCGGCGGTGCCGGCTTTTCGATATAGGCTTGCACGTCCATCGCCAGGCCTGTCTCCAGCTCGTAGCGTCGGTAGGCCGCGTCTTCGATGACCGTGGTGAGAATGATGACAGGCAGGCCGGCGTACTTCGGATCGCCGCGCAGCTCGCGGATAACAGCGAAACCATCCATGCGCGGCATCATCATGTCCAGGATTAATAAATCGGGCGTCTCCTCTTTAATGTGCTGCATGCAGGCAATGCCGTCGCCGGCGCTGGCCAGGCGGTAATCACGCGTCTCCAGAACGGCGATAATTCCCTCCACAATGTCCGGGTCGTCGTCCACGATCAACACGTACGGTTTGTCGCGCATATCTACCCCCCTCCATCCTGGGTGACTGCGGGCTCGGTCGACCTGCTCTTTCTGGGAACAGGAAGCGTCCGAGGGATCGTGATGGTGAATTTGGTACCGGATTTCCCTTCTTCGTAGGGGCTTTCGACCTCGATTTTGCCCTCGTGCGCCTCGATGATCTTCTGTGCAATGGAAAGCCCCAAGCCGGCGCCTTGGAAGTCGCCGACGTTGCTGGCGCGGAAGAAATCGTCGAATATGTGTTCCTGTTCGTCCTTGGGGATGCCGATGCCCTCGTCCAGCACCTGGATCACCAAGCCCTCCGGTTTGTCATGGGCGCTGAGGGTCACGGTGCTGCCTTCTGGGGAGAACTTGATGGCGTTGGCCAGCAGATTGGCGATGACCTGCCGCAGCCGGCGCCGGGCGGCGACGATGGAACGAAATTCGGTCGGTCCGATGACCTTGAGCTGCACGTTCTTCTGCGACGCCGCCAGGCGTACTTCCTCAATCGCTTCGGCACCGAGTTCGGCCGGATCGAGATTTTCGAAGTCTGCACGAATCTGCTCGGGCTGCATGCGGGCGAAATCGAGGATGTCGCTGATCAGGTTGCGCAGATCGGCGATGCGCAGTGTGCTGCGCTCGATCAATCGGGTCTGCTTTGGGCTCAGTTCGCCGGCGTAGCCGCCGGAGAGAATCTGCAGATAATTCTCGACTGCAGCGAGCGGACGTTTCAGTTCGTGCGAGACGATGGAGAGGAAATAAGTGAGCATCGAGGTGGCGTTGGTCATGCGCCCGCGAATGATCGAAGCCGTGCGTTGACAAATGGCGTGGCCGATATGCGGGTGATCGCTCATGTAGGCCCGCATGTCATCACCGGAAAGCGCCAGCAAATTGACGTCTTCGATACACACACCGGAGGAGGTGTAGATGTAAGGAGGGACCAGACTGGACCAACCGACGGCGTTTCCGGAGCCGGCGACGCTGAACGTTGCGCGGCGCGGCGTGCCCGTACTGCCCAACTGCACGAGCATCTCGAGCGAAATTTTGCCCTCTAACAGCAAGTAGAGTTTATCCGCCGCGGCTCCTTCTTTGAAAAGAAGCGTTCCTTCGGGATGCGTTTCCTGCTTGACCAGGCGCGCGATTTCCTTTAAAGCTTCCTCGGGAAGCTCTGCGAAAACATCGAAACGCTTGAGGGAATCAACCTTCGCCATCCTCTTTCGCTATCTCGACGGCAGGCGCCTTGTCGTCGGATCGTTTTGCGCCGTTATTGCGCAGCGGATTGGGGCCCAATCGTTGAATCTCAGCCGTGAGTTCGGCCGCAGCAAAGGCAAATTCGCCGGCCATGGCTGCCGAGATGTTGATCATCTGCAGCCGCTGACTTTCGAGGCCGATCTCTTCCAACAGCCTGCGGGCAAATTCCACTCGTCGTCTTGCGTTTGTATTACCTTCCAGGTAATGACAGTCGCCGGGCAGTCAACCTGCCACCATCACGCCGTCGGCGCCGCCTTCGAATGCATGCAGCACGTGTTCGATGTCGACGCGACCCGTACACTGTACCTCGATGATCTTTATCGACGCGGGGTACTGGATTCGCAGGCTGCCTGCGAGGTCGGCGGCGTTGTATGCGCAGTGACTGCAGCAAAATGCGACGACTTGTGGTTCGAATTCGGCCATGTTCCCTTCCTGATCCCGTTTATTGCTACGTTAATCTTTTTCCAAAATCGCTTTTTAATCAAGCGCCGTATCATTCTCATAAACGCAGCCGAAGGTGCGTTCGAAGGATACTAATAAGTACCTACGCCTGCTCCTTGACCTTTTCTCCGAATGTCTGCGACAGCAAGGCATCCAACTTGACCGTGATCTGATCGTCGCGCTGGCTGACAACGCTGATGGCTTTGGCGGGGCACTCGGAGGCGCACGAGCCGCAGCCATGGCACACTGTGGGTTCGATGTACGCGGCGCCGCTGATCTCGCCCACGCCGGTCGTGTCGGGCACCACCTGCGGTACCCCATAGGGACAAACGCGCACGCACGTCAGGCAGCCGACGCATTTGGTCGGATCGACCTGGGCGACGACACCGCCGGCGGTCAGTGAAGGGCGCGAGAGAATCCGCGCCGCACGTGAAGCGGCCGCCTGCGCCTGTACGATGCTCTCGTCGACGAATTTGGGGTAGTGTGCCATCCCCGCCATGAAGTAGCCGTCGGAGGCGAAGTCCACCGGGCGCAGCTTGATGTGCGCTTCCAGGAAGAATCCATCCTTATCGAGTGAAACCTTGAATTTCGAGGCCAGCTCGCGGGAGCCTTCGGCCGGCACAGCCGGCGTACTCAACATGAGCAGGTCCGGGCGCAAGCTCAGCGTTTCTCCCAGAACGTGATCCTGGATGTCGATTTCCAATTCCCGTCCATCGCTGCGAACCACGGGCATGTGTTCGTTATCGTAGCGCACGAAGCGCACGCCGGCTTCACGCGCCTCGGTGTAGAGCGACTCCTTGAAGCCGTAGGTGCGAATGTCTTTGTAGAGAACCATGATGCGCGCCTCGGGCTTGAGGCGCTTGAGCATCATGGCTTGTTTCAAGGCCGTGGTGCAGCACAGGCGAGCGCAGTAGCGCTCGGCCGGGCCGACGCATAAGATCATCGCCACTTCGTCGGGGAGCTGTTGGCCAAGCGTATCCCAGGCTTCGGCGGCGCGGCCTTCGAGTTCGATTTGTGAACCGTGCGCTTTGGCGAGCAACGCTTCCAATTCCAGGCCGGTGACCACGCGGGGATTGTTCTCGTATTCGTACTCCACTCCGTGATACTCTCGGGCACCGGTAGCGACGATGGTCACACCGTGTGCGACCTGCGTTTCGCCTTTGCCGTTGCGCAGCGTGGTGTTGAATTTGCCCATGAAACCCTCGGTGCGAACCACTTCGTGGTTGAGGTAGCGCGTGATTCTGGGCTCGGCTTCGACGTCGGCGATCAGGTTTTCCAGCAGTTCTCGCGGCTCGTCTCCGGAGGCCAGGTAATGCACTTTGTTTAGATTGCCGCCCAACTGCCCTTGACGCTCGACCAGGTGCACGTCGAAGCCGTTCTCGGCCAGCGAGAGGGCGGCCGTCATTCCCGAGACTCCACCGCCGACGACGAGGGCGCTGTGTTCGATCTCGACCTCGTTGGTGTGGATCGGTTCCAGTGTGGACACGCGGCCCACGGCCATGCGCACCAGGTCACGCGCCTTGTGCGTGGCGGCTTTTTTATCGTGGGAGTGCACCCAGGAGCATTGGTTGCGAATGTTGGCCATGTCGAACAGGGCGGGATTGAGGCCGCCAGCGCGGATGGAGTCTTGAAAAAGTTGGGCATGGGTATGCGGCGTGCAGGAGGCTACCACGACGCGGTTGAGGTTCTGCTCCTTCACGGTCTCGGTGATGTGCGCTACGGTGTCCTGCGAGCAGGTGTAGAGATTATCTTCAGCGTGAACCACGCCGGGGAGCGATTTGGCGTACTCGGCTACGTTGGGCACGTCGAGGAAACCGCCGATGTTCGATCCGCAGTGGCAGACGAAGACGCCCACGCGCGGTTCTTCACCCGCTACGTCACGTTCGGGCGGGTATTCGGGAGTGCTGGTAAGCGAGTGGCGTGCAGGGGCGAGCAGACCAGCAGCCTGCGCTGCGGCACCGCTGGCGTCGACCACCGATTCGGGGATGTCCTTCGGTTCGCGGAACGGTCCGACGGCGTAGATGCCCGGCCGGGTGGTCTCGAGTGGGTTAAACAAGGCCGTGTGGCAGAAGCCGTATTCATCCAGTTGGATGCCGAGGTCTTTGCCCAAAGCCTTCACGTTCTCGGAAATCTCCATGCCGACGGAAAGCACGACCAGGTCGAAGCGCTCTTCAACGATCAGCGATCCGGGAATTGGCGAGGCGGATACAGATTGCTCCTTCCCGTTCGTGGAAGGCTGTTTTACGTACCGCAGCACGATGTCCTGGTTTTCGGGATCTTCTTTGAATTCCGATACCCTGCAGCGGGTGTATTCAATCTCGTACTGCTGCTGGGCGCGGCGGTAGTAGCTTTCGTAGCCCTTGCTGAAGGCGCGCATGTCCATCATGAACA
>CAYYVY010000143.1:0-5729 GCA_964475265.1 uncultured Anaerolineaceae bacterium | reverse complement strand
CGGGTCCGGAAAAACCACCGCTCCGGGCCGGCCGCGCAGATGCACATCGAACCGTACAAACGGAATAATCAAAAAGGAGTTGAAAATGGCAACGTCACATTTACTATCGATGGAAGAGCTGGTCGAGCTCACCTACATGAACGGCCATCACGATCTCGCTTCCATCTCGTCCAAGGTCGAGCGCTGCAGTACGCCCAAGGAAGTCCTGGCGTACGCGCGCAAGCGCAGGATTTCCATCGTGGACGTCAAGTTCACCGATCTCATGGGCCGCTGGCATCACTTCTCGATGCCCTCGGAATATCTCACGGAAGACATGTTCGAGGAAGGGCTGGGCTTCGATGGGTCGAGCATTCGCGCCTTCCAGGACATCCAGGAATCGGACATGATCCTTTTCCCCGATCCGGTCTCGGCGATCATCGACCCGGCCATGAAGATCCCCACGCTCAGCATCGTCTGCAACATCAACGACCCGACCACGGGTGAGCCGTACAACAAGGATTCACGCTACGTGGCGAAGAAGGCGGAACAATATCTGAAGGATTCGGGCATCGCCGACGCCAGCTACTGGGGCCCGGAGGCGGAATTCTTCGCCTTCGACGGCATCCGCTTCGGCTACGAATCCCGCGGCGGATTCTTCCTCATCGAATCCGACATGGCCGCCTGGGAATCCGGCCGCCAGCACGACTCACGCTTCGGCGCCAACCTGGGCTACCGGCCCGAACCGAAGCGCGGCTACTTCCGTGTGCCGCCGGTCGACGCGCTGCAGGACTGGCGCTCCGAGTCGATCCTGCGCATGATGATGGCGGGCATTGAAGTCGAGGTTCACCACGGCGAAGTCGCCTCCGGCGGGCAGATGGAAATCGACTTGAAATTCGGTCCCCTCGTGCAAATGTGCGACACGCTGCAGACCTACAAGTACATCCTGAAGAACACCGCTGTGGCGCACGGCAAGACGCTGACCTTCATGCCGAAACCGATGTTCGGCGACAACGGCAGCGGCATGCACTGCCACCAGAGTTTGTGGAAGAACGGCAAGAACATGTTCTACAGCGCCGACGGCTACGCCCACCTGAGTGATTTAGGCAAGTATTACATTGGCGGAATCCTCAAACACACACCGGCCCTGCTGGCCATCTGTGCACCCACGACCAACAGCTACAAACGGCTGGTGCCCGGCTACGAGGCGCCCGTGAATCTGGCCTACAGCCGCCGCAACCGATCGGCCTGCGTGCGCATCCCGGTCTACAGCACCAGTCCCAGTTCCGTGCGCATCGAATATCGCTGCCCCGATCCGTCGGCGAACCCCTACCTGGCGTTTGCCGCCATGTTGATGGCAGGCCTCGACGGCATCGAAAACAAGATCGATCCCGGAGAACCCATGGACATCGATCTTTTCGAAGATGAAGCTCCCACCGTGCAACAGGTACCCGGGTCGCTCAGCGAGGTGCTCGATCACCTGGAAGCGGACCATGCGTTCTTGCTCAAGGGTGGCGTTTTCACGGACGACCTGATCGAGACCTACATCGATTGGAAACGCGTAAACGACGTGGATGTTCTGCGCCTGCGACCGCATCCGATCGAATACGTCATGTACTACGATATTTAGTCGGTAGTAAGGGTTAAGTTGGTTGGTGACGCCAACTCCTTATTCGCGGGCTCTGAGGGATGCGCTGTGCGCCCCTCAGAGCCCTTGCACTCATCGGGCTCGGTCATGTATTGCTTCATCGTGTGTCGGTTAATGGGGAGCGGTTGAAGGTAGGCAAGGGACAGGCGCATGACGCTTTTGAGATTACGCGATGGGCTGCCGCCCACTCCAATGAAATTGATGACAGTTTTTTCGTGTGCTACAATCCAGATAAATCCGATGGTACTTGTTGATCACACCGCTCGGTAGCTGCCGAGCGGTTGTCTCCATGATATGAGCGCGCAGTCGAATACCCACCTGTTGAAAATTCTATCCAGGCTGAATCAAATCGGCTCAGCGATCAATGTGGGCGCCTCCGGCGGGGTAGACAACCTGCAAGACACCCTGGGATTAATCGTCGAGAGCGCTACGGAGGTCGTACCCGGTTCGTCGGCCGTCATCTATACATACGATGCCAGCCGCGGGGAGTTTAACCTCGACTCGCGTGTTTCTTCAGAACTCAATTATGATCCATATGCGGACGACACTCCACGCCCCAACGGCATCGGCGCGCATGCCATCGCCGCAAAAAAGCGCGTGCTCTCCTACGAACAGGAAGAACCGGATATTCACCCGGCAAAGGTCGCTGCGGGCGCAAAGGCCATGGTGTGTTATCCGCTCATCATTGCTGCGGAACCCATCGGCGCCTTGTACTTGTATCTCCACGAGCGGGATACCTTCAGCGAACTCGAGCTCTTGATGCTGGACAACATCGTCAACCTGACGGCTATGACGCTCGCCTCGGCGCAGCGTTTCACGGAAGCGCAGCACGAACAAGTGCGTAAGGAAAAGGAGCTGCGCCGCCTGCATCGGGCCGGCATGTTGATATCTTCGCACACACGCCTGCAGGATACGCTCGACGCCATTTTGCGTATGGCGCTGGAGATCACGGACGCGAAATACGGCATCTTCCGCCTGGTCGATAATGAGGGGACGTGCCTGATCACGCACGCTTTCGTGGGAGAACAGCAGGTGAAACCGGCGACCGAGTCGCTGCCCATCGATGAGAAGTCCGTGATGGGCATGGTGGCTTCGAAGCGCGCGCCTTTGATCATCTCCGACCTCAGCGAAAAACCCTGGAGCCAGTTGTATTATCCGTTGGACCACGAACTGGTCATGTGCTCGGAATTGGCGGTTCCCTTGATTGGAGCCAGCGAGCGCCTGGAAGGTGTCTTAAACCTGGAAAGCCCGCAGTTGAACGCCTTCAGCACACAGGATCTATACCTACTGCAAATCCTGGCCACGCATGCCGTGGCCGCCATCCAGGAAGTACGCCTGTTGGATGCGCTGCAAGAAATTTCGACCTACATCCTCACCCAGCCGTTGAAATCCATCCATCAAAATCTGGTCGAACAAGCCTGCGATTTGCTCAACGTGCCCTTGAGTGTGTTGTGGCTGCGGGAAGGCGATCGTTTACTGGTCCAGGCGGCCACACAACCCGGGCTGGAAGGACGGCAGATCGGCTTGCAGGACACACTGATTGGCGAGGCTGCGCTGACTGGCGAGGGGATGGTCTCATCCCAATTGAATCTAGACCTGCCGTTGGATGTTTACAATCCGGCAGATTACAGCTCGTCGCTGATCGTTCCCCTTTTTGCTCCCGGAGAACCCGACTCGAACAGCCCCGTCGGTGCCTTCAGCATCCACTGTGCGGCCGATCGCGAACGCAATTTCGAGCAGTCCGAGTGGGATCGCAACGTGCTCAGCATCCTGGGGTATTATGCGACGCTGGCCATACAAAACGCCGCGCATCAAGAAGCCGCCCGTTTGGCGCAGGAACAGCGTACAGTGACGGAGGCATTTGCCGCCATCGGCGATATTGCCTCGAATCTGATGCACCAGTTGAACAACAAGATCGGCGCCATACCGGTGCGCATTGAAGGAATACAGGATAAGTGTGCTCCCAGCCTGGCAGCCGATCCGTACTTGAGTCAAAATTTAACGGAAATCGATAAAAGTGCGGCCACGGCGATTGAAATTCTGAAGGAAAATCTCTTTTACCTGCGCCCGATCCGTTTCTCTTCGGTGGAGATTCAGGAGGCGATCGACACGGCGTTGAGCGCGGCAAGGTTGCCGGACAGCATCAAGATCGTCCGCCAGGATTTACATTTGCTGCCCCCAGCACTTGCTTGCCCCAAGCGCTTGCCCCTGGTGTTTATCAACTTGTTCGATAATGCCGCGCGAGCGATGCAGGGCAAAGGAGAGATTCACATCACCGGCGCTGCGGACGAAGATCGGATACATATCGATATCCGCGACACGGGCCCCGGCATTCCTCCCGAGCTGCATGAGCGCATCTTCGAGTTGAACTACAGTGGCCAACCCTCCGAGTCGCATGAGAATCTGGGATTTGGCCTCTGGTGGGTAAAAACACTGATGACCCGTTTCGGCGGGCTCATTACGGTCGAGAGTGACGGACATTCGGGCACGACCTTCACCCTCGAGCTGCCCTGCGCGGAGGTGGCCGAGTGATGGGGGATCCGATTCTCACCTTGATCGTTGAAGACGATCCCTCCTGGCAGGAAATCCTGACCGACATCCTGACCGATTTTGGCCTCCAAATCGATCTCAGCGACAACCTGAAGGATGCCATCAGCCGCCTTCGCAGTACGCCGTATCGCCTGGCGATCATTGACCTGTCTCTGGAAGGGGATGATCACAGCAATCAAGATGGGTTGGAAGTCTTAAAGGCCATTCAGTGGCACGCGCCTGGCTGCGTAAGCGTCATGTTGACCGGCTATGCGAGTGTCGAATTGGCGGTGGCGGTCATCCAGGAGTACGGCGCCATGACCTGTCTGCGCAAGGAAACTTTCCGGCGCGCAGAGTTCCGCAAGGATATCCGACAGGCCCTGGCTGCATCAAGCGCAAAACGAGACGCTGACGAGAAATCGCTGGCAGACGAAGCGGCGGACCGATCAACATCGCCGGATCAAAACGAATACAAAGAAGCTTTCGCGGGACTTGCGCTGGTCGTAGAGGATGATGCGGGTTGGCGCAGCCTGCTTTCGGAATTGCTCGAGGATGCCGGTTACCGGGTTCATGAGAGCGCCAGCTACGGCGAAGCCCTGGGATTATTGAAGCGCAGACATTATCAAGTCACTGTGGTCGACATTTCGCTGGCCAGCTCGGTCCAGCCCAACCACAACGAAGATGGTCTTCGATTGTTGAGAATAACGCGTCAGGCCGGCATTCCAACGATCATCGTCAGCGGCTCGGCCGATCCGGATTTGATCGACCGCGCCTACACGGAACACAGAATTTTTGCCTACCTCGAAAAGCAATCCTTTGAGCGCAGGACCTTTCTCGACAACGTCGATCAAATCGGCACTCTCACCTCGCTGCCGCAAAGTCTGACGGATCGCGAGAAAGAGGTGTTGTCTCTGGTCGCCCGGGGCCTGAGCAACAAGGAGATCGCCACGGAGCTGGTGATTTCCACAAACACCGTAAAACGGCACGTGAAGTCGATTTTTGCCAAACTCGATGTCAATTCCCGCGCCGCAGCATCCGCACATGCGATCCACATGGGTCTGGGTGCCCAAGCCGATGGGGATTGACGCATTCCGTACCCTCAATTAACCGCGTTGTTTTTCCAGCGCACTGAACATGACCATCGGACGGATGTCGAAGGCATACGCTGCGATCATGCCTCTTTCCGTTTTTTAAGTGCCAGAGCAGTCTTGAGGCCCTTCTCGCGAATGACCTTGATCTTCAGTCCGGTTTCCGTCAGGTGGAAGAAGCGTTTCCCATATTTGCGCAGGAGCCTCTTATCGATCTCGAAGCCCAGGCCGGGCCGGGTGAAGGGCTGCAGCATGGCGTTCTCGTCGGGCAGGATCGGCGCGATGATTCCCTCCCGGTACTGAGGGATCCAGGAGGGCGGCTCGAAGGGATATTCCAGCGGGAGGCTGTTCTCGCGATTGGCGAGGACGAGGTTCCAGTTGACGTAAAAACCGATGCCGTTGGTCCAGGTGTGCGGTGAGAACAAGCGCCGATTACTGTGGCAGGCTTCGATCACCTTCATCACCTGGGCGATGCCGCCGGCGAAGGT
>CAYYVY010000142.1:0-5791 GCA_964475265.1 uncultured Anaerolineaceae bacterium | reverse complement strand
CACTAACTTTACGCAACATGCTTCCCATCCAAGCACGCTTGCAAGAGCCGCAAACCCTGCACTAGCCGTTGAACGTGCCGAGTTTACCCCTCGTCCCTACTTAACGAATGAGTCTGAAAGCTGGTTCAGGGCGGGTCACTGCGCGCCGTACAATCGGCGGTAGTTCGAGAAGGCCCAGTAAATCACGCGGATGTAGTCACGCGGCTGGGTAAAGCGGATACATTCCAAATACAGATCAGGATCGTCGTGCGCCAGTTCTTTCCATGCCAACGCATTTCCAGGGCCGGCGTTGTAGGCGGCCAATGCAGCATACAAGTCGCCGTCGAAAAGGTCGCGCTGCTCCGCCAGATACTGCGTCCCGAGACGCGCACTCACGTAGGGCCGATAGAGATCGTCATCCGTGTACCCCGGTGGCCATTGATATCGACCGGCCAAGTACTGGCCCGTATCGGGGATGATCTGCATCAAACCACGAGCCGCGGCATAGGACAGCGCGAATCCTTCGAACAGGCTTTCCTGGCGCGCCACGGATAGCAGAAATACGGTTACGAATTCATACTCGCCTGCGACTTGCGAAAACAAGTCTTCGAAGTAAATCCCAAAGCGAATACGACTGAGATAGCTTGGTGCGTAGAGAGTCCCGCCTTCATCCATACCGGCCAGAGTCATGATCTGTTTCGCAGCGTAGATTGCCGAACGATAGAGGCCGATTTGCAGATAGGTGTGCATCAGGCGGTACGTCGCTTCTGCGTCGTTGGCATACGCCTCACGTAATGATTCGAATTCGTCGCGGGCGTCCTCGTACTGCCCCAGCGACCAGAATTCCATTCCGCGTATCATACGCGCATCGCCGGCCAGCGCAGGCGATAATGAAGTTAACGGTTCCGGTCCTGTGATGATGAACTGTGTACGCAACCACTCCTCTGCCTGCGCACGTTCCCCTTCGATGTCGTATTCAAAGTCGAATCCACTCTCGGGCACATGGAAAGGTTCCCAACCAGCCAGGATATCAGCGGCGCGGATAGAGTAATAACCCCCGCGATCCGCTTCGGAAGCCAGTTGGTAGGCCGCGCGCGCTGCTTCGGGATCGCCGAGCGCGTCTTTCGCCTTGCCGATCCACAGATAAGCGGCGGCGCGTTCGTCCGAAGTGCGCACGTGAGCCAATGAGCGTTGAAATGCGTCGACGGCCAAGTCCATTTCATTGAGGCGATAGTGGGCATTGCCCGCCAGGAAAAGCGCCCGGAAGGACCAGGTTGAATCGGGATACTCTCTCGCCGTTCGTTCCCAGTAGTCGATCGCCGGAGTTAATTCGCCCAGAATTTCGCTCACCCTCCCCGCGTCGAAAATGAATTCCGCCGCTCGGGCGTGATCCGGCGCAGCGGCAGTAAAACCCAAGAGGGTTTCAATCGCCTGGGGATACTGTTCGAGATATGCCCATTGCGTGTACGCTTTCTCCTCCCACGCCGAGTCCCAATTCGGATCTTCGGGATGGTCTGTGATCAGTACGTCCCATTCCTGTACGGCGCCCTCGTAGTTCCCCAGCGCCCGCAATGTGAGGCCTTTAAAATAATGCACCGTGCCGTCATGCGCTTCGGGGATTGCATACAGATACCGATCGAAAGCTGCCAAAGCAACCCCGTACTGGCCGGCGTAGTAATCCACCAGGCCACGCTCCAATTCGTTCACGGCAACGCCGCTTTCGACGAGAATCACGAGGCCTTCGTATGAACTATAGGCGCTGGGGTAATTCGCAACCGCGTCGAGGTATCGATTGTGAGCTTGATCATGATTACCAAGCTTGGCATAGGCCTGCCCCATAAGATAGTCCATTAAGGCGCGCAGGTAATCTTCGCTGGTCTTGTCGTAAATCGCACTGTACTCGGCAATTGCCGTCTCGTAATCGCCTGAGTCAGCCCGCGTACGTGCGACCTTGATTTCGGCACTCAATCCCTGATCCAACCCCGGGGACACGAGTGCGGCTTGATACGCCTCGAGAGCTCCAGCGTAGTCCTTCGCAGCGTACAAGATATCCCCGATCCGTTCCTGCGTATAAGAATCGATATATCCGGGGCGGTGTTCCCGGTAGGCACGGTAATCATCTAACGCCTGCTGTGACATGCCAAGCGCTTCGTACGCCTGGGCGCGCAGGAAATAAGCCTGGGCGTAGTTTTCGTGTTGGTCGAAGCTGGTCAAATAGCTGGACAATGCATCAACGGCTTGATTGAAACGTCCAGCCTGCAAATGCGTTGTCGCCACGCCGAGCTGCGCTTGTGCGCGTGTTTCATCGTCCGGCGCAAAATTCAGCGCGGTCTCGTACTCAAGCAGCGCTTGGTCCCAATCCCCGGCAAACAAAGCCCGTTTACCCAGTTCCAATCGCGCTGCGGGTTGCGGTGTGGGGGTGAGCGTTGGCGTGGGCGTCAACGTGGGAGTCGGTGTGACCGTAGCCGTGGCCGTGAGCGTGGGTGTATGTGTGGAAAGAAAGCTGATGGAAACGGGAATGTTGCAAGCCAAACTCCCAACAGCGATGACGACCAAGAGAAGGAAAAACCGAGACGTATCTCGACGCACGGGAGCATCATAAAGCAAGGGCAGAAGAACGTCAATCTTGTGAGTTTCAGCCCTCCGTGCTACACTGCAAATGGACGCTCCACTGCGCTCTCAGTTGAGGGCGCCTTTTTGTGTGAAGCCATGCGATCGGTTACCTGGGAAGAAAATGGGCCAAGCGTGCGCCTGATCGACCAACGGCTGCTCCCTGCGGAGTTGAAGACCGTCGATCTGGTGAACGTCGAACAAGTCGCCGATGCCATTCGCCAAATGGCCATTCGAGGCGCACCAGCGATCGGCGCGGCAGCAGCATTCGGTCTGGCCCTGGCGGGTTACCAATCCCCGGCTACGACCTCAGATGAATTGATTGATGATATCCAGACCGCCGCCGAATTGCTACGTACCACTCGACCGACGGCGGTCAATCTGGGCTGGGCACTGGAGCGTCTTCTCCGCGCCGCCAGATCACTTCACGCGGAGGGACCACAACGCATGCGAGAGGCATTACTCGCCGAAGCACAATCGCTGGCGGACGAGGACGTGGAAATCAATCGGCAAATCGGCCGGTACGGTGCCGAACTGATCGGCGACGGTGATACCGTATTGCATCACTGCAACACCGGCGCGCTGGCGACGGTGGACTACGGCACGGCGCTGGGCGTGATCCGCACGGCTCACGAAGAGGGAAAACGCATTCACGTCCTGGTCGACGAGACGCGCCCGCGCCTGCAGGGCGCGCGCCTGACGGCCTGGGAACTCGAAAACTACGCTATTTCCTACGAAATCATCACCGATAACGCCGCAGGACACTTTTTACAAAGCGGCACAGTGGCCAGCGTTTTCGTCGGCGCCGATCGCGTGGCCGCCAACGGCGACGTGGCCAACAAGATCGGTACCTACATGCTGGCGCTGGCTGCGCAAGACAACGACGTCCCGTTTTACTGCGCCGTGCCCACATCAACCATTGACTTGCAGCTTCCCACAGGCGACCGCATTCCCATCGAGGAACGCGACCCGGGGGAAGTACTGGATCTTGAGAGAAACAAGCGACGCCTATTCCCGGATACCAGTAAGGCGCGCAATCCTGCTTTCGATATCACACCCCAGCGGTTGATCACCGCCTTCATCACGGAAGCCGGAATCCTGCGACCCCCATATTCCAAATCGTTGAAGATTGCCGTTAAGGAGAGACCATGAAGATCGTGCTAACCGGCTCCATCGCTTTTGATTACCTGATGACCTTCCCGGGGAGATTCCAGGACCACATTCTGGTAGATAAGTTAGACTGTATCAGCCTTTCATTTTTGGTCGATTCACTCGTTCGCCGTCCTGGTGGCAACGCGGCCAACATCGCTTACAACCTGGCACTGCTGGGTGAACGTTCCACCGTGATGGCGACGGTCGGTGATGATTTCGAAGAACAGCGCCTGTGGCTCGAAGATCAGGGTGTCGACACCGGTGCCATACGCACCATCCCGGGTGTAGCCACGGCTTCGTTTTTCGTTAATACCGACCAGTGCAATGCACAGATTGCCAGCTTCTTCACCGGCGCCATGGCATACGCCTCCGAATTGACCTTTGCCCAACTTCCCGAAAAGCCTGATCTGGTGGTGATCTCGCCCAACGATCCGCAAGCTATGGCGAATTACGCCCGGGAATGTCAACAACTCGATATCCCCTTCGTTTACGATCCCAGCCAGCAAATCGTGCGTCTGGACGAGGCCGATCTCAAGGCAGGTATCGAAGGTGCGATGGCCTTTTTCGCCAATGAATACGAATTTAGCCTGATTGAGGAAAAGATAGGGCTCGATATTCTCTTGATGCTGGAAAGTTGCCAATTCGTCGTGGTCACACGTGGGGAACACGGCAGCCAGATCTTCAGCACCGAGGGTGAGGTTTCGATCCCGATTGTCCCTCCCAGGACGATCCTCGACCCCACAGGCGTCGGCGACGCCTTCCGCAGCGGCTTTCTGAAAGGTTACACCAACAATCTGAGTTACGAACGCTGTGGTCAGATGGGCGCCCTGGCGGCCACCTACTGCCTCGAATCCGACGGTCCGCAATCGCACGCATATGATCTGCAGGAATTCGTTGCCCGTTTCCGCAAACACTTCGACGATCAGGGCGACCTGGATCGACTTTTATGATGGATCCCATTGCACGGGAACAACTGCGAGGTCTCCTGGAAAGTGACCGCATCTGGTCGGCATACGCCCTGGCCGATCTGGATCCTAAGGAGGACGAGAACAGCAGTTGGTTGTTCAACGAGGGCGCTGTAGTTTTAATCTATCGCGGCCTGAATCCGGCGGTTCTCTTCACCACTGGTGAAGTGCAGCAACTGCAAACCTTGCTCGCTGATATTCCACCCGATCGTTATATCTATCTCTTGAAAACCGAGCCAAAAGAATTGCTCGCAGGGCGCCTGCAGGTCGAGTCCGAGGAGATCATGCACCGCATGATCCTGCGACCTGAAGCTTTCCGTGGAGTTCCGGCCGGTGAGGTCTCCGCGGTAACCAGCGCAGACCAGCCCGCCATCGAAGCACTCTTCGCCGACCACCCCGATCGACCGGACGCCTTTCATCCTCGGCAGCTACACGAGCGGCCTTTTTGGGGAATTTGGGAAAGGGATGAGTTAGTCTCCGTTGCTGGGATCCACATCATCTCCGCCTGGGCTGGCGTCGCGGCAGTGGGCAACGTGTTCACCCGACCCGACCGGCGTGGACAGGGCTTGGGCACCCGCGCACTGGGCGCCCTGGTCCAGAATTTACTGGATTCGGGCCTGGAGACCATCGTGCTCAACGTCTCCACGGAAAACCAAGCTGCGATTCGCTGCTACCGCAAGCTGGGCTTCGAACCCAACTGCCGTTATCATGAGGGGATTGGGACGCTCTCTTGATGGTGCCGGATATGCATTCGTCACCCGTCGTACGCGGAAATTTATCCGCTGGTATTCATCATAGTGTGGGCCCTGGGGAAAAAGACCACCTTGGTTCGCAATTCGTTCATATACTAAATCGAAGAGTGGCGAATACACATTTGCCAAATACCGGTTGCAGATGAATGTCTGCAACCATCGTTTATTAGCGCTGGTGACGGATATGTATCTGTCACCCATAGTCTGCGGATATCTATCCGCTAGTGATTATGAATAGGTGCAGGGGGGAAGAACTGACTTGATGTCCGATTCGATTTTAGATAATGTCTCATAAAGTGGTGTAAAAGCGAGTTGAATAAATAGTCATCGTGT
>CAYYVY010000141.1:0-5924 GCA_964475265.1 uncultured Anaerolineaceae bacterium | reverse complement strand
CGGCGTACATGCCGCCGTGATCCCAGCGGGCGGACCAGCGCGTTTTCATGCCGTGATACAGCGCCGAGCCGAAACACAGGAAGGCCATGGCGATGCAGAAGACGAGCGCCGTCCAGCTCGCGGCAACGCGATAGACCACCCAGCCGGCGGCGAGATAGGCCAGGTTGGAATACGTGTTCACCGGCTCGACGGGGATTCCGGTGGTCTCGTAGCCGAGATAGCAGCCGCGTATTTCGCCCTCGTTCCAACCCCCGCGGCAGAGATACGGCGCTCCCAGTTCGTTGGTCTTGGGATTGATCTCCAGCTTGAGCTTCTCCTGGCCGGAGGCCCACTTCAACACGGCGTAGATCAGCAGCGCCATGGGCAGCGTCCAGGCCAGGCTTTCGAGCAAATACGTGTTCGTCATCGTCCCCCTCTTTTCTTGATCATGATTCGCCCCCTTGAGCTTAGGCGGTGGCGTTTATATTCACCATAGCGCGATCGCCACTATCATACAACAAAGCATGCCGTAGATATACGGCAGGGTTGAACATTCAACTGGGATGAAATGTAGGGGCGGTTCGCGAACCGCCCCTACATTGGATCAATAGGGGGACACGCGTAGGGGCGGGTTTGAAACCCGCCCTTACAATGAATTTATCGCTGGCGAGGGATATGTATCCCTCGCCCATCGTTTGCGGATATTTATCCGCAGAAGTTCATAAAAGTATGGGAAACAGCATGAATGAACCCGGTAAATGTTGGGGTAGATCGATGCTTTGATCCGCGCATGAGAGAGGTGGGAGGTCAATGGATGCGATCTCATGATGGAGGATTGGCAGATACACATCTGCCCAATACCGGTTGCGGATGAATATCCGCAACCAGCAATGGTTGATGTGTTGGGGTGAACCCCTGTGTCCGCCCAAAACCCGGGCAACCACAGATGGTTGACCCAACAATGGATCAATAGGCATTCTCGCCAGGTGCACTTCGTGGATCAAATATTTGCTGGAGCTGAATCCCGGCACATAAACTCACCCTCGCAGGCCTTCCCTTGCCCTGCGCAGCGACTCTTCCTGGGCCTCCCACTCACGCTGCAGCGGTACCGCCTGCCGGTAATACTCCTGTCCCTCGGCTTCCTGGCCCAACGCCTCGTAGGTCCGGCCGAGATTATTTAACAGGATGAGTTTTCCCATGAATTGATTTTTTTCACGCCAGACCGCAAGCACCTCATGGTAGATCTCCAGCGCATCTGCATACTGCTTCTGGGCTTCGTAGATGGCGCCGACGGCGTTCCAGGCGGTGTATTCCATGATCCGGTCGCCCACTTCCCGCAGAATCTCACGCGCTTGCTGGCAGTGCGCCAGCGCCTCGGCATACCGCTTCTGGGCGAGATGGATCAGACCGAGGTTATACAGCGCTCGGCCCTCGAATCCCCGGTTGCCCGTGCTCCGATAGACATCCAGGGCGGTCGTATAGGCCTTCAGCGCACCGTCCGGGTCAGCGGCGTAATCGCGCAGAATCCCCTGCGCCAGCGCACAGCTTCCCGCTTTATCGGCCGCGGGACACATCGCCCCGCGCGGTGTCGCAAAGGCGCTCGCCCGTGCGAGAGAATCGCGTTCGAAGATCAGCCCGCCCGTTCCGAGCGTCACGTCGTCCCGGAAGTAATGCAGCTGCACGACTGCCTGGTGGTAGCTCCCAAAAGCCTGCGCATGGCGCCCCTCCGCCGACAAGGCGTCCGCTTCCACCCACAACTCCTGCCAGGTGGGAAAGTCGCCTTCCGGGTCTTCGTCCGCCGCGGGGGAATCGCTGTCGTTGTAGGCGATCGACGCTTGCAGCTGCTCGATCCCGTCCAGATACCCGCCGGAGAGCCATTCGTAGTGCTTCAGGCCGATGAGATCGGCGAAGCGGTGATGCGCGGATCGAACGTCATCCGGCCCGGGATGCAGCACGTCGTCCAGCTCTGACCGGCGCGCCGGATCCACCAACGCCCCAAGCGCCTCCGCGTCGACCTGCGAATCGTCGATCGCCAGTTTCGAGTCCCAGATGCACTCGTAGTGAATCACGGACTCGCTTTGCTCATACAGGCTGAACGTCCAGCCGTGATCCTCGCCAAACACGTAGTGCAGCAGCGTTCCCGGATTGTGGGAGGTCATTGCCCGGACCGCGCCGAAAGGCGTGGTCTGCGGGACGATCGTCACCCAGCCGTTTTGCGGTTTGAAGACCACACCCTTGAAACCGGTCGCCTTCAGGAGTTCGATCCCCTGCCCCGCGTTCTCGGCTCGCAGGTGAAAGCTTTCGCTGAATTCACTCATGCTTCAATCCCTTCGAAAGGTCGTGCATCGAATTCTACTTTCTTTTTTTCAGGTTGTCTCCATCGTTTGTGGAAGGGACACGCGTAGGGGCGGACCCCTGTGTCCGCCCGATTCCCGGGCAACCACAGGGGGTTGCCCCTGCATTTGCCAGTTGTGTAGGGGCGGTTCGCGAACCTCCCCTACATGATGCAATATCGATTGCGTGTAAGGGCGACCCGGCGGGTCGCCCCTACATTGGACCATTGGGTAATGTGTAGGAACGGTCCCCTGTGACCGCCCTACTCCCGAACAAATCCATGTAGGCGCACACACGCTGTTCTTATCTTGGTCGATGGACATTCTGCGCATTCGAGTCTATCATCTCGGATAGAAGGGGAAATCCAATGAATTACCTAAAACACATCACGCTGCTTACAATCCTGTTCCTTGTCTCGTGTTCATCAACTGAGGTCACAATCCCAACGACGACGCCGCCCGAAGCGAGTGCGACGCCCACTACCACGGCGACGGTTCCGCCACCGACGGCGACAGCAACCCCCACAGCTACACCACCCATAGAAATCACCAAGCAGGCTATTCCAGAGGTCGATTCATTCGAACCGGGCACGTATCTGGTCTATCCCGAAGAAATCGAAGACGGCTATGCATTGACGTTCATCAAATCCGACGCAAGTATAAAAGTGACCCGAGCATTCCCCTTGATCTTCGAGTTCTACAGTGTGGAAGCCAGCATAATCCAGGGTGTCTCCCCGGATGGCAGATACTACGCTTACCTGTCCGGTCACGAAGGCGATTGGATGAGCGATTACGATCTCGATGAGGAGTACGAACTGCAGTTGAACATCGTCTCCCTGCGGGATCAATCTATCGTGGCAGAGTTTTCCCTGCTTTCCGATTCCTTTCCGGCCAATTTCTTGGAGTATGCGCAGAATCATCAAGACCAATTCGAATCGGAGTTCGAACAACACACACCAGAGTCGATCGCCCAGGGACTCTTTTACGCATTCAAGGCGGGTATGGGGACCTTCCAATGGTCACCGAACGGCCGCTACCTGGCCTTCGCCGGGCAGATGGAGGGACTATCCTCCGATTTGTACGTATTCGACGTAGCGAATCGGTCGGTTCGACGCTTGACCTCCGGTCCCGAGCAGATCCAAAGCATTAAATGGTCGCCTGACGGCCAACAGATCGCGCATGCCAGCACGAACGTGTTTGGATCGGGTTCCGCATACACGAACCACATCGCCAGCCTCGACGGAAGCCGGGTGATTTCATTTCCTGACCACTGGATACGATGGGGAGGATGGCTGAATAACAACCAGTACCTCGCCTATAACAAATCGACTGGCGCCGGTAACAATCACCTGATCCTGTGCGACACGATCGAAGGGAACGCTCGAGCGATCTGGCCGCGACAATTCAGCAGCGTTTCTTATCTCGACAGCCGAAATTTACTCCTGGTAAACCTGCCGTATCCGGAGTTTACCGAACTCGAAGCTGGGATTTACCTGGTCGATCCACTCACCGAGGAATATAGCCGCATTGCCGATGGAGAGTATTGGTCCGTCCAAGCGCTTGATCGGGAAGACTACTTATTGGTATTGGAACAAATGGATGAAGGTATATACTTGCTATCCGCAGATTATAAGATCGAGAAAATTTCCGAAAAAATCGGGTGGACTTCGGCATCCCCGGATAATGAACTTATCGCGATTTATGATTACAAAAATGATGTTGGTCTTGATATATATTGGATTGATGATCAAACCACACGCCCGATCATCAAAGGTGAGGTTAGGGACTTTGATTGGCTTCCCGATTCGTCCGGATTCTTCCTGGAAATTGGTGAATCCTTTTGTCTCCACGATCTGATCAGCGGCAGTACGATTGAAGTCGATGATTCGATCGAATATTTTGGATTTCCTCCATATTCAAAGTTCGTCGAGATCGAATAATCCGATCAAATCCGCCGCGATCGCCAGGCTTCGCGGCGATATCTGACGCTCAACAAATCTTGGCAATCAATCTCGAAGCACTTTCTTTGATTTCGCGGCTATTATCCCGAACAGAAGGAGAGATTCAATGAGTCGGTTAGAAATACTCACTATTCTCATCTTGCTATCTCTCGTCGCTTGTTCGTTGGAAGAAACCGCCATCCCGAAGACGGCACCGCCCGAGGCGAGCGTTACATCCACGCCCATGGAAACGGATTCCCCTGCCACATCGACAGTTACTTCACCGGGAGAAGCCATCAGCCGTACGCAGTCCGTAGACTCCACGGAGATATCGATCCCTGAAGTTCCGCAGCTCGAGAACGGCACGTATCTCGTGTATCTCGAAGAAATCGATACGGGTTTTGAATTACTGTTCATCAAATCCGATGGCAGCAGCATCGTTACTCGTCACTATCCAGTATTAATCCCGTATAGCCAGGATCCCATCCAGGGTGTTTCCCCAGATGGTCGCTATTTTGCGTACCATTCAGGAAATGCAGGTCTCTGGGGGGATCTTCGCTTCGATGGAGAATATGGACTGCAACTCAACATCGTCTCGCTGCTCGGCGGCACGGACGTAATCGAGATACCGCTTCTGTCCGAATCGTATCCGTTCAATTTCCTCGATTTGGCGGAAACCCTCGAAAGTCAACACGCTGAGGAAATCCGCACAACCACAACGGAAGACACAAAAGCTGCGGTCTACGACGCCTTCCTGCAAGGAATTGGATCTCTCGAATGGTCGCCAGACAGTCGATACCTGGCTTTTGCCGGCCAAATGGATGGTCCTTCATCCGATCTCTACTTATTCGACACAAAGGACGAATCAATCAAACGTCTCACCTCCGGCCCTGGACAGATCCAGCGAATCGCGTGGTCGCCTGATAGCACGAAAATCATGCACGAGAGCACTTTATGGTTTGGGATCAATCCACCCTTCACAAATCATCTCGCCACGATTGACGATTCAAAGGTTATCTCGTTCCCTGATGACCAGGGGCAAATCGAAGTGGGATGGCTTAATGATGATCAGTACCTTGTCTATGAAATCTCAAAGGGATTTGAGTCGCATGAACTTCGGATTTTCGATGCACAGAATGGAGCCCCTCGCTTACTCTGGCCATATCCATTCCTCGATGTAGATTGTCATACTGAAAACGGGCTCATACTCGTTACTGGCGCCTATTCAGCCGACGCCGAGATCGAGCCGGGTGCGTATCTCATCGATGTAAATACAGCGAAATTTAAACAGATCGAAACGGCAGGTTCAGCGGTAGGAGTTGAAGCACTCGATCGAGATGATTATTACTTCGCAGTTACGACGGTACGCGATGGATCCTATCTTATATCTTCGGAATATGAAGTAGAGAAAATCTCCAATAAGAGCTGGGGAATCAAGAGTTCGCCCAATCAGGAGCTGCTTGCGATTTACGGCGACAACCACAATCCCGGACTCGAGATTTTTTCATTTCAAGATCGATCGATATTGTCCCTCATCAACGACGATGTGGGTAAAGTGTATTGGTCACCGGATACCTCCGGCATTTTCTTTTTATCGGATGAAACGCTCTATTTATATGATTTTTCAAATCGTAAGTTCATCCAAATCGTTTCTTATAACGATGATGAGCGA
>CAYYVY010000140.1:0-5946 GCA_964475265.1 uncultured Anaerolineaceae bacterium | reverse complement strand
CCGCATGTTGCGGCCATGAGAAAGACAGATGATGTAATATATGGAAGGCAATGATAAAAGACATTGTGTAACGGCAAACTTTAAATCCCCTCCGTGAAAGCTGTTGTTGAATCGGAATTCAGTACGGTCATCATGATCAAGGACGGGAGCATGGTCGAGAGAGAATCCACCGGAACGAACAGTCGCCGGAGCGTCTGCAAGACGTTTCGCGCCGAAGAGAAGATTCGCGGCTCCAGCCTGATCGCAGCGGTGGCTGGCGTGCTGCTGCTCGCCTTGCTGGCCTGCAACGCCCCCGTCCAAGAACAAACTACGACTGCAGCGGATACTACGGCAGCAACGATGGCCGAGCCAACGGCCAGCACCACGCCGATGCCTACGGCTACGCCAACACCGGGCGTCGACGTCCTGCTCTCGATTCTCGACTCCTACCCGTCGCTGGAAACGGCCCGATTGCGGCTCGAGGACATGGTCATCACGCAAGATCAGAACGGCGAGTCCCTCAGCGGCCGCCAGATGCTGGAATGGATTCTCGGCACGCAACACTACGACCCCCGGGCGGCGAATGACGTCAACGAGCAGCTGTTTGCCGGACTGGACGACTACACCTTCCCCCATCCAGGCGCCAGGATCTACCTGGTCAACGTGGCCACCGGACTGTACGTCGAGGCATATGGGCTGGTGCCCTGGTCGCTGGGAGACTATTCGCGGCAAGAGATCGACAACCTGTTCATCGAAGATGATTCGTACCGGGTTACGGACAGCTCGCTGCATCGCGGCGATCTCCCCGACATGCCTAACGTCAACTGGCACGTCTACTCCGCCTGGGTCGACAAGATCATCGAGGATGCGCACTACAAACAGTTCAACCTGGCCCACAGGCTCACGGCCGGAGCAGCGACGCAGCGGGAGACGGTCGAGCGCATCATCGCCTGGTATCAGCAGAATTTTTTCCACGCCATAGCTCCGGACTACACCTGGGCGGTCTATCTCGATGGGCGCGAGCCGTTAGACAACGGCGGTCCGGTGGCCTATCCCTTGAGCATCGAACGCATTTATGAGGAACGCGTCTGTGGTTGCCACGAGCCGACTACGCTGATTGAGGGCATGCTGCACTCCCTCAACGTTCCCGCCCTGCGGCTCATGGTGCACGGTCACGGGGTTCTCTACTTGCCGACGATGGACCGCTACATCCATGGGGATCACATCCTGGGGGGCACGAACGTGCCGCCCGAGATGCGGCTCTACACGCCGGACGAGTTCCGGCCTTTTGCGGAGGACGTGGCCTGGATTTTCCAGATCTCCCGGGACAAGTACGAACCACCCCTGCCCATGCCGCTGAAAAGAGATGGCGACAATCTCTATATCTATGCCGACCGGGTGTTCCCTTTCCCGGACACGTCGACATGCATCGCGGTCAGCGACGAGGAGTGGGTAAGGATGTCAGAGCAGGTATCGGCGTTCAACGCGCGCTACGATACGGAGGCCTGCGTGATCAGCAGCGACATGGTCCCCATCCTCTCGCTGGCGGAGCTGAGCGCACCAGATCCATAGATGTTCAACTTGGGAACTACTGCGGAAGGTGCAGGGGAAAGATATCGTACACGCATCTTCCAGCAATCCGCTATTCGCGTGAATTTCTTAAGTAGATGCACACGTTATTGCGAAAAGGCAAGCTGCGAAGCGTTCAAGATAGCGGTGGGGCCGCACCGGGTTTGCGTACGCTTATCGTTTCCCCCTCAAACCATTTCATGTATATTTCTCCCCGCTAACACGGAAAGGTCGCAAAACCAAACAGCTTGTATACACTCCCGCCTGCGCTGAGGATGATGGTGTACTGCGTCGCGGTCGTGGGCGAAGAGTAGGTGCCGCACACCAGTGGGATGTTCACGCTCAGGCAGTATGTCCCGGCCGGCAAGTTGGTGAAGTTGAAACTGCCGCTTCCTGACGCGACTTGGCTCTGGTAGCCTGACGAACTGCAAGCCCCCTGCCCGAGATACACCGTCACGCCGCTCATCCCGGCATCGTTGGCCTGCTGGTTGCCATCGGAGTTGTTATCCTGGAAAACCACTCCGCTGATCGAGCCGTTTGCAGGAGGAGAAGTGGCAGTAGGGGTGGGCTCGGCGGTCGGTGTTGACGTGGGAAGTCGGGGGTCGGGGATGGTGGGCAGCAGCGCTAGGACTTCCGCGTCGATCGTGATCTTGTCGTTGCGCACGTAGCAGTTCACGCCGGGGTAGCGGGGGTTATCCACGATGACGTAGGTGCCCTGCTCGCTGATTCCTACCAGATCGACCGTCGTGTTGGCCGCCAGCGAACTGACGTTCTCGAAAGCCGGGTCAGGGCCCTTGGTACAGAGTGTGTCCACAGAGACGGTGCCGGTCCATGATGGGAACGAAGTGTTGGTCGGGGTTATGAGTTCATAGGGGGGTAGGTCGGACGGCAAGTCAACCATGGGTAAAGAGACTTCATAGGCGCCGAGGTCACAATTTCCACCGCTCGGATAAGGCCTGAGCACACCGCGCTGATCTCTAGCCACACAACCGGGAGGACCGGCATCGATCGCCGGGCTCCCGGATTGTAAGGCGTGGGTTTGGGTGGGGCCGCCGTTGTCTGCCAGTGGGTCGACCAACGGGTCGTCCGTGATGGGTGCCAGACAGGAGCCGTCGCTGTCCAGGCCGGCGGAGCTGCTTCCGAGGGAGCCCCCTTCGGATGAGCCGCAATCGCCGCCGATGTTGTTGGCGATGATCGAGCCGTTGATTTTGACAACCCCTCCCTGCGAGAGGACCGCGGCGCCTGATTCGGGTCCTGAATTGTTGACGATGGTAGTGTAGATGATGCCCGCAGATCTTGAGCTGTGGATGGCAATCCCGCAGGCGCCATCCGTAAAACTCGAACAGTCGCCAGTGTTGCCGGAAAAGGTGCTGTTGACAATGTTGAGGTTGCCGTCGGTTTGTATGCCGGCCGGGCCGTAATCTCCGATGTTATCGGCGAACGTGCTGGCTTCGATGGTGATTCTGGAGCCGGCGCGATCGTAGATGGCGGAGCCTCCATCGGACTGATTTCTATAGAAGCTGCTGTCGCTGATGGAAACAAGGGTGGCGACATCCTCAACCACTTCATTTAAATATATTGCACCCCCATAACCAGCCGAATCGCCGCTTATCCGGGCAGCCGCAAGATTGCCGTCGAAAGAGCTGCTATCGACCGTCAGGCCGGCGGCGTTCGTCAGGTATACGGCGCCTCCTCGAAGATAGCCTTCGTTCTGGGTGAAGGTGCTGTCCGTGATGGTGAGATCGACATCGTATAAAGTAAGCTCATACCCATCGAAGTAATGCGCGATGAACTCAACAGCGCCACCGGAAACCATCGCAAAATTGCTGCTGAACTCGCATTCGGCGATGGTCAATTCGCTTGCCTCGGCGTAAATTGCTCCACCGCCGCTGCCATCCGTTTCGTTGCCAGTGAAGGTGCTGCCCGTGATACTCGAGTTCGTATTAAAGGTAGAAATGGCGCCGCCTTCGGTGGCCAGGTTATTGGTGAAGTCACTGTTGGCAACGCTCAGCAGGGTGCCCCCGCGGATCGCAACCGCGCCGCCGTTACCCCCGCCGCCTGTTTCGCGGACGATCAGGTTACGGACAAAGGTGCTGCTGCTGATGCTCAATCCGCCCCTGACGACCATAACTGCGCCTCCCGACACTTTGGAAAAATTGTCTGAGAAGGTGCTGTTGGTAATCGCCAGATCGCCGTCAATGCTCAGAATGGCGCCGCCGCTGTCGTACATGTCGGTTGCAGATCTCGCATACCCATTGGTTACGGTAACGTCTTCCAGAGTCAGGCTGCCGTCTGAATCGATGAAGAAGAAGCGGAACTCGGGCGTGTCTTCTGCTGTGCTGCGGGTGATGGTGGCGCCGTTGCCGTGGATCAAAATTGGGGTGGAGACGGTAGGTAGAGCGCTGTCTCCATAGAAATAGGAGGGGTTGTCAACCTCATCGAATTCATAAACGCAGCCAGAATCCAGGTCGATGGTGGTGATGTCCGGGTTGGCGTTGGCAAGATTGATCTGGGCGATCAGCCAATCGTCCGTACAGGGATCGGGCAAAATATCCGTGATCACACAGGCCAACGAAGTCAGTAGGAACAGGATTATCAGCAGGACGAGCTTGCGGTATATCGACATGGTCCACCAGCCCCACGCATCATCGCATGATCGGTTCACGAAAGGGAGAGCGCTAATCGAACTTATTATAAGAAAATACTTTGCTGCGGACAAATTCCTGAGCTTTCACATTTACGTAAGTTGGGTTGAAGAACGAAACCCAACCTACAGGTTGAGCGGAGGACGAAACTCCCATTATTCATCCTGAGCGGAGAGAGCTTCGTAGAAGCGAACGCAGTCGAAGGACCGTGGTTGAACAATGCTAATCATCTTCTCCGACTGGTGTAGCAATGCGCTCCTTCGATTGCGGGCGCCGCTGCGCTACGACCTCCGCTCAGGATGACTGACTTAGGCTGAGGATGGAACCCCAACCTGTGGGAGTGGATGTCGATTTGTCTACTTCGTCGGCACGTCCTTCATCTGCGTAACCAGCCCGGCGCTGATGACCAGCAGCGCCAGGGCAAGGACGAGCGAAGGGGTAAAAGAACCGTCGCTGGTCTTCATGGCCTCCATGACGTAGACAAAGACGACCGCGCTCTGGCCAAACAGTTGGATCAGGCCGTTCGAGGTGCCTTCCGGGGTGGGATAGGTGACCTCGGCGGCATACTGCATGCCGATTGGCAGGGCGCTGACCAGGAAAAAGCCGAGCAGCACCGCCGAGCCAAAGAGCAGCGCGCTGGACGTGGTGAACGTCAGGCCCAGTAGGCCGGGAATGGCGCCGACGAAGGCGAGCATCAGGTAACGCTGGCGTTTGTGCTGTTTGTCGGAGAGGGCAGGAAGGACGACGGCCCCGACGAGACCGCCCACGACCATCAACGCACCGAGCGTCCCGGCGTCGGTGGGCGTGAAGCCGCGCGGACGGATGATGGCCTCGATCCAGGTGGTCAGGCCGTTGAAGATGCCCAGGCCGATGAAAGAGGCGATCAGGAAGAGCAGGAACGGCTTGATGGTGATGGCGTGTTTCAGGCCATCGAGTATCAGGGCGCGTGTTTCCTGGCCGGACGGACAGGGCGGCGTGGGCGGGGCTTCACGTGCCAGCAGCAGGAACAAGATCGCTGAAAAAGTGCTGATGCCTCCGTAGATCAACTGCACGCTTGCAATGGACGTGCTCTCGATTAGCACGGGCGTCAGGGCCATACCCAGCGCTGTGCCGACCAGGTTTGCCAGCGTGACCAGGCCGACCGCCGTGGCGCGGCTATCGATCGGGAACCATTTCGCCGGGACGGTGGTCCAGGCGTTGAGCAGGAAAGGCTGGGCGACGGCGATACCGATCGTGCCCCACAGCACCAAGGTGTAGTCCGCTCCGGCGAAGCCGCGCAGCAGACCGAAGATTCCCATCAACACTGCGCCGATGCCGACGGCGCGGCGGAATCCGTAAGTGTCGATCACCCACGAAACCGGAATCGAGAGCGGGATGTAGGCGATCATGAAGACCATCGACAGCAGGCCGATCTTCAGGTCGCTCACGCCGTAGTAGGCTGCGGCCGGGCCCGTGATGGGGGCATAGGTGATCCACAGCATCTGGATAGTCAGGTTGATGAACATGAAAACCGCCAGCACCACCCAGCGGTAGCCATACAGTTTGTATTTTTCTGCCATGGATGCTCCTTTTGGACTGTCCTATGTCACCCTGAACGACACTTGCACCGCACTGCGTTTGGCGCAGTGCAGGTGAGTGAAGGGTCTCCCGCGCATAGCGCGGGGATTCTTCGCTTCTTTCAGTCGCTCAGAATGACACATATTAAACACCCTCGACGCTGGAGAGTACCGCTTCGAATTTGCCCAGCGCCTCA
>CAYYVY010000139.1:0-6203 GCA_964475265.1 uncultured Anaerolineaceae bacterium | reverse complement strand
ACCCTCGACCCATCGCTTACGAAGCGATTGCTCTGCCATCTGAGCTACGCTGGCGGCGCGGGCGATTATACCAATTTGCATGATCGCTTGGCAAGGCGTCCGCAGTAAGGCATAATCCATTTTATGCGCATCGCCATGCTTTCCTATCACACCTGTCCGCTGGCTACTCTCGGGGGCAAGGATACCGGTGGAATGAACGTCTACGTGCGTGACCTGACTCGAGCGTTGGGCGATCGGGGGATTGGTGTCGACGTCTTCACTCGATCGCAGGACGAGCACGTTCCCCATGTGCTGCATGATCTGGGATATGGCAACCGCATTGTCCACATACCTGCCGGTCCCGAGCGAATGCTGCAAAAAACCCAACTCATCCATCACGTAGATGAATTCGTGGGTGGGATTGTGGGTTTTGCTAACCTCAAGCAAATCGAATATCAGCTGATCCACAGCCATTATTGGCTTTCCGGATTGGCGGCGATTCAATTACGGGAAAAATGGAAAATTCCGTTCGTTCAAATGTTCCATACCCTCGCCGTGATGAAAGATCGCGTGGCGCGTTCCCCCGAAGAAGTCTCGTCAGACGAGAGAATCGAGGCAGAGCGACAGCTGCTTGAAGAAGCCGACTGCGTCGTGGCCTCTACACGTGCGGAGCTGGCGCAGATTCAATGGTTGTATCAAGCCGAGACCTCGAATGTGGTGGTGATTCCGCCAGGCGTGGATACGAGTCGTTTTTATCCCATCGATCAGGATGAGGCGCGTGAATTCATCGGTGTGCCTTGCGAGCACCGCATGGTGCTCTTCGTGGGACGTATCGAGCCGTTGAAGGGGCTCGATACGCTGATCGAAGCCGTGGCGCTCATGCGCGAAGAGGAGGCGTTTAACACGAACCCATTTTGTCTCGCCGTTATCGGCGGCGATCCGGACGTCAGTCGCGAGGACATGACGGCCGAAATGGAACGCCTCAAAGCCTTGTGTGAGGCCAAGGGTTTGAACGATCTGGTTCTGTTTCTGGGAAAACGCGACCAGGACACGCTGCAGTATTATTACTCGGCGGCGGAAGTCGTCGTCGTTCCTTCACATTACGAATCCTTTGGGTTGGTCGCGCTGGAAGCGATGGCTTGTGCCACGCCCGTCGTGGCTTCAGAAACCGGAGGCCTCGCCTATTTGGTGCAGGACGGTGAGACAGGTTTCCACGTGCCGACTGCGGAACCCAAAGCATTGGCTGAAAAACTCCAGCGCGTGCTTCGAGACGATGACCTGCGAGAGAGATTGGGGCAGAATGCAGCCAAATACGCCCAGGCATACGCCTGGTCGGTGGTCGTCGATCGCATTATTGAAGTTTACCGCTCTCTGGTTGATAAAAAGGAAAAATGATCATCGCCTCCTCGAAAACGTAAGAGGCGATGTTTACTGTAATTCTTCCGGGCATTCCTCGACGGCACCGGTGATGTCGATAAACGGACGTGTGCCACGCATGATCTCGACGGTGCCCGTGCCGATGATGCAATCGCCTGGGCGAATTTCGGGATGTCCGGTTTCGTAATCGACGAAGGCAAAGGAACCGTAGGCCTCGCTGAAGATGGCCACGAAGGGGATATCACCGGAGGCGAACCAGCGCCGGATCGGTCCATAGACGCACATCGTTTCGCTGGCATCGGATAATGTCACCTGATCCCAATAGATACATTCTCCAGGGCCGGCCGCCACTTCGGATGTTGGCGCATCAGTTACGACCGGGGGAAGCGTTGCGGCGTGCATCGAAGCCATGGTGGGTGTAACGGTCTCCGTGGCCGTGGGTTCGGGCGTCAGCAAGGCGCCGACAAATTGCTTGCCCGGACCAACGATCAGCGCGATCAATCCCACACCCAACCCGATAATGAGCAGCAATGAAGCGATCCTGCGTACGATCGGAGGCAGTCCCTGGATGGACGAATCTGTCACGGCAGCTTCATCGTCGGGCATCAGCTCGGAAATGGGACGGAGACCGCTGGCTTCCGGATCGAGCCGCCGCTTTCGAAGCCCGGGCATACGACTGCTCGACGACTCCAGAACGGAATGGATGGGTGAGGATTCCACCGACCGCGCCCATTCGTCGTCAGCGGAATCGAGCTGGGATATTCCTCGGATATCCGGCATTTCCGCTGGAAGAACTTCGTCCGAAATGGGTTCTTCCGGCGGTGCATCTTCTGGGTGGGCTTCACGTCGCAGGGAGGCGATCAACGCATCCGGATCTTTCGGCTGCGGGATTAAAGGCTCGGAAGTCGTGAATACTTGTGCTTCCTTCTCTTCCTCCAGTCGTTTCCCGCAAAGGGGACAATCTTCCTGGCCAATTTCAATCCACTCTGCACAGAACGGACATTTTTGCAGCGTGGACATCCAAATCGGCTGCTCGATATCTCGGCGGCAGAATCGGCAGAAGATCGCTTCTTCGCGTATCTCTTCGCCGCAGTGAGGGCATTTACGCGTCATGGATGATCGCCTTGTTCAAACGTTGTTTTGCCTATTGTAGTCCGCTATCGAATTCGCGCAACGAGTCTTTGCTACCATGTTTCAAGGCATGTGGGCAAACGAGCAAGAAACGCAAGCGAAGCCTCGCTGCCGCTCTCGCTCGATCAACGCAGCAGCACGCTGCAGACGGATACCGTTGAGTGATGTTCGTTATCGGCAGGGCAGTGTTCGTAAGCGACGAGTGTGCCCTGGAGGGGTGCGAGGATTTTCATCGCCAGATAGATCGGCGCAACCCCGCAGACGTTATTGCGATCGTGGTTTTGCATGATGGTGTCGAGAAACGCGTCGGCCTGACCTTTGCAGATTGCTTCCAGCAACTGCTCGTCTTCATTTTTCAGGCGCGCGTGTCCGCGTAAATCGAGTTCCTTCCCCCCAAAGGCTGGACCGACGTGTGCCAGGTCGGCGGCGGCGACGACCAGTGATCTTCTTTTTGCCACGATTTCCTGCAGACATTCGATGGCATCCGCGATGAATTCGTCGGCTTCGATATCCTCCTCACCGTTCCAGTATGGCAGGAAGGAACCGCAGAGAATGGGCAGCATTTCACAATTTTTACCCTGGCGGATGTAATGCAGCCAGACGGCGGCCAGTTCGATCGAATGCTCGCCGCGGTGATAGAGTTCGCCATCGAATGCCTGGGCAGGTCCGACGGCATCGGCGAGGGAGTCGACGAAATCACGCGGAGTCGTAAACACCCCAAAGGGGGTGGCGTAATGCTGGTGCGTCAGGGTTATGGCCCGGTCCGGGCCGTAATGATCGGTGCCGAGGATCACTACCAGTTCCGCGGAACGGACCGTCTCTCGAGCGCTTTCCCAGCCCTGGGCGTACACACGCCAGCCGCGTTGGTAATCGATGTGCGGGCTGATCAAACCGCGTATGGCTGTATCCACAGAGTCTACCCTGCCAACTCGATCGAGGTAGCCATCCAATTGTTGACTCAATTCATCCGGCTGTTCGGGGTAGGAATTGCCGGCGAGGTTCGCCGGGCGGCAAGGGGCACGTCGGAAGTCTTCGAGTTTTTCGGCTATCACGGCATTTGATTTGGCATTTGCGAGCAGACAGGCCTCATCGAGGGTGTTTATAAGTTCGTCGAGATCTGCTTGCGTTATAGGATAGTCGAGTTCACCGGCGAGAATTTCCTGCATGTCGTTGAATTCGTTCGTGCCGTCAAAGAGGCTCAGCGCCGGAGCGAGGCTTCTGGGGATGAGAACGAAGCGATCGCTCAACTGAAGTGGATCGCGCAGCAAGAGAAACGGTTGGTCGTGATGCACCACCGGTAGGGTTTCAGCGTAGCGTAAGCGCGGGAACACTGCTCGATCGTTTTGATTCATGTCACTAAAGTGGATATATACACGTGTTCTTGTCGGACATCAAGTGTTTGGGTACTCCCTCTGGAAGGCAACTGGTTTGGCGGTACATGCCCTGCTCGACTTCTCCATCCGAATTTAATGGATTTTCGTACCCTTTTTTAATTCAGGGGTTATTCTTATGAGGGTCCAACGTTAGAATTAACCCTTCACAAGCAGTGCAGTAGCGATATAATAAGCGGTTATTATCCCACGCCCAATCTGAGGAGCGTTTTCAGGTCATGGAATTCCCCGAAGCAGGAGAGGAGCAAAGAGTATGAGTATCAGCCAACTTGCCGCATCGATTCATGAATCGTCCACTCTGGCTTTGAACGAAAAGGCACGAATATTGCGAGCGAAAGGCGAGCCGGTGATTCATCTCGGGGTTGGAGAGCCGAAGAATCCGGCGCCCATTGCGGCGCTGTTAAGTTCCGCCGCGCGTCTCAATACCGGTGAGATTAAATACACGCCGACCGACGGCCTGCCATCGTTGAAAAAAGCAATCGTGCGCTACATGGAAGAGAATTACAACAAGGCAGTCGCTCCGGAAAACATCATCGTTTCCACTGGAGCGAAACAGAGCATCTATAACACGTTGTTCACCATCATCAACCCCCAGGATGAAGTCATCCTGCTCGCACCGCATTGGGTCAGTTACCCGGAGATGGTAAAGATGGTTCACGGCGTGCCCGTCGTGGTGACTCCCGAAGATGGTACATTCCATCCGCGTATGGAAGACATCGAACGAACCGTCACGAGTTATACCAAAGCGATTATCGTAAACAGCCCCTGTAACCCCTCGGGCGCCGTTTTCTCGGATGAATTCATCGCCGCCATTGTAGACTTCTGTGAAAAGAAGGGCATTTATCTCATCCTCGACGATATCTATCACAAACTGGTGGAAAACGGAGTACGACCGGCTATTGCATACGACTATACCGAAAAGGACCTGGAAAACAGCAGGCTGATTGTGATCAACGGCGTTTCAAAGTTGTACGGCATGACCGGATTTCGCATCGGCTGGGTCGTCGGGCCGCGCAAGCTGGTCGAGGCGATGGCGAAAATCCAGAGTCAAATTACTTCCAATCCTTCCGTGATTTCCCAGGCTGCGGCGGAAGGCGCGCTGCAGGGTGTTCAAAGCGTCGTCGAAAATCTGCGCCTGGAAATCCAAAACAATCGCAAAGTCATGATTCAGGAATTGGAAGCTTTCAATGGAGTGCGTTTGAACCGGCCGCAAGGAACGTTCTACTGCCTGCCCGATTTCCGTGCGTATGAGAAGGATTCCCTGAAGCTGTCGAACTTCCTGCTGGAGAAAGCTTTGGTCGTAACTGTTCCCGGTGTGGATTTCGGAATGGAAGGCCATCTGCGTTTGAGTTATGGCGGATCCGTCAAGGACGTGACCGGGGGCATCGAGCGGCTGAAGTGGGCTTTGGATCCGAAAGCACCCAACGAAATCTACATCGGTGACCGTAAACTAGTGAGGGATTGGCTGTGAACAATATACTAAACATCAAATCACCGGCACAAAAAGAGGCGCAAGTCCTGCGCTCGGACTACGGGCTCGAAAATCATGGCCTGACCAATTTGAACAACGTGTATTGGAATCTTCCCACCGCAGCGTTGTACGAGGAATTCACTTTTCGCGGTGAAGGGCACATCGCACACGCGGGGCCTTTGCTGGTCAAATCCGGGAAACACACTGCTCGTGCCGCCAACGATAAATACGTCGTACGTGAAGGGACGACGGAAGACAACATATGGTGGGGTGAGTACAACCGGCCTTACAGCCCGGAAAAGTTCGAAGAGCTTCTCTCGCGCCTGCAGGGGTATTTACAGGGTCGTGACGTGTTCGTGCAGGACTGTTTCGTTGGCGCCGATGAGGAATACCGCCTGCCGATTCGCATCATCACCGAGTATGCCTGGCACAGCGTCTTCGCACGCAACATGTTTATCCTGCCGGAGAGCGCAGAAGCCTATCGCCAACACGTACCTCAATTTACGGTGATCGCCGTGCCGTTGTTCAAGGCGCACCGGCCGATTGATAGCACGCGCACGGATACATTTATCACCCTCAATTTCGAACAGAAACTGTGCATCATCGGCGGGTCGGGCTACGGCGGCGAGATCAAGAAATCTGTCTTCACGCTGATGAATTATCTGCTTCCACTGCAGGGCGTGATGACCATGCATTGCTCCGCCAACGTGGATGATAAAGACGATGACGATGTGGCCTTGTTCTTCGGCCTTTCAGGTACGGGAAAAACCACCTTGTCGGCCGATCCGAACCGCCGCCTGATCGGAGACGACGAACATGGTTGGAGCGACAACGGCATATTCAACTTCGAAGGC
>CAYYVY010000138.1:2089-6207 GCA_964475265.1 uncultured Anaerolineaceae bacterium | reverse complement strand
TTACCTAGTACATTAATCTGATGGACTAGGTAATTGTACTGATGGGCTAGCCCATCATCATCCTATAGATAACCTCCTGGCTTGCAGTATGATCAAGAATCACAGTGGAAATCAGGGAGGTGATAAACCATGGGGATACCTGGTACTGAAATATCCATATTCAGTTCCGGACGATTATTTTACCATTCGTCCATTGATGGTGAATGTATGGGCTGGTATTTCTATCAGCGTGGTCAAGGGCCTGCAGGCCCATTTAAAGATCGCGAAACAGCAATCATTGCATTATTTGAACATGTAACCGATCACGGCAAGATGGGCGGCCACAAGGATTTGGGTAACGCAGCGAACTCAGGAACGAGAGCTGAGGATTAGCGGCTAGATTGGTGCCGGAATGAGGGTCTAATCAGGAAAGGGGATTTGGCTGATTAATAGCGGAAATGATGCAGTCAGGTGGTGATGCCCTCGGCTCTGAGAGAGGACTGCAATATTGTTCACTTGTTCACAGAGGTTGCAGTTTTCATGAGATTTTTGGCTTAGAATAATCTAATGGAAAATCTTAACGAAACCATAAACCATTTATATAAATCCGAGTCCACGCGAATCTTGGCAACGCTGATTCGGTTGCTCGGAGATTTTGGTTTGGCCGAGGATGCATTGCACGACGCTTTTCGAGTGGCCATGGAAGAGTGGCCCCAAAAAGGCATACCGGATAACCCACGTGCGTGGTTGGTATCGGCAGGACGGTTCAAGGCAATCGATCGTCTCCGCCGGCAGTCAAAGGTCGATACATTGCCGGAATCTATCCAGGAAGTGGTTACGACGGATGATGATCCCACCCAGGAAGATGAGAAAGCTATTCATGATGATCAGTTAAGGCTCATCTTTACTTGTTGCCACCCTTCGCTCTCACCTGAAGCACGCGTCGCGTTGACGTTGCGGGAAGTGTGCGGCTTGAGCACGGAAGAAATCGCACGCGCATATCTGATTACCCCTACAACACTTGCTCAACGGATCGTCCGTGCGAAATCAAAAATTAAAGCTGCCAAAATTCCGTTTGAAGTTCCGGAAGAACACGAACTCCCGGAGCGCCTGCATACAGTTCTACAGGTGATTTATCTGGTATTCAATGAGGGTTACTCGGCATCATCGGGGGATACCGTCACACGCCTCGATTTGTCGAACGAAGCCATTCGTTTGGGGCGTTTGTTAAATGAACTTTTACCGGATGCGGAGGTTCAAGGGCTACTGGCCTTGATGCTGCTCCATGAATCCCGACGCACAGCACGCACGGATGATAACGGCGATATAATCTTGCTTGAAGATCAGGATCGAAACCGATGGAATCAAAACCTTATACATGAAGGGATACCACTCGTTGAAGCAGCGCTTCAGTCAGGTAAATTTGGATCCTATACGCTGCAAGCGGCTATTGCAGCTGTTCATTCCGAAGCCGACACACTACAACAAACAGACTGGCCGCAAATCGTCTCGCTCTATGATCGCATCCTCACACTGGAGCCTTCACCTGTTATCCGCCTGAACCGCGCGGTGGCAGTTGCGATGCGGGATGGTCCTGCGGCCGGGTTGTCTTTGATTGACCAAATAAATAAGGAAGAGGATTTATCGGGTTATTATTGGCTTTATTCGGCTAAGGGAGACTTGTACAGGCGCCAGGGGAACACTGAAGAATCGGAAGCCGCTTATCGAAAGGCCCTGAAACTTACCCATTTGGAACCTGAACGACGATTTTTACAGAAACGGCTCGAGGAGCTCAAAAAAAATATGTGAGATATGTCGAAATTGTGAATCTCCAAACGACTATGGGTACGATAATAAACACACAAAAGGAGATATTTATGAAATTCATGATGTTGATGATCCCTGCCGTATACCAGGGCGGAAAAAAACCGGACTCAAAATTTGTACCCGATCCGAAGAAAGTGGAGCAAATGACTCGTTTCAACGAGGAGATGGGAAAGGCTCTCAAGATACTGGACCTGAACGGTTTACACCCACAAGCCAAGGGTGCACGTGTGTCGTTCGCCAATGGAAAACCGACCGTGACCGACGGCCCTTTCATAGAAGCCAAGGAAGTGTTAGGCGGATACTGGATAGTCGAGGCCAGTTCAAAAGAGGAAGTCATGAATTGGGTTGAGAAATGCCCTGCCGACGACGGCGATACCATTGAAATCCGCCAAATCTTCGGTCCTGAAGATTTCGATAATGCGGAATAGAGGGGGAACGCTATGAAATACATTTGCCTGGGTTACATTGAAGACAAGTACTTCGGCCAGTTGAGCCCCAATGAGCAACAAGACTTTATGGATTCGTGCTTTGTCTATGACGAAGAACTTCAGAAAGGCGGCCATATGATCGGTGGCGAAGCGCTGCAACCGGTTAGCACGGCCACAACCGTCCGGTATCGTAACGGTAAACCTCAGATTACTGACGGCCCGTTCGCCGAAACCAAGGAAATGCTTGGCGGGATCATGATTCTGGAAGCCAGGGATTTAAACGAAGCCATTCACTTGATGTCGAGACATCCGAGCTTGAAGATGGGCGGTACGTTTGAAATCCGTCCGAGCGCCGATTTATCCACGCTCGTCGCCGAAAGCAAAAAACGCCGCGCAATAAGTGAGTAACAGGACAAAACACGGGGTTCTTCTCCCCCTTACTCCACAGGATTCATGAATTGTAGGTAGATTGAGACCATAATGACGCTTACAAGGACATTGCACATGGACGTGTAGGTGCCACGAGAGGATAGGAGGTCCGGAGTGGCTGTAAGTGGTACGACGCCAGGGATATAGGAGGTAGACTTCGTCTGGAACACAAAGTCGAGATTGCGACGGGAACTGGCAATCGAGTGCTAAATCAGGAAAGGCTCTTACAGGGAAGTAAGTGGTAGACAATGCCGGGAGCGTATTGTCGAGAGCTTGGCTGATTAATAACGGAAATGGTGCTGTCAGGAAGTGATCAGCGGGAAAGCTGGTAGGTAGTAACACCCTGCCCTGCTGATTGATCGATTGCCGTCATGGACACGGGTAATAGTGAGGTTTATGGCGTAAACGGATTGATAACGCGCACGCCGGTTTTTTTAAAGTCTTTCAGGTTTCTGGAAACAACCGTCAGATCATGGATCAAGGCCGTGGCGGCGATGAGTTTATCTAACGCATTTTCCGGATTCTGTGTTCTGAGATGTCCCCAAAGTTGGGCAATCTCTTCATCGATGGGGAGGATAAAATCCGTATATTCATCCAGTATCGTCATTAACCACTTTTCTATCAGGTTCGCCTGGCGGGTGTCGCCACGGTAACGGATGAGTTCAACGCCGCGCCGCAATTCACCCACCGTGATCACTGAAATAAATAGCGGCGTGTTATCACTTAACGCACGTTTGAAGAAATCGCGCACCCCCTTATTGGCTTTTGCCTTTTTGCGCGCTTCGCTGATGATGTTGGTGTCAACCAAATACATCGGCGGCCCGCTCGTCATCCACCCGCTCGAAATCCTCGTCCCGGCCAACATTCGGCATCGCACCTAATACTTGAGCAAAGGTCTTTCGTTTGGTCGGGAGCAAGGTTTGCTCTAAAATCGCGCGGTGCTCGGCTTCGGCGCTGCACCCGTGCCGGGCGGCCCGTCTTTTCAGGGCATCGACAACGCGTTTATTCAGGTTTCTTACTACAAGGTTCGCCATCTTCGTTCTCCTTCAATCGTTCCATATGATAGCAATGATAGCATATCATCGGACGATTTGCAATCATTGATAGCACCTGTAAGCGGCCTCGTTGTTGTAAACATGAGCACCTGAATCTCCCCTGCAATTCCCCCGGGATGCCGTTTTTCATTCGCTCGCCCTGCCACCTTCGGCGTTCCTGTATGCGGCTGGAACGGTGGGTGCTTAGGTGCGTCACTCTCCTTTTTCATTTCAGCCCTCTTTACGGCGGCACGTTAGCCGCCGGGCGTTGGGCTGCAAGACCCTCGTCTGTCAACGGGCGAGAAAACGCACGTGCCCGTGTGGCGGGGACTGTTGGGGTATAACAGCCCCGCTGGCCCGCGCCATTCACGTGCGTTTTGTCTTGCCTCCCCCCGCTACCGGCGTCTTGTCCGTGGCCTGC
>CAYYVY010000138.1:0-1989 GCA_964475265.1 uncultured Anaerolineaceae bacterium | reverse complement strand
TCACGTGCGTTTTGTCTTGCCTCCCCCCGCTACCGGCGTCTTGTCCGTGGCCTGCAATCGTGCATTTCATTGATAAAAGGAGAAAGTCCATGACGAAACAAACCTATCGCAACAACAACCGTTCCAGCCATGCGCACCAGAGTGCTCAACACAATGCCGGGGCGGACAGTGCGAATGAAAAACGGCGGCCGGCGCTCATCGCCTATCAGGTGAAGCACTCCGGCGAGGATCAGGCCTACTGGACCGCCATTGGTGCGGCCTGGCTGAACAAGGATAACTTCAGCTTCAGCCTGCAGCTCGATGCCATCCCGACCGATGGACGGATACAGTTGTATCCGCCGAAGGATCCTGATGCAGCATAATAAATAGCGTTGATAGATGCACCGGCGGGGCAACTCGCCGGTGTTTTTATTTGAGCGGTACGATGGATTTGTTAAGCCACATGTGCAAATGCCCGAAATCACATTGGCCCTTCTCTAATAATCCGATCAGGAAGGTGTGGGCGGGATTCGGTTTGACCTGGATTTTAGAACCGTTCATCCGTAAGAAGACATCGGTCGAGAAAAAGGCAACACGCTTGTTTCCGTCGATGAACGGGTGATTCATCAGCAAGGATTCAAACAAGGCCGCGGCCATCTGGTTGAGGTCAGTGTAGTAGCCGGTCTGTGGCCGGTATAGCGCGCTCTCCAGCAATCCCATGTCGCGAACACCCGGTGGACCGCCAAAGTGTTCGATCAAGGTGGTGTGGATCTCCAGGACTTCGTCCACCGACAGGTGCTGGACGCGCTTACTTGGCAAGCAACTTGCCCAGCGCTTCGTTGTCCTTTATCGAGGCCTTCAGATGTTTTTGTACCTCCGGGCGGACACGACGCTTGCGGACATAGTCGCGCACCGCTTCGGTCAGCAGTCCGGAGATGTTTTGATGCGATTCACGGGCGATGTCTTTTAACTCTTCCCACGCTGCATCATCGACTTTTGAGCTGATTTTAATAGTGGCCATGAATCTAGCTTAGCTTGATAAAATTGACGTGTCAAGACATGTCATGACACGAAGCATATAAGGTATTATTGATTGCTGCAACAAGGGGTTAGCGGGAGAGCTGGTGGATGGTGGGGACCACGCCAACGCTTGATGGGTGGGTCGTTTAAGTGTATTATTTAATGTGTGAAGTGTTGTGAGAAGCGATGGCCCACGAGTGGTGGGCATCTAAAAGAGGTACCGGAAAGAGCGGTACGGATGAAAAGGTAAGACGCCGGTGTAAAAGCCGGCGTCTTTTTTTGTCTGCAAGATAGTGATGCTGCGGTATTTGTTATCGGGTAAGTTGGTAGGTGGTAACACCCTGCCCCGCTGTTTGATCGATAGCTGTCATAGCAAAGGTTTTGGTGGGGCCGGCGTCGTGGGCGCGGGTGATGGTGAGGCTATTAGCAACTATTATTCTATATTTTCTAGTTTACCAATCCGATACATCGTTGGTGGATGAGTAGCCATCAATTGTTCGGATAAAGTCCATTTCCGGTTATCGATATCTGAATACCGCCCTAATAATCGTATGAGTCCTTCACGTTCGCCTATATTAGCAGCAAAAGCATCTGCTCTGTATTCAATATGTTGTGAGACCTTACGTCCTACAATTGACCATATTTCAATTATAAATTTATACGGAATTATTAAAATAAAAAGAATGATACTGGCTATTGCAAGTATTCTGATTCCGGATTTTTGCATAATTTTAATTATTATTATCCATAACTTGTAATACAAAATAAGGGGTAATAATGCACCCCATTGCGCCATCGCTCGCTTTGAATCTTCGTAATAAAGATGTCCAATTTCATGTGCTAATCCCCCCGCAATTTCTGCTTCATCTGCCTGTTTAAGTAGCCCACTCGTCAGGACAACTGTTCCTTTTCCAATTGCGTAACTCATAGGGAAAGGATCATCAACTATGTAAGGGTGCACACGAATTGTTTTACCTTTTATTGCTGCTT
>CAYYVY010000137.1:0-6241 GCA_964475265.1 uncultured Anaerolineaceae bacterium | reverse complement strand
CCGGCGCCATGAAAAACGCCTTCGGCGGATTGCTGCACCGCAACCGCCACTGGACCCACGCCGTGATCCACGACACGCTCGTCGACCTGCTCATGATCCAACAGGACATCCATCCCGGCTTGTTTGCCATGATGGACGGCACCTTCGCCGGCGACGGACCCGGCCCGCGTGCCATGCGTTGGCACGAAAAAGACATCCTGCTTGCCTCCGCCGATCAAGTGGCTATCGACGCCGTTTCCGCCAAACTGCAGGGATTCGACCCCAGGAAACTGCGCTTCATCCGCCGCGCCCACGAAAACGATCTGGGCATCGGCGATCCCTCGCAGATCGAGATCGCCGGATACAACATCGAACAGGAGCAACCCTGGGAGTTCGAGCAGGGCAACACCTTCGCCAGCCGCGGCCAGAAAATGATCTACCACGGGCCGCTCAAGCCCTTCGAAAAAGTCCTCCTGCAAAGCCCGCTGGTACCCTGGTCGTATTTTGCCAGCAACTTCTACCACAACGTTTACTGGTACCCCTTCATCGGGCGCAAACGCGTCGCAGCCGCCCTGAAGACCCGCTGGGGACAGCTCTTCAAGCTCTACGGCGACGGTAACGTGGTCATGCCCGGCATGGAACCAAAAACGGTCATTCAGGCTCTCGTAGGCCTGGCCGTACTCGCAGCGGTCGTCCTGGGCTTCTTCCTGCTGCGCTGATGCGCTTGAAATCGCTTCACCGGCGGCTCGCCGTTGGCTTGATCTTCGGTTTTCTCGTATTCCTCGGACTGGGGCTGATCGGCGACATTCGCCAGGTCGGTACCCAGTTCGTTCATTTCGCCTGGGCCTATGCTCCCCTCATTCTGGCCGGCACGTTGTTCAATTACACGCTGCGCTTCTTCAAATGGCATTTCTACCTGGGTCAGGTCGGAGAACACGATCTGGCCTGGCGCGAGAGCGCCCGCCTGTTCGTCGCCGGCTTTCCCCTCGCCGTGACGCCCGGGAAAGTGGGCGAAGCGCTCAAAGCCGTCTGGCTGCAGAATAAAACCGGCATACCCACGGCGCGCGGCGTGACCGTGGTGCTCGCCGAACGCATCAGCGACGGACTGGCCGTGCTGGCGCTCTCCACGCTGGGCGTGATCGCCTACCCCCGTTACTGGCCGGCCTTCGCCGCCGTGCTGGGTATTCTACTGGCAGGCATCGTCGTCTCCCAGATCCGGCCGCTGGCGTTGGCCTTGCTCGGCCTGGCCGAACGCCTGCCCCTGATCCAACGCCTGGCGCATCATCTACAGGAATTCTACGAGGGCGTATACGCCCTCTTCCGCCCGCGCGCCACGTTTACCGCCATCGCCCTGGGCAGCGCCGCCTGGCTGGGAGAAGGCCTGGCGATGTACCTCGTGCTCGTCGGTTTGGGAGTCCCGCCCGGATGGGGGACGCTCTCCGTGGCAGTCTTCGTGCTTTCGTTTTCGACGGTGATCGGCGCCGTCTCGGCGCTGCCTGGAGGCCTGGGCGCCTTCGAAGCCAGCGCCGCCGGCATGCTGACGCTGCTTCTGGAGATTCCGGCCAGCACCGCCGCCGCGGCCACGCTGCTGATTCGCTTCGCCACGCTCTGGTTCGGCGTGACGCTGGGCCTGGTGGTCTGGTCACGTTCAGCGGATCTGCTTGGTCTGGAATCTAACGACGGAATAAAAGGGGCTGCCCCAAAAGAGCAGCCCCACTGATACCAGACGCTGGTTGCGGATATTCATCCGCAACCGATAGTGGACAGTTGTATATCTGCCAATCTTCCATCATGAGATCGAACCCATCGCCCGTAGCTCGTAGGTTGGGTTGAGGAGGACCGAAACCCAACATCTCATCTACGGGCGAGGGATACACATCCCTCGCCAACGATATTGAATGATGCTGTCGCCCCAATTAGACAGCCCCATGATCTGTAGTCATCTGCGAATGAAAAGGAGTGGTACTTCCCGAGATACGCTGGCAGCAGCCAATTCGCTCCTACTCCCGGTCCTTGCTGCGCAGGTGCGGGAAGAGAATCACCTCGCGGATCGACGCTTGGTCGCTCAGCAACATGGTCAGGCGATCGACGCCCATGCCAAAGCCGCCGTTGGGCGGCATGCCGTAGGCCATCGCCCGCAGGTAGTCCTCGTCCATGGGATGGCGCTCCTCGTCCCCGTCGGCGTAAATGCGCCCCATTTCGATGAAACGCTGCTCTTGATCCAGAGGATCGTTCAATTCGGTGAAAGCGTTGCACAGCTCCATGCCACCCACGAAGCCCTCGAAGCGCTCGACGGTCTGCGGGTCGCCGGGCACGGATTTCGCCAGCGGCGAGATGTCCCGCGGGTAATCGTAGATAAAGGTGGGCTGGATTATATTGGGTTCCACGTACTTGCTCAGCAGCGCCTCGATCATTTTGCCGCGTGAGTAGGTTTTCGAGGGTTCGTGACCCCGGGCTTCCATCGCCTGGCGCAGACTCTGTGCATCGTCGTGTTTGGCGATGTCGATTTCGACGGCGTCGATCAACGCCTGGCGCAGTTCGATGCGTTTCCAGGGCGGACTCAAATCGATCGCCTCGCCCTTGTATTCGATCTGCGTCGATCCCGCCGCCTGCTCGGCGACGAAAGCCACCATCTGTTCGGTGAGTTCCATCACGTCCTTGTAATCGGCGTAGGCCATGTAGAACTCGAGCTGCGTGAATTCTGGATTGTGTTTGAAGGACACGCCTTCGTTGCGGAAATCGCGTCCGATCTCGTAGACCCGTTCGAACCCCCCGACGAGCAGGCGTTTGAGATACAGCTCGAAGGAGATGCGCAGGTAGAGATCCTGATGCAGCTGGTTGTGATGCGTCACGAAGGGCTGCGCCGCTGCACCGCCGTAAATCGGCTGCAGAATGGGCGTCTCGACCTCGAGGAAACCGTGATCTTCGAGGAACTGCTGCAGGGCACGCACGATTCTCATGCGTAAGCGGAAGATCTCGCGCACCTCGGGATTGACCACCAGATCGGCGTAGCGCTCTCGAAAGCGCGCTTCCGGATCGGAAAAGGCGCTGTGGACCACGCGCTCGCCGTCGACCTCTTCCTCCTTCGTCGCCGGCAGCGGCGTGATCCCCTTGGCCAGCATGCGATAGCCGCTTACGCGCAGGGTCACTTCGCCCGTGCGCGTGCGGAAAAACTTCCCGTGGACCTGGATAAAATCCCCCAGGTCGAAATCGTCGTTGAAGCTATCGAAGACCTCCGCGCCCAATTCGTCGGCGCGCAGATAGAGCTGCAGCCTGCCGGCGCCGTCCTCGATGTGAGCGAAGGTCGACTTGCCCATAGCGCGGATCGAGCGCAGCCGGCCGACCAGCGTGGCTTCAACAGACTCGTCCTCGTCCGCGGCCTCGAACGCCCGGATCGCATCCGCCGTGGTGTGCGTGCGCTCGACACGGTTGGGATACGGCTCCACACCTGCCTGGCGCAGGCGTTCGAGCTTTTCCAAACGAACCCGTTCGAGATCGTTCCATTTCGTCATGCTGTAACTCATCCTTCATCCAAAACCCGAACGCCCCAGTTCGGGATCCATTCCAGGCTAAGTGTACACGAAAAAATGCCCCGCACGGCAAACCAAAGGCGGGGCGCCCGGGGATGTCACCTACTTACTTGATCTTCACGATGTGGAAGGACAGCGTGCCGGCTGGCGCCTGCACTTTAATCTCGTCCCCTACGGCCCGCTCCAACAACGCCTGACCCAGGGGTGATTCGTTGGAGATCAATCCCTCTTTGGGATTGGCTTCCGCCACCCCGACGATCGTGTACGTCTCGTTTTTCTCCCCGTCCTGTTTAACCACGACGGTGCTGCCGATCTGTACGACGTCCGTTTTCTTGGACGGTTTGATCAATTGTGCCTTGGCGAGCATGCGCTCGAGCTCGAGTATGCGGCCTTCGATGAAGGCCTGTTCGTTTTTGGCGGCTTCGTACTCCGCGTTTTCGATCAATTCGCCGTCTTCCATGGCCTCGTGCAGCCGATGGGCTACTTCATGACGCCGAACCGTGCGCAGATGTTCGAGTTCTTCCTCGAGCTTCTTCTGTCCCTCTGACGTAAGATAGACTGCCGAATTCGCCATCGCTCTTCCTACCTCAAACGTTTCGACCTGCCCTACAGGGCAAGACACGGCTAGAATAAAAGAACTGAGAGGATGCTCTCAGCCCGGAACTATATCTCTTGCGGCAGGATAATAGCATAACTTGGGTCTACTGTCCAGCAAGTAAAAACAGAGACGAATCACACAAATCCGGTCGATTTACGAATTTTAAACCTGGCCGCGAGTAACGATGAGCTGCAGCCCATTTTCACGCGCCTGAAAGGCGTGCAGTTCGTCGCTCAGCGCATTGTCGTCCGCCCAGAAGGTCGAGATTTGCGATCGATACAGCGCGCTGGCCGCCACCCATGCGTCGATGTCCCCCGGTTCTAGCTTGAAAACCCGTTTCTCCCCCTGCGGGAGACCCAACGCGTCCGGGATCGACTCACCGCGCGCCGCATAAGGCATATCCGCGTAGTAGCGCAGCGCCCGCTTCAGCCCCTCCGCGGCGCGGCGGGTCAGGCGGTGGTCGACGTGCCCGCCGAACCCCAGCGGGCAGTAGAGTACTGCGCCGGCGGGTACGTGACGCGCCAATTTCCCCGTCAGTTGATCGACAAGATCGGTCTCGAACTCGTGCAGCGCGCCGAAGATGGAGGCTACGTCGGGATACAGGGGCGTGCCTTGTAGGGCTTTGCGATAAATCGCATCGGGAATTTCGAGATGAATTATCCCAACACACAAGCGTTCACATGCGGCCAGATCCTCCGAGCGCCGCACTTCGATGGGTGCTCGATCCGCATTCCAACGCGCATGCAGTTGCTGCGCGAAGGGGGAGAGTTCCCCCGGCGGCGGGTTGCCGGCGCAGACGGTGAGCACCGTGACGGATTCGCCGGCCACTGTCTGGCGGGCGATCAGCCCGCCGCAGGAAAACACAGCGTCATCCAGGTGGGGCGAGAGATAGACGTGTTGGGCCACGAACGCATTATAGCCCGCTTCCGCAGCGGGTGTTGACAAGTCTTGTAAATATCCCTATCGTAGATGCATCGCGTGCTTTCTACAATCCAGCGAAAGGAAGGTGAGCATGTCCACCCCATCCGGAGTACACGCGGTTCGGCTGCGTAAATGCATCTTCGTGCTGTTCCTCATCGGAATGCTATTGATTTCGTGCAGCGTCCAGAGGACCGCAGCCACGCAGAGCGCGCCGGGCGGGAGAGACGGCGGCGGTGAATCCTCGGAATCGGAAGAAACCGGTGATGAAGAATTCGATGAGATCGACCTCACCAGTTTCCCCTGTCCAGACGAACCGCGGTTGTTTTTTCTGCACGTCAATACTACGCTTTACGCCAAGGACGAGGATGGAGCCTATTACACCCAACATAACGACGAGAATACGGGCACAAGTGCCGCCCAGCTGCTCATTTCGAAGAACGGTGTCCAACAACCGTATCCGGAATCCGACAGCGTTTTTGTGATCATCGAAGGGAAAAGCGGCGACTGCGACATCTCCGGTGACGGCGAGTTCAGCCTCAAAGTAAGTGGGACGTGCAAGGGATCCATCGCCTCGCTCAACGTTGTCGGCGAGTGGAAATCCTGGAGTCAGACCATCAAGTGCCCCGGCGAGGCGCCAGTCACCGGCTCGGACAGCGCCTTCCCGGCGCCCAGCATCGATGGGGACTTCTGGTTGATCGAGTCGGGTGACACCATAGGCGAACCCATGGATTTCCCGGATCTCAAGATCGATTACAGATGGAAGCTGATTCCCGAACAGGAAGCTCCTCTACCCATGGATTAGAGTATCCGGATTGCAGCTGTGTGACGTCGTGAGTTTTCACCTGAAAACCGGTCGCCCACGTTGACGGGCGCGCGAGGCCGATGTTACAATCGGGCGCAGCGCGCCGTTAGCTCAATTGGCAGAGCAGGGGCCTTTTAAGCCCAAGGTTACAGGTTCGATTCCTGTACGGCGCACTAACATAAACCTCAGATTCCCGCCGTAATTGGCGGGTTTGTACGTCCTCAAGATAATGTCTCATAAAGTGGTGTAAAAGCGAGTTGAATAAATAGTCATCGTGTGCATCCTTAAGCAATCGCAAAACCACAAAAGGAGCACAACGATGACCAATTCAAATATCCCGTAAGGACACCGGGACGGTGTGACACTACTTGAGTACCTTCGCAAGGTGGGCGTGGATCCTGAGGGCGATTT
>CAYYVY010000136.1:0-6634 GCA_964475265.1 uncultured Anaerolineaceae bacterium | reverse complement strand
AAAAAAGGGGGAAAGACAGTCGGAGTACAGCCGCAATTCAACCGTAAACTCAAGAGAGAACAAAACTGTCAGGTTTGCCTGCTCCTGGGGTATTCCTCCCCGAAAGGTCACACACTTCTCGACCGCCGCCTATACCTGCCTGCGGAATGGACGCAAGACGACAAACGCAGGGTAGAAGCAAAAATACCCGAAGACATCGAATATCGAAGCAAATCCGATCTTGCCTTGGATATGCTTCACTCGGTCCATGCCATTGGAATGCCCATTCGCTGGGTGATTGGCGGCGAACCTTTCTGCAGCGACACGAACCTACGCAACGTCATCGAAGCAGCAGGCATGAACTACATTCTCTCGGGCCGTAACGCGGATTCGATCTTCCAAAACCTCAATCATAAGCAGACTTCGTCTGATCCAGATGAATCAGAAATCGACGCCAGTGATTCTTCCATCTTCAAAATCGTAGCAAATTGGCACGAGAAGAAATGGAAGCGGGTGATTGACAATTCCAACGGGGACGAGATCTGTGTCTTCGATTGGGCTTCGGATCGCGTACTCGAACGCCATAATGAAACCAATACCCAAGAAGTTTGGCTCCTGGCACGTCGATCGGTGAGCCAACGTTGCGAAACTGAATACTACATCTCCAACGCTGCTCAGGATACGACCCTCGCCAACCTCGCCGAGAGAACCAGCGATCTGGGAATCTTGGATCAGATGGTATCCGAAGCCTGCTCCAATTTCAAGATGGACGAATATGGAGTCCGTCATTGGAACAGCTGGCATCGCCATATTACCTTGTCGATGATCGCGCATGCCTGGTGGGTTTACAAAGGGAAGAGGATTGTCTGATGAGTCTACCCAAGCTTTCGATGGAAGAACGTGATCGCACACTGCAAAATGAGCAGGCGATCACGGAAGGCCCCCAAGGACAGGGCGAAACCATTCTGTTTGTCGAGGATAACGACTTAATGCGGGAAATCGGCTCGCAAATATTGGAAGATATGGGATACCAAGTCCTTCGTGCTTCGAACGGAGAAGAAGCGCTGAAAATTTTTAAGGAAACCGAGCATATCGATCTCATTTTCACAGACGTCGTGATGCCGGAGATCGGCGGCGCGGCGTTGCTGCGCGAGTTACGTAAAGCGGGATCAGATATAAAAGCCGTCGCGGTTACGGGACACGTGCTTGCCGAGGACGTGGATCAATTACGGGAAGCCGGCGTCATCTCCATTATTCACAAACCGTACGACGTCGATATTTTAGCGGATGCAGTTCGGAAAGCCTTGGATAATGCCTAATTGCCTGCCACTGGATAGGGATGGATGGTGGTGACAGAAAACAATAAACAAGATCGCTCACCAAAAAACGGTGATGAAGCGCAATCGCCATCCGTGCGCCCTACCATCGCATTCCTCACGGCCGCAATGGAAGATCATTTCAGCTTGGCCATGTGGACGGCGATCGTTGAAGCCGCCCACGAGCGAAACGCCGATGTGATTAGCATCGCAGGCGGTAACTTAAATAATTCAGTCGAAGGATTCAACTTATCGAGTTCGCTGTATCGGGCTGCGAATGAAGATGTCATCGACGCGATCGTTATTTATGGATCTAGATTAGGGACCTACGTTTCGCAAAAAACATTTCGTGAGTTCTGCCATCAATTCCCATCCAAGCCGGTCGTCATCATCGGCCAACAAATCGAGGGAATACCAGCCGTACTTTCCGATAATTACAACGGGATGCACGACTTGGTGCGGCATCTCATCGACGAGCACGGCTGTCGGCGCCTGGCATTCATCCGTGGCCCCGATGACCAGACCGAAGCAGATACACGATTTCAAGCCTATAAAGACGCACTCGCGGAATCCAGCATCCCATTGGACCCAGCCTTGATCTCGCAACCAGGTATTTGGGAGCCTTTGTCTGGCGAGGATGCCGTACGACTATTCATCGACGAGCGCAAAGTGAATTTCGACGCCATCGTCAGCGCAAATGACACCATGGCGCTCGCGGCGATGTGGGCTTTGAGAAATCACGGTCTACGCATCCCAGGCGATGTGGCCGTCGTTGGATTTGACAGCCAGGTGATCGCCAAAGCGGCCACCCCACCCTTATCAACCGTTCGCCAACAGATAAAAGAACAGTGCCGGCATGCAGTTGACATTGTGTTGGCAAAATTACGGGGCGACGACGTTCCGGATCTCATTGAAATCCCCACAAACGTCTGCATCCGACAATCGTGTGGTTGTACTTCGTCTGCTGTTGGACGGGCAATCACAAAAACGGTATTTGATAACAGCGATACGGAGATATCGGATCCGAAACGAGAAGACGTCATTGAGAAGATCGCGCGCCTCGTTGATACGACAGTCGAAGGGTCGAATATAACCTGGAGCAAGCGTTTATATGACACGTTTATTGCAGATATCGAAAAGAAGAATTCTGGCAGATTCCTTCGAGAACTAGCGTACGGTATCGAAGAGACGAATTCCATTGAATTTGAAATCAATGAATGGCAAAGAGTCGTTTCTTCGCTACGTCTCTTTGCACGCACACAGTATACCGATGAAGCAAAAACGGAACGAATTGAGGAACTGAGCAATCAGGCTCGGGTGTTGATCGGGGAAAAAGTACAGCAGATTGAAACACGTCAATCACTTATTTACGATCAACAATACGCAAACACACGTGATACAGCCAGGGAATTGTCGACGGCACACCAACTCGATGATTTGCTCGACATCCTGCATCGCAGTCTGCCCCGTTTCGGCATTCGCAGTTGTTACTTATCTCTCTACGAACGTGCATCCACGACGCAGGATTCTGATATGCAAGCTGATCCAGGTCCATTGAGAAAGATACTCGCCTTCGACGACCGCGGCCGACTGCCGCTCGATTCCGATCCAGCGGATCTCTCAACGAGCATTCTTCCCCTTCAGGAAATTACTTCTCGAAAGTACAAATCGTCTTTCGTGGTAAAAGCGCTCGACCGCGGGGATGAACCCCTCGGAGTCGTCCTCTTTGAAGTATATCCCCCCGATGGAAGAGCCTGTGACATGCTGCAAGAACAAATCAGCAGCTCACTGACCTACGCATTGCTGCTCCAGGAACGGCAGCAGGAACAGGAAGTACTCCAGCAAGCCTTCACGGAAGTCGAGAATCAGGCCAGGGAAAAGGCGATCGAACTGGAATTTGAAATCGTCGACCGCAAACAGGCACAGCAAGCACTGCTGCGGGAGCAGCACCTGCTGCATCTGCTGATGGATTACTCCCTGGATGCGATTTATTTCAAGGATAAAGAAAGTCGTTTTATTAAAGTCAGTTCAGAATTTGCCAAATTGCACGGCAAAGAATCCCCAGATGATCTTTTGGGTTTGACCGACTTCGATCTGTTTACCGAGGAACACGCACGAGAGGCTTTCGAAGACGAGTTACGAGTTCTCAATACGGGTGAACCGATTATCGGCAAGGAAGAAAAAGAGACCTGGCCGGACGGCCATGAGACCTGGGTTTCGACAACCAAGTTGGCAATACGAGATGAAGAGGGGAACATCACGGGCACGTTTGGCATTTCCAGAGACATTACCGAATCGAAAAAAGTGGAGCAAGAACTGCGGCGCCACGCAAGCCATTTAGAGGCGATCAATACCATCATCAGTTCGACATCGAAGGCAGTCGACTTTCAAGAGCTACTGGAAATCTCCCTGGATTTATCCCTCAAAGCGATTGAAATGAAGGTGGGATGTGTATGGCTTGCGCCGCATATTGTGTCCCGAGAAATGCCGCCGCCGGAAAATGAATTTCCTCATTACGATTACGATCCTGCGAGTGGTGAGCTGCCGGAAATTCCCGTTGTCGATGATTGGCAAAACGTACCGGAAGAAGACCCTCGTCTTCGCTTCTATGAGACTTTTCTCGAACCACATGGCGTTCGGGCTTCGATCCTTGTTCCGATAAAAGCCGAGGAAGGTCACCGTATTGGAGGTTTGTGTATCGCTTCTTCCGATCCCTTTAAATGGACTTCAGAAGAGACTACCCTCTTGGAAGCCGTCGGCTATCAAATTGGTGTCGCGGCAGAGCGGCTGCGTCTGATTGAACAAATTCGCGAACAAATGCAGCAGGTGCAGCAAATCACGGATACCGTGCCGGACGGTGTACTGCTGCTCGATGCAAGCCACCACGTCATCCTTGCCAACCCGGCAGGAACCCGAGATTTACATTCGCTGGCGAAAGTTTCCGTTGGAGACGTTATTTCAAACCTCGGTGGTTGTGCTATAAGCGATATCCTTCAAAACGAGACCGAAGTCCCCTGGCAAGAAGTCAATGCAGACAATCGTATCTTCGAGATCGTGGCACGACCCATTGAGACCTACGGGTCTAGTGAGAATTGGGTCGTCGTGATCCGTGATGTCACCCAGGAACGTGAAACGCAGCGCCAGGTCCAGCAACAGGAACGGCTTGCGGCGGTTGGCCAACTCGCCGGCGGTATCGCCCACGACTTCAACAATCTGCTCACAACCATCATGCTCTACGCCCAAATGCCCTTGCGCAAACAACAACTGCCAGATGATTTGAAAAAGCCCCTCGAGACCATCCTAAGCGAATCGCGCAAGGCGGCGGATTTGGTGCAGCAGATCCTTGATTTCAGCCGACACGCCCCGATCGAGAGACATCCCATCGATCTGGGACCATTTATAAAAGAAGCCGTGCGAGTACTGCAGCGAACGATCCCCGAGAACATCTCGTTGTACATTGAGATCGACTCGGATGAGTACCTCGTAGAAGCCGATCCGACCCGCATCCAGCAGGTGCTGATGAACCTGGTTGTTAATGCGCGGGACGCCATGCCGGAAGGTGGCGTGCTGCGAGTGGGGATATCAAGTGTGATCGTTAATGAAGACGATGACGATGATGACATTCCAACGCCCGGAATGACACCGGGCAAGTGGTTCTACCTGTCCGTCAAGGATACAGGAACCGGTATCCCGGAAGATATCCTGCCGCACATTTTCGAGCCGTTCTTCACCACGAAATCCGCCGGAAAGGGGACGGGATTGGGGTTATCTCAAGTCTGGGGTATCGTCAAACAACACGAGGGATTCATCAAGGTTGAATCGACGATCGGTGAAGGCACTGAATTTCTCATCTATCTACCGATTCACAAAGCTGATGAAGTATTCGAAATGCGTCCCACCGACAACACAAGCGTCCCCAGGGGAGTAGGCGAACGCATTTTGCTCGTCGAAGACAGTCAACACGTTCGAGAAGTAAGTGAAGAATTGCTCAGCGATCTGGGGTATCAGGTTGTAACGGCGAAAAATGGCCGGGAAGCCCTGGAAATGTTTCGGCAAGACGGAGACTTTGATCTTGTCTTTACGGACGTCATTATGCCCGAAGTTGGCGGAGTCGCCCTTTTACGCTCGCTTCGCGACATGGGGTCCGATGTGAAAACAATCGCAGCCACGGGTCATATGCTTGCCGAAGATCTTCAGGAACTACGCAAAGACGGCGTTTCGGGCATTATCTTCAAGCCTTTAGAAGTGCAAGAGGTAGCCGAGGAATTACGCAGGGTCTTGGACGGAAAGGGAAAATAGCAAAAAGAAAGACTACATCCGCATCCATTACGATTGCATCACCGAAAGGATTGCCCGAAGAATACCAAACGGTATAGCCTGCCTAGAAAGCGTATCGATGCCTGTACCAAATGGAAATCTCAAGAATACGCACAATTCCCAAGAGGGAGTCGAGCGCCCAACAATTGCGTTTCTGGTCGATCGAATTCTCGGGACTAGCGGATACCAATCCGAAGTATGGCGCGGTATCGTTGAAGCTGCACGCAATCACGACGCGAATGTGATCTGTTACACCGGCGGCTGTCTAAAAGCCACGATGAAGTTCGACGAATTTGAGTACCAGCGTAACGTGATCTACGATCTTATCCCCGAGAAACATGTTGACGGTCTGATCATCGGGGCAGGCGTGATCGGTCAACATGTTAGCTTAGAAGAATTATCCACATTCTGCCAGCGATATCTTCCCATACCGACTGTCAGTATTGGGTTAGAGGTTGCAGGTATTCCCAGTTTGATGGCCGACAACACCACGGGCATGCACGAAGCGATCGCGCACCTCATCGAGAAACATGATCGACGCAATTTTGCCTTCATTCGTGGTCCTGACGGAAGCGTCGAAGCCCAGCATCGGTACCAGGCCTTTCTAGATACACTTGCGGAGTACGATATTCCCGTGAATCCCGACTTAATCACGCAAGGTGATTTTTATCGAGATTCGGGAACGGAAGCGGCTCGCACGCTGCTGGATGAACGCAAGTCAAAATTTGATGCCCTCATTGGCGCTAACGATAACATGGTACTTGCTGCCATGGAAGTCCTTCAATTACACGGCCTTGATATTCCTGGCGACATCTCGGTAATCGGTTTCGACGACATTGTTGATGCCAACATTTCCAATCCACCACTGACCACGGTGAGACAGCCGATGTACGAGAACGGTAAACGCGCTGTGGAATTCCTCATCACAATCTGCGAGGGTGGGCAAGTACCGGATTGTGAGGTGATGCCAACATCGTTGGTTAGGCGCCTGAGTTGTGGTTGTGGGCCAGAGTCAAAATTCG
>CAYYVY010000135.1:0-6642 GCA_964475265.1 uncultured Anaerolineaceae bacterium | reverse complement strand
AGACTGCCATCCTGGTTTCGCACAAGCTGTCCGACATCCAGGAATTGTGCGACCATGTTTTTGTGCTTCGCCGGGGGAACCTGATCGGATCGACGGACATCCCCTGTCCAACGCAGCACTTGGTGGAAATGATGTTCGAAGAATTGCCGCCGCGACGCCCCCGGGTGTCCCATGCGCGGGATGAAAGTGCATTCCTGCGGTTGGAGAACGTCGCAGTCGAAGACGATCGTCTCCAGGTCGCGGACATCAACCTGGACATTCGCGCCGGGGAAGTATTCGGCGTTGCGGGATTGGAAGGCAGCGGCCAGCGACTGATCCTGCAGGCCTGTGCAGGGCTGCTCCCGGTCTCCGAAGGCAAAATTTATCTCGACCAGCGAGATGTAACCCGCTGGCCCTATCGAAAATTACTTCAGACCGGAGTGGCGTACCTTCCCGCCGGAAGATTGGAGGAAGGACTCATCGCCGGCTTGAATTTGATGGAACATATCGCCTTATCCAATCCCATGCCCGCTTTCTTGATCGACTGGCGTCATTATGCACAGGAAACGGAAGCCCGCATTCAACGCTACGAGGTCGTGGGTCAGGTAGATTCGTTCGTGGAAACGTTGTCCGGCGGCAACCAACAGCGTACGCTTTTCGCCATGCTGCGGGATGATTTGAGACTGCTGCTCATGGAACACCCCACGCGCGGTCTCGACGTCCGTTCCGCAGATTGGATCTGGCAGCTGTTGTATCAGCGCGTCGAAGCGGGTACGACGGTGCTGTTCATTTCCGTCGATTTGGATGAATTGGTGGAACGCAGCGATCGCATCGTGGCGTTTTCAGGAGGTTCGATGTCGCGCGTCGTGCAGGCGGACGAGACCACGGCGGATGAACTTGGCCATCTGATCGGGGGTGAGTGATGCGTCGGATTCGATGGCATACCCCAAATTGGATCGTTATTCCGATCGCCATTATTGCCTCGTTGCTCGTGACGAGCCTGCTTTTAATCACCTTTGGTGTCTCCCCAAAGGAAGGTTTCGATGCCATGTTGCTGGGCGCCTTCGGGGATTCGACCAAAGTGTTGAGCGTCACGGCATTTTGGGTTCCTTTGGCGCTCGCTGCAGCCGGTCTGATCCTGACCTTCACCGCCGGGCTGTGGAACATTGGTGTGGAAGGCCAGATCGTAATGGGTGCAGTTGCCGCCAGCTGGGTGGCACTGAAAATCGACGCGCCGGGTCCACTGATGTTGATCCTCGAATTGTCGTTCGCCATGGCGGCGGGTGCGCTGTGGGCAGGTTTGACGGCGCTGCTCAAGACGCGCGGGAAAGTGCACGAGATATTTGGCGGGCTGGCCTTGAATAATTTGGCGATTATCCTGACCAACTACTTGATTTCGGGACCCTGGCAGCCGCCGGAAGGTGGAACGTTTCGGGGCACCGAGCCGTTTCCGGCAAAAGCGTTGCTGCCGCTGTATCAGGATTCACACCTCAGCCCGCTATCCGTGGTGATTACACTGATCGTAATCGTCTTGATCTATTTCGTACTGCGCGGCACCAAATGGGGCTTACGGTTGAAAGCGCTGGGAAAAAATCCCCGCTCTGCTTTCATCTTGGGCGTGCCGAGCGAGCGCGAGACGATCCTGGCTATGATGATCTGCGGCGCCGTCGCGGGATTGGGCGGTTCGGTTCGTGTCTTGAGCTGGTTCGACAGTTTGCGGCAAAGCATCTCGGGCGGCATCGGCTACCTGGCGCTGTTGGTGGTCATGCTCAGCGCCACACGGATTCTGCTCACGCCGTTCATCGCCTACTTTTTCTCTGCCGTTTTGAATGGCTCCATCACCTTGCAGTTGCGCACGCAGCTGCACTCCTCCCTGGGCGGAATCCTCACCGGTGTGATGGTTTTGTTCGTACTCTTGTTCGGAGGCGCCCGACCCTTGAAGCTGCCATCCCAGAAAGCGGTTGAGGTGGAAGAGAATGAATGAAACCGAGCTTGTGCGCATTCTTTCTTCCATCGTGCTGCAATCCACACCGTTGATCATCGCGGTGTGCGGCGAGACCATCGGCGAGCGGGTGGGTGTGGTCAATCTTTCCCTCGACGGCACCATGCTGCTCTCCGCCATGACGGGATTTGTGGCCGGCCTGCTCAGCGGAAATGTATGGATCGGATTTCTCGCCGCCGCACTCGTGGGGGCGTTCTTTGCCTGGATCATCGCCTTCGGATCGATACGTCTGCACAAGGATCAATTTGCAGTAGGTTTCGTGCTGACGCTGCTCGGTGATGAACTGAGCGCCTTTTTGGGACAGAATTACACCCGCATTCCCGGCGAGAGTGTGCGGCACCTGGGTATCCCCTTTCTCAAGGACATTCCGATCCTCGGCCCAATATTCTTCGATCACGATCCGGTAGTCTACTTCGCCTTCTTGCTGATCGGCGTGACCTGGTGGTGGTTGTTCCGCACGCAGCCAGGTTTGCGTCTGCGTAGTGCCGGCGAACGGCCGGAGTCTGGTTTCGCACGCGGAGTCGACGTAAACCGCCTGCGTTACGTATATACCTTGCTCGGCGGCGCTTTGGTCGGCATCGCCGGTGCGGCGTACTCACTCGATATCAAGTTGGGCTGGAGCGAAGGCAACACGCGCGGCCTGGGCTGGATCGCCCTGGCGATCGTGATCTTCGGTGGATGGTCACCCATACGTGGGGCGGTCGGTTCGCTGCTCTTTGGCGCCAGTAAAGCCCTGGCGGCTGCGCTGCAGCGCCGCTTCCCGGAAGTATCGGTCGTGGCCTTCAACGCAACGCCGTGGCTGCTGATGATCGCTGTCCTGCTTCTGGTCGGCAGCGATGTGACCGAACGATTGGTGCTGATCATGCCGCGGCGCGTTCAGCCTCGGCTGCGGCGCTTGCTGCGCGTGCGTCCGCCGGCAGCGCTGGGTGTGGCCTTTTCTACACCCGAATCCCAGGGAGAGTAGCTTGGGCGTGTTTCGTGGCTATCGCTGTTCAGTTTGTGAACAGGAATACGATGACAGCGAGGTTACTTATACCTGTCCCCGGGACGGCGGCAATCTGGATGTCCTGCTCGACGAGGATGCCATTCAGGCGCAGACAAATCCCACGGCGATAATGGCTTCGAGGGATGAATCGATCTGGCGCTACCTTCCGCTGCTGCCTGTCGCCGATCCGGGTCACGTTGGTACACCGCTGCGCGCGGTTGGCTGGACACCCCTTTTTCGGCCAAGCCGTCTAGCTGAGCGGCTCGGTTTACACGATCTCTGGCTGAAAGACGACGGCCGCAATCCCACCGCTTCATTTAAAGATCGCGCCAGTGCTGTGGTGGTCGCGCGGGCGGAAGAAATCGGGGCGCAGGTCGTGATCACCGCCTCGACGGGCAACGCCGGCGCGGCGCTGGCGGGCATGGCGGCCGCAGCCGGCATGCCGGCGGTTATTCTTGCGCCGAAGAATGCACCCAAGGCCAAAGTGGCGCAGCTGCTGATTTTCGGTGCCCGTGTGTTTCTTGTCGACGGTACGTACGACGATGCCTTCGACCTCAGCGTGCAGGCGGCGAAAGCCTTCGACTGGTACTGCCGCAACACGGGCTACAATCCTTTCACGGCAGAAGGAAAGAAGACGGCGGCATACGAAATTTGTGAACAACTGACGCGATTGCAGTCAACGACGAACGGGGAGACGTGGATATCTGCGGATGCGGTCTTCGTATCCGTCGGCGACGGCAACATCATTTCGGGATTGCACAAGGGCTTTAAAGATTTGTTGGCGCTGGGTTGGGTGGAAAAGATTCCCCGCATTTTCGGCGTACAATCCCAGGGATCGGCGGCGATTTTCAATGCCTTCGAACGAGGCACGGAGACCATCGAACCCGTGCGCGCCGACACCCTGGCGGACAGTATCTCGGTGGATTCGCCGCGCGATGGACTGCGTGCGTTGCGCGCCGCCACACAAACGGGCGGGGCATACATCGCCGTGCCGGACGAAGCCATCCTCGCCGCGATGCGAGATCTCGCTCGCCAGGCGGGCGTTTTTGCCGAACCGGCCGGGGCGACTGCGTACGCCGGTTTGGTGCAAGCCGTGGAGCAGGGTTTGGTCGATGCGCAGGAGCGCATCGTGGTACTCAACACCGGAAACGGATTGAAAGACGTACCCGCAGCCATGCAGGCTGCAGGCGAACCCGTGGTCATTCAACCCGACCTCGAAAATTTGAAGCGGGTTCTGGATGACGCATAGGGAAGGAGAGGGGCGCGTGACGAAAACCGGGGGGTCTGTGACCTACACAATTGCAGTGCCTGTGTACAACGAAGTCGAATCCTTACCCGAGCTCTATCAGCGCGTGCGCAAGGCGATGGAATCCCTGGGTGAGGAGTGGGAACTCGTGCTCGTCGATGACGGCAGCACGGATGGTTCCACGGAAGTGATGCAATCCCTGGCCGGGAAGGATGCGCACGTGCGTCCGGTGATCTTCGCCCGCAACTTCGGCCATCAGATCGCCCTCGCCGCCGGATTGGATTACAGCCGGGGAGCGGCGGTGATCGTGATGGACGCCGATCTGCAGGATCCACCGGAGGTGATTCCAGAATTGATCAACAAGTGGCGTGAGGGATACGAGGTCGTCTACGCCGTGCGGGAACGCCGGCAGGGCGAGACCTTGTTTAAAAAAGTGACGGCTTCCCTTTTCTACCGGCTGATCAACCGCATCACAGACGTGAATCTGCCCCTCGACGCTGGTGATTTCCGTTTGCTGGACCGCAAAGTCGTGGATACCCTGAACCGCATGCGCGAGAAGCATCGTTTTCCGCGCGGCATGACCGTCTGGGTCGGTTTCCGTCAAATCGGGGTGCCTTACGAACGCGCCGCTCGTTTTGCCGGAGAAACCAAGTATCCCTTTAGCAAGATGTTCCGCCTGGCGATCAACGCCATCACCAGTTTCTCCTACTTTCCGCTTCAATTGGCGACCTACTTTGGTTTTATTTGCGCAGGTGTGAGCGCGCTGGCGATTCCCGTCGTGATCGCGCTGCGTTTGGCGGGAAACCAGGCCTTCTTCGGACAGGCTTCGACCTTGATCGCCGTTCTCTTTCTGGGCGGCGTGCAGTTGATTTCGCTGGGCATCATCGGGGAGTACTTGGGCCGCCTGTACGATGAAGCGCGCGACCGACCGTTGTACATCGTGCGTCAGGCGCCAGATGAAAACGATCCGGAGTAGGTAAAAAGGAGTAGTGGTAGATATGATCGATCTAACGGTTTATGCAGAAAGCCTGGCCAGGACGGTCGAACGTGCCCGGGAGCGCAGCATCGCTATTCCCACGTTTGCCATGATGAAAGACCCGGGTTTGATTCCGGATCGGATCAAGATGGAATTGAAGAAAATCGGTTTGTGGGACATCGTCCCGCAGAACCTTTTCCGCATCACCTGGAAGAACGATCCGCAGGCGAAGGGCGGCGGCTTCGACGGTGTGAACACGTTGGAACTGCCCAAGAGCCTGACGGGAGTCGATGCACGCATCATCGCCCTGGTGGGCAAATGGTTCCCGACCGGCGCGCACAAAGTCGGCGCGGCGTTCGGCTGCCTGGTGCCGCGCCTGGTGACGGGACAATTCGACCCCACGAGCCAGAAAGCGGTTTGGCCTTCGACCGGGAATTACTGCCGCGGTGGGGCGTACGATTCGACGCTTTTAGCCTGTGAGTCCGTGGCCATTCTGCCGGAAGGCATGAGCAAGGAACGTTTCGACTGGCTGGCCAGTGTGGCCGGCGAAGTGATCAAGACGCCGGGCAGCGAATCGAACGTCAAAGAGATTTTCGATAAATGCTGGGAACTGCGCCAATCGGGCGAGAATCTGGTGATCTTCAACCAGTTCGAGGAGTTCGGCAACTACCTCTGGCATTACGAAATCACCGGCCATGCCATGCAGGAAGTGCTGGAACACGAACTCGGTCCGCAGGGTCGCTATCGCGGCGTCGTACTGACTACTGGATCGGCGGGTACGATTGGTTGTGGGGATTACATGAAGCAGCTTTTCCCGGGCAGCAAGATCGCAGCCGGTGAGGCGCTGCAGTGCCCGACGCTGCTGGAGAACGGATTCGGCGCCCACCGCATCGAAGGCATCGGTGATAAACACGTGCCCTGGATTCACAACGTGAAGAACACGGACATGGTGATCGCCCTGGACGACAACGTGATTGTCAATCTGGCGCGTCTGTTCAACGAAGATGAGGGCAAGAAGTACCTCGTGGATCGAGGCGTCCCGCAGAAACTCGTCGAGCAGCTCGACTTGCTCGGATTTTCCAGCATCGCCAACCTGACCATGGCGGTTAAATTCGCCAAGTACTACGAACTCGGCGAAGAAGACGTCGTGCTGACGGTGTTCACGGATTCGATGGAACTCTATCAAAGCCGACTGCGGGAGATGCATGCGGAATTCGGGGAATATTCCGACCGGGATGCGGCCGTGGCGTTCGAGCGCTACCTGCTCGGTCTGACGACGGACAACCTGCTCGAACTGCGTTACACCGACCGGCGGCGCGTGCACAACCTGAAGTACTACACCTGGGTCGAGCAGCAGGGGAAAACGTTCGAGGAGATCGTGGCACAGTGGGAGAACGACGGTTACTGGACGGAAATCCAGAATCTGGTGCCGCAGATCGATGAGTTAATCACGG
>CAYYVY010000134.1:0-6693 GCA_964475265.1 uncultured Anaerolineaceae bacterium | reverse complement strand
TCCGTGAGGGAGGCCTCACGGTCGGCGCGGGTGTGATCACCGAGATATTGGAATAGGTGCTAAATGGCCAAGCAGAAAATCCGCATTCGACTCAAGGCATACGATCATCGAGTACTCGATCAATCTGCGCAGCGTATCGTCGAGACGGCAGAGCGGACCGGCGCTAAAGTGGTTGGGCCCGTCCCGTTGCCGACCCGGATCGAGCGTTTTACAGTCCGTCGATCTACGTTCATCGACAAAGATTCGCACGAACATTTCGAGATCAGGACACACAAACGGTTGATCGACGTTCTCGATCCGGAGACGAAAACCATCGACACGTTAATGCGGTTGAATCTGCCGGCAGGTGTGGATATCGAGATTAAGATTTAGGCCGCCAAGCAGGCAAAGCACGGCAGGTGGCTGGGCAAGAGCCTTTTGTGGAAGCGTGGGTGCAAAAACGCAACCGTGAATCGCTTGCAGAAGGTTGACTGTCCTGCAATCGGGGATGATGCAGCCAAAGCCCTGGCTGACAGTCCCGTCAAGATTTCTAATCAGGAGAAAACGGATGAAAGGGCTGGTTGGTAAGAAAGTTGGCATGTCCCAGATTTTCGACGATTCGGGAATAGCAGTCCCGGTGACATTGATCGAAGCTGGGCCTTGTTACGTCACGCAGGTGCGATCACCGAAACGCGATGGGTATCGTGCGGTTCAACTTGGCTTCGGCGAAGTCAAACCGCGACGTATCTCCGGCGGGCAGCTTGGTCACCTCAAGCGCAACGCTCTACCGCCGCTGCGTTATTTACGCGAATTCCGCGTCAACGAGTTGAAGGCCGTTAAAGAAGGGGACAAGCTTACAGTGGATGTATTTGCTGTCGGCGACCGAGTGGACGTTGTTGGGATGAGCAAGGGGAAGGGATTTGCGGGTGCGATAAAGCGTCATGGTTTTCGCCGACAACCGAAAACGCACGGCCAATCCGATCGTACTCGTGCCCCGGGTTCACATGGAGCAACTACAACTCCCGGTCGAGTGTTCAAGGGTTCGCGAGGACCAGGTCATATGGGAAACGTGCGGATCACCTCGCAAAACGTCAGAGTTGTCTGGATCGACGTTGACCGCAACTTGTTGGGCGTGAGCGGCAGCGTACCCGGTCCACGAGGCGGAGTGGTCATGATTAAGGAAGCCAGGAAGCAGTAGGCGCTTGGGAGCGGAACAACGATGAAGGTAGATGTGATCAACATGAAGGGCGAGAAGGTCAAGACTACAGACTTGCCCGCGGCGATCTTCGAAGCGCCGATAAAATCTGCATTGATGCACCAGGCTTTCGTGCGCCAGATGGCGAATGCCCGTCTGGGTACGCACAAGACCAAAACCCGCAGCGAGGTTTCTGGTGGCGGGCAAAAACCCTGGCGCCAGAAGGGAACGGGACGGGCGAGGCACGGGTCGCGTCGTTCTCCAATTTGGGTCGGTGGTGGAAAGGCGCATACACCGATGCCGCGCAAGTACACGAAGAAGATGCCGCGCAAAATGCGCCGCGCGGCGCTGCGTTCCGCACTCTCGGAGAAAGCGTCGAACAAACAGATCCTCGTCCTGGAGGCCTTCTCGTTGGATCAACCAAAGACGAAGGAAATGGCCGCAGCGCTGGCGAAACTCATCGGGAAAGAGAGCGCTTTGATTTTGCTTCCCGATAAAGATGAAGTTGTTGAAAAGTCTGTTCGAAACCTGCCTCAAGCGAAGACGCTGCGAGCCAATTATTTGAACGTGCGCGATTTACTGCAGTACGATCGTGTGATCATGCCGCTTGGTGCGCTTGATGTGATTCAATCGTACTTGGGTGCCTGAGGAGTAATGCAATGACGACGATTTACGACATCCTGCGCCGGCCGATCATTACGGAGAAGACCAGTTACCAGAGTGGAAAACTGAACCAGTATGTTTTCGAAGTAGATCGTAAGGCCACGAAGGCGCAGATTAAAGAGGCGGTCGAAGCGTTGTTCGACGTGAAAGTAGTGCGCGTCAACGTGACCAATGCGCCCGCGAAAAGAAGCCGTCGAAGGAATCGACGCTTGCTCGTGCGACGCCCCGGCTACAGAAAAGCGATCGTGACCTTAAGGCCCGGTGACACGATTGATGTATTCGAAGGGGTAAGATAATGCCAGTCAAAAAATACAAACCTACCTCTCCGGGTCGCCGGGGGATGAGCGGCCATACGTTCGAGGAGATTACGCACAGTACGCCCGAGCGATCGCTGATCGTGCCCAAGCGCCAACGCGGTGGACGCAACAATCAGGGACGTATTACGGTACGCCATCGCGGCGGCGGTCACCGTCGGCAGGTTAGGGTCGTTGACTTCAAACGCGATAAACGCGGGGTTCCGGCGAAAGTCGCAACGATCGAGTACGATCCCAATCGCTCTGCAAGACTCGCGCTGCTGCATTATGTCGACGGCGAAAAACGCTACATCGTCGCCCCGCTGGATCTCACCGTCGGAGATACCGTGCTTGCGGGCCCTGATGCAGAAATTCGGCCTGGCAACAGCTTGCCGCTGGCAAACATTCCGCTGGGGACGCAAATTCATAACATCGAATTGCATGAAGGTAAGGGCGGTCAACTCGTCCGTGCTGCGGGGACCTCGGCACAGGTGCTGGGAAAGGAAGGCAGCTATACGGCGATTCGCTTGCCATCGGGTGAGGTCCGCCGTGTACGCCAAGCTTGCTATGCGACGATCGGTGAGGTCGGAAATCCCGATCACGGCAACATCAAGTTGGGCAAGGCGGGCAGGAAGCGCTACATGGGATTTCGACCGGCGGTGCGCGGCTCGGCGATGAGTCCGCGCGACCATCCCCACGGTGGTGGTGAAGGACGGTCGCCGATCGGTATGCCCAGTCCGAAGAGCCCCTGGGGCAAGAAGACGTTGGGCAAGAAAACTCGCCGTAACAAGCGAACGGAGAAGCATATCATTCGCCATCGATCCAAGCGACGCAGATGACGAAGCAACGAGTGAGTTAACGGAGACGAGAGAATGTCACGATCGTTGAAAAAAGGGCCGTATATCGACCCGAAGCTGTTAAAAAAAGTTGAAGCGATGAACGAGCGCGGGGATAAGAAGGTCATCCGCACCTGGAGCCGCGCCAGTACGATCTTCCCCCAAATGGTCGGCCATACGATCGCCGTACACGATGGGCGGCGGCACGTGCCGATTTACATCACGGAAAACATGGTTGGCCATAAACTGGGCGAATTCGCACCGACGCGGACATTCCGCGGTCACGTTGGTCGGGATCGGACAACGCGGGTTAGGCCAGTTCAATGACTCAAGGATTCGATGTGCGTGCCAGCGTTCGCTACCTGCCGATTTCACCGCAGAAAGCCCGGCTCGTCCTGGATTTGGTGCGGGGAAGCGACGTCAACGAGGCATTGGAAGTATTACAGTTTTCACAGAAAGCGGCCGCCCGCGATGTTTTCAAACTGCTGCGATCGGCGGTTGCGAACGCGGAAGAGAATTTCGGCCTCAATCGGGAAGACCTTTACATTCATCAGATTTATGCGGATAAGGGTCCGATCCGGTTCTGGCGTCGATTTGGCGCCCGAGGGCGCTTCAAGCGAATTCGCAGACGTTTCTCACACATCACCGTCATATTGCGGGAACACGAACTCGAGCCCGCTTGAAATTAGAAAAAGGGTCGTTGTAACCGAGATGCATTATCGGCAACTTGAGAGCCAAGTTGAGAGGAGAAAGCATGGGGCGTAAAGTACATCCAAAAGGTTTCAGACTTAAGATCAACAAGACTTGGGATTCTCGTTGGTATGCCGATCCGGATAAGTATGCCGATCAGCTCCATCAAGATTTTGCCATTCGAAACCTGATCACGGAAATGACACCGAGAGCGGGTGTGTCGCGCATCGAAATCGAACGCTATCCCAACAGCGTTCACATTACAGTTCACACCGCCAAACCGGGAATCGTAATTGGGCGGAAGGGAGCCAACGTCAAAGATTTACGGCGCAAACTCCAGGAACTCAGCGGCACAAACGTCAAATTGGACATCGCTGAAATAAAGGACGCGGATTTGGATGCGCAGTTGGTCGCTGAAAACATCGCCAATCAGCTCGAAAGACGCATCAGCCATCGTCGTGCGATGCAGCGAGCGGTCGCTCAAACCATGCGTCAGGGTGCGCAGGGCGTGAAAGTGATGTGTTCGGGGCGTCTCATGGGGACGGAAATGGCGCGCAACGAGTGGATGCGTGAAGGTAGAGTTCCAGCACAGACGCTACGTGCAGATATCGATTTCGCCCGTGCAGAGGCAACGACGACGTATGGAAAGATCGGCGTTAAGGTTTGGATATACAAGGGCGATATTCTCGTGGAAGCGAATGAAGAAACCGAAGCCATGGATGTTTACGTCAGTGAATAGGGCATCACGTGAGTGGTGAGGTGTAAATATGTTGTTTCCGAAACGAGTCAAATACCGCAAACAAATGCGGGGCCGCATGAAGGGCAAAGCCAGCCGCGGCGCGGAAGTCAGCTTCGGTGACTATGGCCTGCAGGCCCTCGAACCTGGCTGGGTAACCGCACGCCAGATCGAGGCGGCTCGACGAGCATTGGTGCGATTCATGCGCCGGCACGGCAAGGTCTGGATTCGGGTTTTTCCCGACAAGCCGGTTACCAAAAAACCGGCCGAGACGCGCATGGGCAAGGGTAAGGGCGCCGTGGACCACTGGGTAGCTGTGGTCAAGCCGGGACGCATCCTTTTCGAGATCTCGGGTTTGGATGAGAGTGGTGCGCGTGAAGCAATGCGCTTGGCGGCCCACAAGATTTCTGTGAAGACAAAATTCACAAGCCGTGTTGATCTCGGTGGAGGCAGGTAATCCATGAAAGCAGCAGAGATTCGGGCACTTTCCACCGATGAAATCCAAAATCGCTTGGACGAAGCGCGTGATAATTATTTTCGATTGCGATTTCAGGTTTCCACCGGCCAACTGACGGATCATTCGCAGCTTCGCATTGCCCGCCGCGAGATCGCACGGCTGGCTACGATTTTGCATGAATTTGAACTGGCTGCTGAGCTCGAAGGAAGGGAAGAATGAGTAATTCAAGACGTAGAATGGACGGCGTGGTCACCAAGGCAAAACTGGAAAAAACCGTGACTGTGCGCATCGATCGAAGTTTTCGCCATCGGTTGTATGGCAAAGTCATGCGGACGAACAAGAATTACCTCGTGCACGATGAGCTTGGTTGCCACCCTGGGGATATCGTCCGTATCGTGGAAAGCCGGCCGATTTCCAAGCGAAAACGTTGGGTCGTGCAGGAGATTGTGATGCCTGCCAGTGAGGCGGACGTAACTGCGATCCAGATTGAGGCACAGGTCGAGGAATCGCTGCTCGTATCGGAAACGCTGAACGATGAAGAAAGCGAAGCGATGGAGACGGAAGCATGATTCAACAAGAGAGTCGTGTGAAGGTCGCCGACAACACCGGTGGACGTGAAATGCTTGTCATTCGCGTGCTTGGCGGTTCACGCAAGCGATACGGACGCATTGGTGACATCATCATCGGAACGATTAAGTCGGCATCCCCGCATGGTGCTGTCAGTAAAAGCGATGTCGTACGAGCAGTCATCGTGCGTACCGCCAAGGAGTATCGCCGTGAGGATGGGTCCTACATCCGCTTCGATGATAACGCTGCCGTGATCCTGGATACGGATGGACTCAATCCGAAAGGTACCCGTATTTTTGGTCCGGTAGCCAGGGAACTGCGCGATAAGGGTTTCACGAAAATCGTATCGCTTGCTCCGGAAGTGTTGTAGGAGACGGGAAACGATGAAGATCAAAAGAGGCGACAATGTCGAAGTGATTCGCGGACGCGATCGAGGGCATCGAGGCGAGGTGATCCGCGTTCTGCCGAAAGAAGACCGCGTGATCGTACAAGGTGCAAATATCCGCAAGAAACATCAGCGTCAAATTCAGGCGGGCAGTCGGCAGATGAACCCCGGCATTATACAGTTCGAAGCCTCGATGCATATTTCCAACGTCATGTTGGTGTGCCCGAAATGCGATCGCCCAGTGCGGATAATGTATACGTTTGAAGCGGGCGAACGACGTCGGGTTTGTAAACAATGCGAAACGGTCATTGAATAAGCACTGCGCATGGATGGAGTACGAGAAGAATGGCACATTATTTGAACGAGCGTTATCAGAAGGAAATCGTCGACACCATGATGAAGGATTTCGATTTGGCTAACCGCATGCGAGTTCCTCGAATGGAAAAGATCGTGGTCAACGTTGGCGTTGGCGAAGCGATCGACAATGCCAAGGCACTCGATGCGGCAATCGAAGACATCACGACCATCACGGGTCAGAAACCGATCGTCACAAAATCCCGCAAAAGCATTGCGAATTTCAAATTGCGGGAAGGTCGATCGATCGGCGTGAAAGTTACCTTGCGCGGGGAACGCATGTGGTCGTTTTTCGACCGCCTGGTCAACGTGGCTTTGCCGCGTACACGTGACTTCCGCGGTGTTTCTATGGACAGCTTCGACGGTCGAGGGAATTACACGCTCGGTCTGCGAGAGCAATTGATATTCCCCGAAATTCATTACGACAAAATCGACAAAATCCGCGGTTTCGAGGTGACAATCGTCACCTCGGCAGAGAACGACGAGCAAGGGCGTCGTTTGCTGCAGCTGCTTGGTATGCCCTTTGGGAGAAGAGAGT
>CAYYVY010000133.1:4536-6738 GCA_964475265.1 uncultured Anaerolineaceae bacterium | reverse complement strand
CCCCAAAATTGTGCTTGACATAGTAACTGTTCGGCAGCCATTGGCCGCTGATGCTGTAATTGTAGACCGCCCAGGCACCACCGAGAATCAAGGGGGGAAGGAAAAGACGTGTGGCGATGCGTCGTTCACGCTTGGTGATAATCGAAACGCGCTTGCGTCTTAAATAAAGCGGTGCCAGCATCCCTGCCCCGATTAACAGGGCGTTTAAAACCCCTTCTCCTCGTGTGATAATCAGCAAACCGAGCAACACGCCCGTGAGGATCTCCTTTTTGCGCCAACTGGATAACAGCGCACCCAGAGTGAGCAGGCTGAACAAAGGAACTTCCATACCGGCGACGGAACCATAGGCCAGATTGGGTTCACAGGCGACGAGCAACCCGGCAATCCCGGCCAATCTCGATCGCAGACGCAGGGCCAGAACGAGGTGGTAGACCACAATGGGTACACCCAGTGTAAAGAACAAACTGAGCCCCTTGGCACACCACTGTGGTGAGACACCGAAAAGGCTGGCAATTCTGTAAACAACGGCCAGGAGCACAACCCACAAAGGGCTCGACATCCCGGCTTCTGCCACACCCGGGTTATAGTAGAACCATCCATGCTCTGCCAGAGACCGAGCGTAAACCAGGTGGATCCAATTATCATCGAGCGGTAATCCCTTCCATGCCCAATCAGATCCGGCCGCGTCGCCAGTTAGATACAAAGCGAAGACGACAAGAGATACCAGAGTCACAACGAGGTAAAACCGCATATGCTCCCTCGGTAGAGCTTGTCGCCAACGTTCCCATCTAGATTTTGTCTCAAGCATACCGGTCAATCCTTTCATCGATAGACAAGATAATACTGAACTGTGCTGAAACACGCAAAAGCAAACCATGCTTGTCACATTCAAAAAATATCGATCCGGATTTGGGTGACCAATATCACCCGAGATATTAACATAAAAGACGGCGCCGCAGATTGATGCCGTCTTTTCGATCCTATGCATGCACAGAATCACCTCATGACCCTGACCCCCGGACAAATCCGGATCAATACTCCTGTTGGCCCCCAACACTTCCGGTTGTATTTATTTCCTGTTTAGCAATATTTATTGCAGGTATGCAGTTCTAAGATGTGGATCTCCCACTGCAAAGCCATGTGTACGTATCACACGCCTACAGCAAACTTTGTAATCCAAAAGAATGCTCACTTATGAATGCGCAGGCTCCGGAGGATGGATTGAAAGTCGTCCGCATGTTGATCGTAATCATCCAGCCCTTCGATGGAGGTACATGAAACCGACCACGCATTTTCTCCGGCCATGGTCATCAATACCATGGCGTGAACGGTTCCCAAACCCGGAAAAGTTCCTTTGTATTCGAGGATGTAAGCATCTCTTCCGCCAATTTTTACCTTTTCCCGCGACAGTTCCTGGAAATCTTGCACAACCGCAGTAATCCCGTTCATCTCCGCTCGCAGCAAAGTGCGAATGCCGACCACACCCATCGGAAGGGGTTCGATCGCGATCGTAACGTTCGGATGATATCCGCCAGAATCCGGGATTCCCGCCAGGAAAAGCAATGTTGCTTGCTCTACTGGAATGCCTTCCTCGATATCTGCAATGTAATCCTTAACAAAGTCCTCCATCTGCTTAAGCATGGGAAGGTCCTTTTTCCAATCCGACGGGTAGGAAATACTATAGAGGCCATCCGGATCATCGTAGGTTACGAAATCATCCGGGATAACCCACTCCGCTTCTGTTACGCATGCAGTACAGAAAATAGCCAGAAAAATAGCCGAAGCGATTATTGAAACACCCTTGCGCATAGCATCCTCCTATATATATGATACCGGGGATGGGCTCGCTTGATTCATGCATGTTATCTCAAACAAGCGCGGAAGCAAATTGCCGAATCAACTGCTGGTAATCATCAAGTATGAAATGGAATAATTTATTCATCAGTTGACTCGCATAGCTGCCAGCGCCAATGTATCAAAGGTCGGGATTAAAAACAACCTGCAACCTCATCTTCATAGAAAATGGAGGACAGGACCAAATCCAACAGTATAAAGCTCGACGTGGATTTCCGTTGATCCTCAGAAGGCTGATGCTATAATTTGTGCATCATCATCCGACAATGAAAGTCCGTGGGGGGCTTATTCGGCATTTTTCCGCGATTTAACCTTCGTGTTTATGCCTAGCTATTGGGAACATTGGGT
>CAYYVY010000133.1:0-4526 GCA_964475265.1 uncultured Anaerolineaceae bacterium | reverse complement strand
AGGAGTCGACAAGCACCATGATCGCTGCCATCTTCGATCTCGATGGAACACTTTACACCGGCCATCTTACCTATGCCATTTCCGAGCACCACCGGACACACCGAATGCAACGCATCCCGCTCTATGCATTTATGGCCGTGCATTGGCCCATGTGGGGATTGGTCAAGGCCGGCATTCTCTCTGAATCAGCCGGTCGCGGCATCTGGGCACGAAATCTGAGCTGGACGCTGCGAGGCATGAAGATCGAAAATTCGGCTGCCGCATTCCGTTGGATCGCCGAAGAGTACGTGCGTCCTCGTGTACAAGAGCACGTGATTGCACGGCTGCGGGAGCATCAAGCCGCCGGTCATCGGGTGATCCTGCTTTCGGGAACCTTTGTTCCCCTCCTGTCAGAAATCGGACAACTCTGGGGTGTGACCGAAGTTGTAGGGACACCCCTGATCGCCAAAAATGGCAAATACACGGGCAGCAGCGAGCGGCCTGCCTGCCAAGGGCAGTACAAGGTCACCTGGCTAAAACGACATCTTGCGGACGATTCAAAGATCAATCTGGAAGAAAGTTTTGCCTATGCCGACAGCATCACCGATCTGGCCGTCCTCGAAAGTGTCGGCCATCCGGTGGCTGTGCATCCCGACCCACTCCTGGAAAGCATTGCCCAGGAAAAGGAGTGGGAGATCATAGCCCAACCTTAGTGAGCGATCGTTAGCCTAAAGACCATTTACCAGGCAGCCCGTCACTCCAGTTGCGCGGCGAAGTCCTCTATCACCCTAGGGTATGTCTGCAAAAATCGCTTGGGGCGCATAGGCAACGCCGACCATAGTCGGTCCTGTATGCGCACCGAGTACCAGGGACATTGGACCGACCGGCAACCACGAACAGTTGAAACGTTGATTTACCTGCTCCTGCAACATGGCCGCACCTTCAGGATTATGCGAGTGCAGCACCTGGGTTCGCAAGCTGCTTCCCGGTGCATGTTGCCTGGAGATCAAATCCACAAGTCCTGCGATTGCTTTCTTGAACGATCTCGCCTGTCCACGCTGAACGTAGGTCCCACCTTCCTTCTCCACACCGATCAGGGGCAAAATGTGCAACAAGGAAGCGATCAAGCCTCTCATGTGACTGATACGTCCACCGTGAATCAGATACTTCAATTCTTGTAAGGTATACAAACTGTCGCTGGCATCGCTGATCCGCTTCATGAGCGGTAGAATTCGTTCCTTCGACCAACCTGCCTTCGCTCCCCGAGCTGCCGCCTGCACCTGCCAACCCGCAGCAGCGGACAGAGTTTTTGCATCGACGACGGTAACATTGGCCTCCGGAACAAGCGCAGCTCCTGTGCATGCCGAGTTGTATGTACCGCTCAAACCCGAGGAGATGTGAATCGAGAGAATTTCGGGATCTCTCCCGGCCAGACGGCGATAAGTATCCGCAAAATCGCCCGAAGAAGGTTGAGATGTTAAGGGCATGCTCTCCGTTTTTGCGAGTAAGCGGTAGAATTCATCCGTTTGAATATCCACGCCTTCACGATAGGTCTTGTTGCCTAGAGTCACGTTTAGCGGAACAACGTGGATATCCAATTCTTCCAGTTCTTCCGCAGGCAGATACAGGTCAGCACCACTATCTGTCACGATTTGCATATGCTATCATCCATTCTACGTGTTCCATTTCTAATTTTATAGAAAATACCTGCTTTAAACAACGTATTCGAATGCTAGCCGTAGATCAGATCCATATCCGGCTTCTCCGTGGCATAGTAATGAACCCAAACGCAGGCATGCGCCAATATCGCCAGAATCAAGGCGGCCGTGGAATCGGCGAACAATGCAATCGACCATAGACCCAGGAAAGCAAAGGCATACATTGCATTCCGAATCCAGCGGAATGCGCCCCGGCATCTTGTCGAACATCGCATTTGCTCTGGAAACACAAAAAGCGCCAAAAGGCGCCTTTTGTGTTCGTTGATCATGATTCGCATTAAGCTGCTTTTGCTGCCGGGACTTGCCGGACACCTTTGCCGGGTTCCATCTCTAAATGTGCGATCATCTCATCCAAAGCTGCATTGAAGCAATGGATCAAGTCCTCATCGGGCGGTTTATGCCGGCGTAGTGTCTGATGCGTGCAGGCCAGACAACCACGCATTGCCCGATAGGAGTCCGTCTCGCACTTGAGACAGCCATTTAAGCGAATCATCATCAATTGAAAGGCGAGATTCTCCGGATCATCCTGCGGCAGTCGGGAAACCCGATCAACCAAATCTCGCCATGGCTCACCCCGCGCAGTGCGCAGTCGCGGGGTTACGCTGGGTGGATAGAGTAGTTCATTGTCTGCATACATGATAGCGCCGACCCCCTCTGTCTAGGATAAAAGAGTTCCAATTTGACTACATTTTAGAGATTCAACCATATCCATAGCAGAGTACTTTGGTACCAGTGTCTAATTTTCTACCTTAAATCACGTTTTGCGCAATATTTTACATTTAAATTTCCGGCAATGCTTAAGCGCCTCCCGTCCCGTAATACTCCTCTTCGGTCGGTGTTTCACCGGACGGATCGAACACGTGCACCCAAGTGCCTTCTTCCGCCCAGTTGAACAGCCAATGCGCGTCCGGCAAGGATAGATTGACGCATCCGTGCGAACGTGGATAACCGAAACCGTTGTGCCAGTAAGCGCCGTGCAGCGCCCGAGATTCGTCGAAATACAAAATCCAGGGAACATCCTCGAGATAGTAGTAATCGGAACGATCGGCTTCAAAGGCGCCGCCCATGAAGTCGCTCTCCAACTTTTTATAGATCTGGAAATCACCCGGGCGAGTCCACCAACCGTTCAAACCACTGGAGACCAGCGTGGCAAAAACCATCTCGCCCGATTCGTAGACCATCAAGGTCTGTTCGTAGAGGTTGATCGAAATCCAGCGATCGGCGGGGATTCCCTCCGGCTGGACCGGATCGGGGAAAACGATGCCGAGCAAACGCTGCTCGATCCAGTCCTGCGGACCGACCTTGTACCAGTCTAGCCCACCAACCTTTTCGACATCATGGACCCAGACCATATCGTAGCGATACTTCCATCGTCCCGTCTTGGCTTGATCGGAACCCGGACCCGCACGAGTTTCGACGTTGCTCAACACCCAGCCAAAAGGCTGGGCCGGGGTATCTGTCAGAGTCACACCACGGAAGCTGGGAATCGAGATACGGCTTACCCCATCGCCACGGATGTACACGCCCGGGGTAATCATGTATGCCACTTTGCCATTCTGCTCGACGCGATCGATCCAGGAAAAATAGACGAAACCCGGTTCGATCGTGCGATATGCATCGTGTGCTTTAATCGCCGAATCGAGCGTGTTGTAAAGCGGAGTGCCGTTTTTACGTCCCGAGCGCAAATAGCTGAAATTCACGTTGCCCAAGGAAAGATCGACGGAGCCCACCGGTATAGGATGCTCCGGGTAAAGACCTTCGATGGCCAGCTCGGTCAGCGAACTCCGCGCCCCGTTGTCACACCGCTGTGGATGACGCAGCTGCAGCCGATTGGTGCAAACCGCAGACCCGTTGTCGATTGCAATGGCCCCACTCTCCTCGGCCGTTGCCAGGGAGAAGACCACAATAATCAGCAGCAGCCCGAAACTCAAACCAAGAAATCGTTTCAGCATTCCTTCGACCTCATGCAACACTTCCTAAAAGTGTTACATATTATATCCGCAACCTGTTCGCTGCTCAAAAAGTCTGGATGGATAGTTTTTTTATCCAGCCTGACCCCACCTTCCACCCGGTACGGAATTCCGACCCGTCGGTCAAGTTTACAGCAAGCAGTCCCACAATGGAGAAATCAAACGGGGACGGTTTTACGCGTCCCCGCGTTGTCCTGAGTTGTTGATGACGAGCTTCGCAACCGGGATCAGACCCCCGCTTGAATATCGTCCTGGATTCTGCCCAGCAGATCTTCGATCGATATGGCGCCCAGATCCTCCTCACTGCGCAGCCGCACGGCGACTGCATGTGCCTCTGCTTCGCGATCCCCCACGACGAGCATGTATGGAATCTTCTGAAGTTGAGCGTCGCGAATCTTGGCGTTCATGCGTTCGCTGCGCGCATCGACTTCCACACGATAGCCGGCGCTGCGAAGTTCCCCGGCGACCTCGTTGGCATAGTCGATGTGCCGATCGGCGATGGGGATCAAGATCGCCTGCACAGGCGACAACCACACGGGCAAAGCACCGGCATAATGTTCGATCAAGACACCCATGAAGCGCTCCATGGAACCCACCAGCGCACGATGGATCATGTAGGGGCGATGCTCCTGTCCGTCTTCTCCCACGTACGCCAAATCGAATCTTTCGGGAAGCGTGAAGTCGAATTGAATCGTCGTAAGCTGCCACTCACGCCCCAGACTGTCGCACAATTTCAGGTCGATCTTGGGACCATAAAACGTGGCTTCCCCTTCATCGACTTGATAGGGAACCTTCGCCCGCTCGAGCGCCTGGCGCAGCGCTTCCGTGGGCGCTTCCCACTGCTCCGGCGACCCCGCGG
>CAYYVY010000132.1:0-6825 GCA_964475265.1 uncultured Anaerolineaceae bacterium | reverse complement strand
ACGTAGCGCAGAGCCTGTTTCATCAATGCGGGTACGCGTTCCTGCGGGATCAGCAAGATGAAGGATAGTCTCGTTGCGTAGGTGACCAGCATGCCGCCGATGATGATCGTCCACAGGTAAAGCGCGCTGGCGGATTTCATTGCGGGAGGTCCTTTGCTCGCCCAAGCCGCAGTTCGGTGAGCATGCCGGCGGCGACGCCGAGCGTGGCGGCGATCAGAATCCAAAGCTTGTACGGCAGCCCGCAGAGGATTACCGCCGAGCATCCGGAGACTGCGGCCGCCATCCCGGTTGGGCGGTCGACCAGCAGCGGCACGAGCAGGGCGACAAACGTGAGTGGAAGGGCGAAATCGAGTAAGCTGTTTTCGGGAATCACCGTACCGAGCGCGATTCCGACGGCCGTGCTCGCTTGCCAGGAAGCCCACAGCGTCAGCCCCGTTCCCAATGTATACCAGTGGGAATGCGCATTGTTACGTTCTCGATAGCGCACGGAGGCGACGACGAAGGCCTCATCCGTGAGCAGCCATGCGAGGACGGCTTTCCAGCGTTTGGATAGATGCTGCGTGTACTGGGATATGCTGGCGCTGTATAGTGCGTGGCGTAGATTGACGACGAAAATGGTGAGTACGACAATGAGAGCAGGGGTACCTTCTGCAATCAGTACGGCGGAGATGAATTGTGCGCTGCCGGCAAAGACGAAAAGCGAAAATGCCTGGGTTTCCAGCGGTGGAATACCGGCGGAGAGCGCCAAGGCGCCGAAGATCACCCCGAAAGGCACGACGCCGAGAAGGATGGGAAGCTGCGCCCGTACTCCGGCAAACCATTCCGCTCGCGCTGTCGTCTTCATCGGGTCACCTGTCAGAGTGTGCGTCCGGCCGAATTCGACTGATGATAACCTGCGTGCTGCACGCCTTCAAGGGTGTCGAGGATTTTGTGTCTTCAGCGAAAGGCTCTCCTCGCGAACTTGTGATCCGAATTGGAGGTCAGTGGGGGAATTGTGCAGCGACGTGAAAGTATACTGCTAGGGAGATTCCCGTCGGCAGGCTCGGTTCGCTTGACACAACTGTCAGCGTAGTGTAAACCCTTGCTTGTAGAGCGCATCGAACCCCGTTGTAGAGGTAGAAGCATGAGCGTGTTGGTTGGAAAAATGCTCGATCACTACCATCTTCGCGAGCGCGTTGGCCAGGGGGGCATGGCGACGGTTTATCGGGCCGTCGACACGCGCAACATGCGCGAAGTGGCTTTGAAGGTATTGTCTCCGGCGATGAGCGCCGACCGTATGTTCTTGAAACGCTTTCGCCGCGAGGCGCAGTTGGTCAAGCAGCATCTCACGCATCCATCTATTGTCCCGGTCATCGATTATGGCCAAACGCAGGGTTATATCTATCTCGTTATGCCCTTCGTGCGCGGCGAGACGCTGCAGGATCGCCTGGCGCAGGGCAGCATCTCCAAGCAGGAATGCATGCGCTGGGTCCAACAGATCTCTGATGCGCTGGCTATGGCGCATGACCAGGGCATCATCCACCGTGATATCAAGCCATCCAACGTGATGATCGACGAGAAGGGCAACGCCTTGCTGACCGACTTCGGCCTGGCCCGCCAGATCGAAGGTTCGGACACGCTCACGGGGTCGATGCTGATGGGCACGCCGGCATACATCTCCCCCGAACAGGGGCGCGGTGAGAAAATCGACGCTCGTTCGGATCAGTATTCGTTGGGCGTCGTGCTCTATCGTATGGCCACCGGACGCCTGCCGTTCGAATCCGATAAACCCATAGCGACTATGTTGGCGCACATTAACGAACCGGTTCCTCGTCCGAGACGCTTCAACCCGCAGATTCCACCGGACGAAGAACGCGTGATTCTCAAGGCCCTGGCCAAACGACGCGAAGACCGTTTTCCGAGCATTCGCGTCATGAAAGAGGCCTACCTGGCTGCTTTGGAAGGGAAACCGCTTCCGCAATTTCGTTTGCCTCCGGAGACATCGCCGCAAGTTAGATTGGCGCTGGACGTTGTGAACCAGACGGGCGTTGGCGAGTTCCAACCTGCACCGTCGTCCGCCTCTCTGCCGGTCAGGCAGCGGCGGAGCTCGATCTGGATTGTGCCGCTGACGTTGGTGCTATTCGCCGGAGTAACGGCAATCCTGCTGCTTCGAGATTCATTTTTCGGGTTCGGAAATGCCGCCATGGTGACGTCCACGCCGTCCCCTACGGAAGCCGTGCTTGAGCCTACGGCGACAGCGACGGAGCCGGTGGTCGTTCTCGCCGCCTCTCCCACGCCGGAGCCGATCACTTCGGAGGCCTGCCCCGGTCTCAGGCTTCAATACCTGGGGGAGCGGGGAAACGACGCCGAGTGGATCGTTGACAACCAAAGCGGTCGCAACGTGAATCTCGTGGGGATACGGGAATTGAGTTGGGACGCCGCGGTGAAGGGTGTGCTGCAGCACATTCGCCTGGGGGAAGATATTCTCTGGCAAGGTGAAATCGGACTGGACGACCTGCAGAACGGCAGCATCCTCGAAATGTCGCCGAGTGCCAACAGGACCATTCCCCAGGATCAGGTGGTTTTCATTGCGCTCAATTTCGTCTGGGGAAATCCTGCACTGATGGATTACGTGCTCGCCCTCGAATTCGACGCCGGCTGCACGTTGAAAGGCGCGTGGCGTTAGGATGAGCTGGTATATTTGTCAGTGATTTCACCACATTCGAAAATAAAATGAAGTTGGGTTGAAATACAAACGGTCACCCTGTAAAGGGTGACCGAGGGCCAACGAATTAACGTTGGCGCTGTCAATAAGTATATTATTCTCTGTTTATTGATAAGTCAAGAGGGGAGATATCGATGGCCAGTAAAAAGGAGCGGGTGAACGTATATATTGATGGATTTAATCTCTACTACGGTTTACGTGATAGTGGTTGGAAGAAGTATTATTGGTTGAATCTATACAAACTTGGAAATTCCCTCTGCAGCTCTACTCAGGCATTACAAAACGTCAAATACTTCACTTCTAAGATATCAAAACCGAGAGATAAACGAAGAAGGCAAGAAAAATATTTAAGTGCCCTCGGAACACTTTCTGGTTTAAGTATTCACTATGGTCGATATCAATCCTTCAAGCAGCATTGTAGCAACTGCGAAAGAGTGTACTATGATACAAATGAGAAAAGGACTGACGTAAATATCGCAACACATATGCTTGTTGATGCATTCCAAAATAGCTTTGATACGGCGATACTTATATCTGCTGATAGTGATCTTACTCTGCCACTATAAGAAATTATCAGACTTTTTCCTAAGAAGTTTGTAAAAGTTGCTTTTCCCCCAAGTCGGTCGTCGTTCGATCTACAGAATGCAGTCACGATCTCATTTCATATCTATGAAAGTAAATTTCGTAATTCCCTGTTTCCAAATCGGGTCAGATTACAAAGTGGCTATTTTATATATAAGCCACAGAGTTGGAGTTAAAAAATCTCTTGTTACATATTTACCCATTCGCTGATTCTATCTATTAGTCTCGTTGTTATAATCAAGATAAATACAGAAGAGAAAGGATGTGTCCCATGGCAGATGCGCGCGTGGTAAATCTGGCGAAGACCCTGGTGCAGTATTCGACCAGGGTGCAGCCGAAGGACGAAGTGGCGATTTTCCACCAGCCGGCGGGGCTCCCGCTGGTTCGGGAAATCTACCGTGAGGTAGTCCGAGCGGGGGCTTATCCTTACGTCCTGCTTGGGTTATTGCGTTCCCGCGTCGAAGTCGAAGACCTGGCCTACATACTTTTCACCGAAGGTAATGAGGATCAATTGCAGCACGTGCATCGCTTTGAAAAAATCGTCCGCTCGGAGTTCGACGTAATGATCAACGTCAACAGTTCTTCGAACACGCGCGTCCTGAGCAACGTCGATCCGGCCAAGCAAAGCCTGCGTTCCAAAGCGCACAGCGAACTGATGAAAATTTTCATGCGGCGTTCGGCATCCGGGGATTTGCGTTGGGTGATCACCCTCTTCCCGACCACGGCGTACGCCCAGGACGCGGACATGAATCTATCCGAATTCGAGGACTTTGTTTATGGCACCACCTTCGCCGATCAGGATGATCCGGTGGCGGCGTGGCAGGCCGTGCATGATGAGCAGCAGCGTTTGGTGGATTGGTTGGACGGCAAGCGGAGCGTCGAAGTCCGCGGACCGAACGTAGACCTCAAGCTTTCGATCGACGGCCGCAAGTTCATCAATTCGGACGGCACACACAACATGCCCAGCGGGGAGATATTCACCGGACCGGTGGAGGATTCGCTTGAGGGTTGGATTCGCTACTCGTATCCGGCGATTCGCGGTGGACGGGAAGTCGCTGGAATCGAGCTTCATTTCGAAGCCGGCAAGGTGGTGAAGGCCAGCGCAGAGAAAAACGAAGATTATCTCCTGCGTATGCTGGAGACCGACGCAGGCGCGAAATACGTGGGTGAATTCGCTGTGGGGACCAACAAACGCATCAACCGCTTCATCAAGAATATTCTCTTCGACGAGAAGATCGGGGGAACGATCCACATGGCACTCGGTGCGGGCTACCCGGAGACGGGATCGCACAACGAGAGTGCCATCCATTGGGACATGATTTGCGACATGCGGGACGGGGGAGAGATCCTCGTCGATGGGGAGCTGTTCTATCGATCCGGAGAATTCCAAATCTAGCAGCTCCACCTTAAGATCAGTATAAAAGCCGCCGGTGTTGGTCCCGGCGGCTTGATCGTTGCTGGGAAATCGAAAACGAGTGATCTGGATTCGTGCGAGCGAAGGCTACATTCTGGGCAGCACGATTTTCTTCTGCTTTTGATACTTTCCCTTTTTATCCGCGTAGGACTGGCGGCATTCCTCGTCGGCTTCGAAGAAAAGGACCTGGGCGATACCTTCGTTTGCGTATATTTTCGCCGGGAGCGGAGTGGTGTTGGAAATCTCCAGGGTGACGAAGCCTTCCCACTCGGGTTCGAAGGGGGTTACGTTCACGATGATGCCGCAGCGCGCGTACGTCGACTTGCCCAAACAGATCGTGAGCACGCTTCGGGGAATGCGGAAGTACTCCACGGACCGGGCTAGCGCAAACGAATTCGGGGGGATGACGCAAACATCTGATTTGAGATCGACCATGGATGCTTTGTCGAATTGCTTTGGATCGACAATAGCTGAAAAAACATTGGTGAAGATCTTGAACTCGTTTGCCACGCGAATGTCGTATCCGTAGGACGAGACGCCGTACGAAATGACGTTATCGCGCACTTGCTCTGCGGCAAAGGGTTCGATCATCCTTTCTTCTCGAGCCATTTTCGCAATCCAATGATCGGGTTTGAGACCCATAAAACGCCTCCTGTGTGGGTGGATTAGCCTTCGTCTGTGGGTTGGCTGTGGACCGGATTCCGCAGCGTGCCGACTCCCTCGATGTCTACGGTCACTTCATCCCCATCGCTGATGATGCCGACACCAGCCGGTGTTCCTGTGAGGATCAAGTCGCCGGGCATGAGAGTCATGATCGAGGAGACGAAGGCGACGAGTTGGGGAACGGTAAACACCATGTCGCGCGTGGAAGCCATTTGGCGCATCTGTCCGTTCACCGAACAAGTGATCAACACGTCCGAGGGGTCGAGTTCCGTCTCGATCCAGGGACCAAGCGGACAGAAAGTGTCGAAACCCTTGCTGCGCGTCCATTGTCCATCGCGCTGCTGCAGGTCCCGCGCGGTCACGTCGTTCGCCGCCGTATAACCGAGGATGAAATCGCTTGCCTGCTCGGCACGGATCCAGCGGCCTCGCTGCGAAATGACGATGGCGAGCTCCGCTTCGTGTTCGACCTGATTCGATTGGGGAGGCAGAACGATGGCTTCACCGGGGCCGATGACCGCCGAAGGTGGTTTAAGAAAGAGCAGGGGCAGATCGGGCACTTCCGCATCGTGCTCTTCGGCGTGGGCGACGTAGTTGCGCCCCACACAAACGATCTTCCCTGGAGAAATCGGTGGAAGCAGGTGCACGGAGTCGATCGCCAGTGTAGCTTCCTCGCGGCGAAATTCGTCGAACGGCTGACCGTCGAGGACGCCGATGCGCTCGTCGGCGACCCAACCCCAGAGGATGGGAGATTTGGGAGTTTGACGAAAACGTGTGATTCGCATGAACCTGTGCTCGTGTCGTTCGATTTCTGGCTGGCCGGTGGTTTCCGTTCGGAGCAGCCAATTGCGTCAACTCCGGCCGGACATTCAACACAGCATCGTACCATAAACTCGGCAAGCTGACACAGGTTTCCGAACGAAGGAGCAGCGCCGGTGCAATCGAAGCGCTGCCGAGGGAGACGATCTGGCGCTACGCACCGCCGGATGGCTGGAGTATTTTTTCGAACTCGATCTCGTCCCGGATTGGGATATCTTCCCAGCCGAGCTCGGGAATTTCTGGTTTGCGTTTTCTCGCTTCCTGAACCGCATGCGGATAAACCGCGGCCAGCGTGAAACCCCGCTTCTGATAGAAGCGCAGGGCGGGGAGGTTGTCGTTTGTAGTGATCAGCCAAAGCCGGTGGCAGCCGTTTCGAACGGCTTCTGTCGTGACGGCATTCAGCAGCGCCGTGGCGATGCCGCGCTGCTCCAGCAAGCTGTTGAGCGTGACAATTTCGCATTCTGCGTCTTCGATGCGGTAGGTCAGGAGGCCGGCGGGTTCGCCTTGCAGCTCGACAATCAATCCAGGGAGCGTGTCGGCATGGTGAAGCCGGCCGCGGCTGACAACCCGCGCCGACCCCCAATGGTCGCTAAGCAGATCGCGGCACCATGCCTGGTCCGCTTCTGTTTTTGTGCGGATGCAAATA
>CAYYVY010000131.1:0-6860 GCA_964475265.1 uncultured Anaerolineaceae bacterium | reverse complement strand
GCGTGCCGCGCCTTCCATCGCCAGCTTGGCATCGGCGTAAGGAGACAATGGCTGTTTCTCCATTTCCTCATCCACCACGCCATCTGTTTTGCCATATACAGCGGCTGATGAAGCCAGGATTACGCGTTTAACTCCCGCTTGAGCGGCGGCCCAAAGCACATTTACCGAACCTAATAAATTAACATCGTAATACTGGATTGGCTCGTTCATTGAAGCGGCCACAGATATCGAAGCCGCGAGGTGAAACACCCGATCGACCCCACTACAAACATCACGGACGAGATGTGCATCTCGGATATCACCAACCGATAAATCTACAGCAAGCCCCTGGAGATTCTCTTCATTGCCCGTGGAAAGATCATCCAAAACACGTACCGTATCCCCCTTTTCGACTAATGCGTGTACCAGATGTGACCCGATAAAACCCGCGCCGCCAGTCACCAATGAAATCGCCAAACTACACTCCTTTGAAACCAATGATCGCGCCGATTGTTCGGATGACAATCCAAAGGTCCAGAAGAATGCTGCGATGTTTGATGTAATAGAGATCGAATTCCAGTTTTTCAGCTGAACCTTCCACCGATGCCAACTTCCCGCCGTTTACTTGCGCCCATCCGCCGATACCTGGTTTTACGAGTAATCGAGCCCGGTAGAAGGGAACCTGTTTTTCCAACTTTGCAATTAATTCCGGACGTTCTGGACGGGGACCGACCATACTCATATCCCCCAGCAGTACATTGAAGAACTGTGGAAATTCATCCAGATGAGTCTTGCGCAGTATGCCACCGACGCGCGTCGTTCGTGGGTCGTGATTGTTTGCCCAGCGAGGCACACCATTGGGTTCCGCGTCCTGAATCATCGATCGATATTTTAAAATATTGAAAGGACGCCCTCCCTGACCTGAACGCTCCTGGGTATAGAGAATTGGCCTGCCGCTTTCCAGGAGAATGGCCAATGCCACCCATGGATATGTGATGCAGAAAACCATCAAACCCACCAACCCGCCAACAATATCAACAAGCCGTTTAACAAGTAAGTAGAAACTGGACACGTTCACTTCATCTACGAACGATCGCAGCAGCCAATCGGATTCCAGGTGATGGATCGGCAAACGCTCCATTAACTCTTCGTACGCAACCGGCATGCGCGTAATCTGTATGCCCTGCTCCTGGACATCCAGCAGCGCCTGAAACATCTCGCCCGACATTGGTCCCTGAATGGCGACGATCAGATCGGTTGCTGTGTGGCTTTCGATCAACGTGAGTAAGTCCGTGTGATCCCCCATGACCCGCAGACCCTCAATTTCCTTATTATGTTTTTCCGCATCATCATCCACAAAACCCAGAGTTTGAAATGGAGGGGTTCCAAGCCCCTTGATCGCCTCGTACAGCGTGCGCCCCGCATTTCCTGCGCCAACGATGATAACGCGCCGCAGGAATGCAGGTGCCGTAAAGATACGCAAATACACCCAGCGCCAAAAGAGCGTCACACACGTTGCCAGACCGAGGAAATAGAGTACGCCTCGCCTCGGGAGAGATCCGGGGTCGGAAGAAAAATAGACAACGAGATATAGAATGACCCCCCCCGCAGCCGCGATCACAACCCCGCGAACCGTCTCGCGCCAGGAGCCGGCGCGCTGAATATTGTATAGATTGGCCATCAACAACACCCAGATGGGAGGCAGTAAAATAAACCAGGAGCCACGTTCGACAATGAAATTCCATGAAAAGCCGAGCCAATCAAACTGCGCCCACAGGGTCAGTGCGAAAAATGTCGCAATCGATGATGCGAGAAGATCTCCGATGATTAAAATGGCGCGACGTTCTTCTGTCCGCAGCCCGCGATGACGTTTCCGCTGTTCCTGCACGCTCAAGTAAGTCTCCTTCTCCAGTTATAAATCATACTCCAAATAAAGGCACCGCCCCAATTAAAATGCATTGTCCAAAGCGCGATCGGAAGCCCTAAAGCAATTCCGGGATCCCTTGTAAGAAATCCAGCCTTCCATCCGGCAAGACAGGTAATCGCCGCGTATAAACCCAAAACACCCCCCAGCAGCCACCAGACTGGACGGCAAACGAATCCAAACAAACCGAGAACGATCACAGAAGCGACGAATATCGGTGGTATGGCCTGCCGCCAACGAAGAGACGATGGATAACGCAGCAGCATTCGTGCTTTCCAATAACCATAGCGTGCATACTGTTTTGCAAGAGAGATGAAATCCGGACGGGCATAATAAACCGATTGGATCTCTGGATCGAAATAGACCACGCCACCAGCCTTTCTCAAGCGCAGATTGTATTCATAATCTTCGTTCGTTTCCAAATCTTCCTTGAAGGAACCGACCTTTTCCACCCAGTGACGGGGAAAGGCGCCAAACGGAACGGTGTCCGTTGCGCCCGCTTTTCCACCGGTGCGGTAACGGGCGCCTCCCGCGCCCAATGGATGTGCTGCAGCGGCCGCGATCGCACGTGATTTCCAATCATCAATCAAAGGTCGGATCTTCCATACGCCTCCGGCATTCGCAGCACCCGTTCGCTCAAGCGTCGCCACACAGTGTTCGACGTAGTCCCGATCCGGCGCTGCATGAGCATCCAGCCGAATAATGATATCACCCTTCGCTTCCTCGATCGCTCGATTGAGCCCCGCGGGAATCGTGCGTTTACCATTGTTCACCACACGGATGCTGAGCTCGGGATGCCGAAATACAAATTCGTCAATCTTTAACCTGGTACCATCCGTCGACAAGCCGTCTGCTATAACGACTTCCATCGCCTTTCGATCGTAGGACTGGCGATGGATGGCTTCCAGCAAGATTTTAATTGTGCTTTCCTCATTGTAGCAGGGCACGATAATGGAGACTGTAACAGTCATGAGATCTCCGATTCTCGGAGGTGGGCATCGTTTCTTAATGACTGACCACTCACAATCAGCCCTAAAATAATCCAAAGTTGAGGCAATGCAAAAGTATCCAGGCTAAATCCTTCAAAGAACTGCGCCAGTAACATAAAGATACCCGCTAAACCCAAAGCAGAAAGTAATCCAGTTTTTTTTCTGTGTAAATCTCTCGCCGCACAAGCATGTAATCCCAGCCAGATCAGGAAACATAAAAACCCGAGGGCTCCTGTCTCCGCTAAAAGACGAATCCACAGGCTTTTGGTGTTTGGGAATTCAGCCCATCCATTTAGAATTGCAATCAATTCTGGTAAACGAGAGCCAAAGACCGGCACATTCTGCAGAAAGAAAAAACCCGAGTTACCGACTCCGACTCCGAGAATTGGGTGTTGTGCAAATGTCTTATACCCGACATCCCAATACACCACGCGCTCGGCGTACATAAGTTGATTGGCAATGACATAAACCGGATCTTCGTGGACGAGAATTTCATCGGCGAACCAATTCCGGAAAATACGCGCATAGCGCGGATCAAGCTGCAGGAGCGCAAAAGCCACAGTCAGGATGAGGCAAACAACGATTGCGATCACCGCGCTCCAGACCAGTATCCGCCAGAGGCGTACCCCGTGCACGCCGGGATGCTTCATACCTTTGGCTTCTCTGCGCCGAGCTCGCCTGGTTAACCACGATCGTTCAAGCCCCAGAAAAAACAGGATCCCCAAAACAGCGAGAATGGCAAAGTAACTCAAAAATCCGATACGTGATTGGGACATGAACAGGATCAATGACCCCCAAAGTGCCAGACCGAGTTCGACGCTGACGATCCGTTTCTGCTTCGTAAAAACAGAGTAACGGTGGAAGACGCTGGCGAGCCAAAGAGGCAAATAGAGAATCACGAGCTGGTCGGCCAGCCATGAAGGTTCAAACGCCAAACCTGTAACGCGACGAGAGATGAGGCTCCTGGTCGAGAATTGCCGATGAATCGTATTCATCCAAACCGGCACTTCATTGGGATTGGTCACATTCAAACGCATGTTATTCAGCACATAGATCGTTTGCAGAGACGACCATAGTAAGGCGATAACCGCTCCCAGATAGAGCCATTGCAGGCTTTTGCGGATTTTTTCCTTCGAATCCGGAAACTTGGCAGCCACAAGGTAAAAAGCGAAGCCCACAAGTAATGTGGCAAAGCCTCGTATGGTTCGCGAGAGAGGGGATTGGTTCAACGATGGTTGAATGCCAATAAAAAACGATGCGCAGATCGACAGGAATGCAATCGAAACGAACAACAACAGGGGAATGGAAAGCGCAGGAAGCACAGGCTTTTTAAAGAAGCGAGGAATAAACCAAAACAACACCAGGAGCAACAGCGGCACGCCAGCCAAAGGGCTGACCTGGCTGCCGCCAGCTAAACTGGCGATCAAAGGAAAACTTGTGACCGGAATAGTAAGAAGCAATGCATTCCATAGTATCGAAGTTGCGGTCTGATAGATCCGCGATCGAGACTCTTGCCTGGCCAGGTTGTCAATCACTTTCACCTGCCTCTGAGGCACCAACTTCTGAGACTTCTCGGCGAGGCAGGGCGAGCACGATCCAAATCCCGATCAGCAATCCACTCAACGCTCCACTCAACAGCAGTACGCCTCGGTTATAGACTGCCGGGCTGTCAGGGACTTCAGCCGCCTTTAGTGCTTCGAAGGAAAAAACTGGCAAGATGCCGCGGCTGAGGTTGATTTCGGTCCTTAATTGTCCAGCAAGAGCTTCCGCATCGAGCGAAACCGGTTCGAGATCACAACGCGTTGCATACGTCTCGACAGGCTCGGAAGATAACAGATATTGGTCGCATTCCAACTGGAATGATTCCTCGCCCATAAGCGCCACAGCCTGCCAGGCGTGATTCTGCGCCTCGACCAATTCGGCGAGACTGATCTCCATCCATAAATCGGAAACTTGAGCGGCCAGTGCGGGATCGTTATGCATTACGACAAATCCCCAGGCGGAAAGCCCACGATCCAATCGCAGGACTTGGCGTATATCTGCGGGGTATTGCCAGCCTTGTTCCTGCCGCACAGACTGCTCGATGTTCTCCAAAAGAACAAGCAGTGTACTGTCCGCAAGGATGATATCCGCCACACGGTTCTGTGCACGGTCTTCAACGACCAATTCCAACGGCTCAATCACTCCGTATTGGATATTGATACCCATCATCGCTTCGGCCTCGTAGCGCGGCTTTTGAATGAAGCTCAACGCGAATCCGGCCAGGAGACCCAAAAGGCCGAGCGCCAACAATGCTGGCCACCTGCGCATGAAAAGCGCGAGGAATGGTTCCAGTCGTACTTGATAACTATGGTTTTCTGCTGCCATCGGTTTCATACACTCCGAGATCGTGCCACCAATTTCCCCTAGATTGTAAACCATCCTGAAATGGTGAAATGCTTCTGGGAGGCAGAATTTGAATCATCGCTCCGGACTGTTCGCACAACTTCGAAATCGGCGGTAGACGGGCGATCTATAGAAACGAAACGCACTCAATACGTGCCAGAGAAAATATTTTAACGATCTCCGCGATGATCGACTTCCCGTATGCTGGATGACCACGTTGGTATCCACCCCGATTCGATGCCCCTCCAACCTTGCTCGAGCGCAGAAATCGACGTCCTCAAAATACATGCGGAAACGCTCGTCGAATCCACCAAGCTGGTGGAAGATCACAGCCGGCATCATCATAAAAATACCTGCAATCCAATCTGGCGAAACGAATTCTCCTCGTTTAAAAGGATATGGACGTCTGCCTCGATGCAGGACTCTTCGCCGGAATAAATCACCCGGTGTTGGGAGTTTTCGAAAAGAATCCTGGGGAATGCCCTTCAAATCGATAACCAATGGTGCGACGATATCCGCCTCATCCCTATCGCAGTGGCCGCTAAGTATTGAAAATACCGGCTGCATCCATCGGACATCCGGGTTGAGAATACAGAAATAGTCCCCCTCAGCATCCAGAAGCGCTCGGTTATGATTTCGTGCGAAGCTTTGTGGGTTAGTATTCCTGATAAACCGTATGGCTTTCCCTGTGCTATCTCCGACGATGTCGATATCTTCGTCAATATTTTCGGTGACGATCACTTCGTACTTGGTTTGGGCCTCGACGACAGCCAGATCCTTAAGCAACTGGTTCACCATAGCATTATGTGTGTGACTTACGATCGAGATCGAGATCATCTTACTTCCCCCATCCTGCCGCGCAGGCCATCCAGCAATCCCCGACAGACGGCACGTATTTTCTTTCCCCGGTCATTTTCTGTCAACAACATCCGGACTAATGTGTAACATGCAGCCACGATTTCATAGGTGAACCAGTGCGGGAAGCGCAGGGCATACATACGGATCATCGCCACGCGGTTCCGGCTGATAGTATACCAACGCTGCGGGGGATGGAAGGTCGGATACAAGCGCAACCTCCCTACCCGAACCTCCCGACGATTTCCCAGGACATGCTCCAGGCGGGCATCGCAGGCGACGACGATTTTGTATCCTTTGCTGCGAGCCCGCAGGCAGAACTCGGTGTCCACATAATCCATGAAGAAATCTTCGCGATATCCGCCCAATTCCTGGAAGATCTTCAAGTTGATCATTGAGCCCGAGGTGATAACCGTCGAGACCGATTCGAGAATCCCCGTCTGACAGTACGCCCGCTCGTAGAACAATCCGAAACGCGGACGAAGATAGTATGTCGGTTTGTCCAAATCGAGGTTGAGAATTTGTGGAGCTAAAATCGCGACACTTTCCGGATCACTCGCTTTCGAATATGCGTCGCAAAGCCGCTCGATCAAGTCCGCTGCCGGGCGGCTGTCCTGATCGAATGTGATTGCCCAGGGATAGCTAAGTTCTATGGCATGCCGCAATCCCTGGTTGAGTGCGCCGGCGATGCCCCGGTTCCTTGGGTTATATATAACGTCCACTTGTCT
>CAYYVY010000130.1:0-7146 GCA_964475265.1 uncultured Anaerolineaceae bacterium | reverse complement strand
ATAAATCATGCCGATCATATTTTAGGGATTGTAGGATCTGTAGATTATAGTCCATTTCTCTCAACAATTAGTAGTGCTAGTACCGCGTCTTCAAATTACATTGATGAGCAGTCATTTCTTTTAGTGACCTCTGAAGGCGAGAATAAGGATGCAGAGAATGCACGAGAAGGATTGCTGGAGCACCTTAAAAGAACCGCGAAAAAGGATGAAGTAGAACGCCTAATGAAAGGACTTGACCTTAACAAGGTTCATCCAAAAGCAGCAGAGCCAAAGATTAGTCCATTAGATTTATTTCTAAGTGCTTATTCTGTTTTCGAGAAAGCACCTTCGAAAGATTTATCAGCCGGCTCATCCTTGTTAGCTATGCGGCAGGCCATTGATGAGGCAATCAATTTACTGTTTGAAATGAGATCTCATCGAGCCAATTTAATTAAGCAAAAGGGTATTTCGATGCGTTGGGCGAAGGTATATGAAATTGGTGGCCAACTCCGGGATGACTCTATTCTAAAAGACCAAGTTGTAAATTGGGCAGACGACTGTATCGATATTTGGGAAAGAGATCTTATTCCATCAAAAGCTGGGGAAATCAGTAGAGAAGAACAAGAACGTCGATTAGTTCGAGCAACGCATTTCTTAATCAGCTTTCTAGGGGGGTTGGATCCTGAGAAATTGAATAGATTCTAGTTATTTATCCGAATATTTATACCCGTATTTAATCTGCCATAATTGCCACTCGGCGCTGATGTAATCCTGGGCTCGATCAAGCGCTTCCCGGATCTCGAGCACTTCCTCCTGCGCTGACCAGACTACAGGACCCATGGCCGGAGACGAGTGCTCCACGTGCCACAACCTGAGCATAACTATATCCAGCTGTAGCTTGGCGTTGGCGATCGCTGCCAGGGCGTTCTCTATGCGTTCACGCCGGCGTTCTTCTCGATCAGTAGCTCGCATAATCTCAAGGCTGCTGTTCGTAATACGCCCTCAGCTTTTCGGGCGGGATATGGGGACCCTTGGAGAGTGCCCACTCTGCCCAGGCAGCCAGGATCCGGAGGCCGAAGGTCCGCTCCGGCTCCGGCCATTCAAGCAGGTATTCAAGCCCCGATCGCTTGAGCTCGTCGACTCCTTCGAAGGCGGCTGAAAGCCGGCTCAGTTTTTCGATCGGTCCATCGTTGGGGTCTACCTGGATCTGCAGGCGCCGTGTGTGGTTTTCCAGGATCTCCTGGCCAAGTTGGCCACTGTTGCGGGTTTTCGACATCGGAATCCTCCTCCTAGAGCGCTAAACGGCTGCCCCGTTACTGAGACAGCCGCTGGAGGGATTCCGTGTTAGGATACGGTAGGCTCCTGTGCTGGCTAGGTCAGCGTTGGGGCTTAGGGCCTGGGAGGTGGTACCACACCGACCAGGTCCGTTCTTTGGGTTAAGTGCTTGTGTATATTACAGGCAGTATACAGAAATAAAAAGGGGTTGTCAACAAGATACTACTTTCCCCTGCGTGGGTCATTTTTTTCATAACCTTGATCTCTGACCAATTGTTTATATTCATCGACTGAATTCGGCTCTACAAGCCAAACATGGCCATACTTCTTGCCCTTCAATCGCCCGGCACGTAGCATCTCTCGAATCGTTTCAGGATGATAATCCAGGATCTCAGCTGCTTCTTCTGTGGTCAGCCAGGGCATGGTTGAAGTTCACCTCAGATAGAGTATATACTCTAGTGAGCATCACAACAAAGATAGGAGGGATAAAGAAGATGGAAAAATTACTAGAATTCCTATGTGGGGTTGACCTTTAGGCTAACATAATTGGGGGCGTAATTGCTGCTGCACTTATAGCGTTCTTTACTCTCTATCGAGATCGAAGGGAACAGATGATCCTTAAAGATCTGATAGAGATTATGGGCCGAGCGATCGTTCATAGAAATACTGGTGAGCGGGGAAATTATTCTGATGCAAAGAAATGGATTGAGCAAGCTGATGCCATAGAGAAAGAAGCTATAGCTAAAGCAAAGAAACTCTCACCTACTGCCGGTTCTCTTGTGGAATGGTTGGATCGTCTCGAACCAAAGCCAGTAAAGGGTGATGTAGGGCATTATATTGCCATTCTATCAACAGTAATTAAAAGGGTTCGCGGTCTCATGGAGCGATATTCCTAACATAATGCAATTCCGCAATTCCAGCTGAGTTGGTTAAAACCAACTTGTATACCTATGATGATTCGTGGAACACAGGAGTCGATGCAAGTATGAAATCACATGAGATTGAAGCCTGGGCTTTAAGTGTCATTGATAGAGTCAACGCACACGAGCCAGACGAAGATTTCTTGGTTGAATTAAAATCGTCTTGGCCTGATGATCATGCAAAAACAGCGCGACAAATAGCAGGTCATGCCAACGCTGCAAGAGGAGAGAATCTTCTTTGGCTTATTGGTGTCAGTCAACGTCGAGGAGTTGTGGGGGTCGATCGCCATGAGCTAGCAACTTGGTACGATCAGGTGAAATCCAACTTCAATGGAATCCCTCCAGCAGTGATTGATAGGAATTTGGATGTTGAAGGCAAGACTGTTGTAGCGTTGCTTTTTGATACTAGCTATAGCCCATATGTCGTCAAGAATCCCAGGTTTAATAAATCAGGAGGGGGATGGGTGGAGTTTGAAGTACCATGGCGTGAACATACATCTACCAGGAGTGCCACACACAATGATCTAATAAAACTCCTCGTCCCAATACAAAAAATGCCTGTCTTCGAGATTCATGAGTCTGAGTTAGGTTTAGAACAATCTGCCAATTTTCCTTGGACTCTTGAAATGCACCTTTATATATACCCGAAATCTGAAGGCACATTATTTATTCCATTTCACCGTTGTGAAGTATGTGTAGAAGTTCCCGGATGCTTAGAATCAACAATATTTGAAAATGTGATACTCAGGCCTCCATTTGCAGGGGATCTTCAGCCATACCGTGATTCTCTAACTATCAGAGCTACACATAACGAAGTATGTGTAAACGGGCCGGGAAAGATTATCCTTTATTCGGGCTATATGGGCAAAATCCCTGGAACAGATCATAGTGAGAATGCTAAGGTACAAGTGAAGATCATGCCTGCAGATGTAGAAAGGCCAGTAACATTCGAAGTGGTTCTCCAACCTTCAGAACCATATAATAATCAAATCGCGAGATGGCTAACAATTGAGTAATCCTGTAGAAGAATTTATTTGTCATAGGTTTTCCTGTTTTATCAATAGATAAAGCCAATCGCTTTTGTCCTTTGGTCAATTCGTCCCATCCCTTCCTGGCGCTTACTGGACCCAATTAAAGGCACGTGACCAGCTGTCATTACATAGGGGCCCAGCTGGCCACGTCCAGGAGGTTTTGGCCATGGCGCCGCCGCGCATGCACGCCATGGCCGATGAAAATGATACAGCCGCTAAGACACGGGTGCCTTTCGCGGATGACCCCTAACGATCGAAGAGTCGTATACTGCTCCGGAGGCGGATTGCCGGAATCACGATCTCGTCGGGTAAACATTGGCATTTACCGCACTTTGGTAGAGAATAAGGTGTAGCGATTCGCTTCGAACGGAGAGGACAGCCATGCGAACTTTCCAATGGATCCTTATTTATTTGATCGTCATCAGTCTGGCGCTCGGCGCCTGTGCTGCGCCTGCGCGGACGGCCGCACCTGAGGTTCCCGACCAATCGTCGCCGACATCCTACACTCCGTTCCCCGGTGAGACGCCGCTCTCGACGCTTACCCCTACCATCGAGGAGCCCACGTCTGAGCCGACGTTGCCCACAGCGACTCCCGAAGACTGCACGCCCGATTCGGAATTCGTCGCCGATCTCACCATTCCGGATGGCACCCTAATCAAGCCGGGCGACAGCTTCACCAAAACCTGGCGCATACGCAACACCGGCACATGTACCTGGAACCGGGAATATACCTGGGAGCAGATCAACGCGGCGGACAATCGCCTCTTCGCTTTGGAACCGGTCACGTCGCTCGCCGGCGAGGTCCCGCCCGGCGAAACGCTCGACATCAACGTCCTGATGGTCATGCACGAGAGCGCGGAATTGGGGAGCACGCAGATCGCCCGTTTCCAACTGCGCAGCCCCTCCGGCGAATTTTTTGGATCGCGTCCGTATACGAAGGTGTATGCCGTGGACGGCCGCGGCCGCTGTCCGTCGGGGACGGCCGACCTGCTGGTATATATTCACCTGGACGATCGATACTGCTTCCTGTACCCGCAGACACACGAAACGAGCATCGGCCAGGACGGCACGCTCTACGTCAGCCTTCCGGCGCCTGCAGGTTCGACGGAAGAACTGCTTCCCAGTGTGAGCATACACAACCAGGGTGACACCGGTGGGCTCGATCTGACGGCCTGGGCCGAGCAGCAAATCGAAGCTGCGCAGGATCCCGGCCATCCGGCGGATAAAACGCTCATTTGGCTGGGCCCCCTCACCGCTTTCGCCACCGAGGATTTACCGGGGGCAAGTTCGGCGTTGAACGTATACCTCGTGCATGATGGCGTTGGATTCGAGATCGTCGTTATGCCGCTGGACGGAAGCTACAGCGCGGAAACTTCCGAACTGTGGGAGATCATCCGCAATTCCTTCGTGTTCTATGCACCATGATGGTAGATAAACGATTGCGTGTAGCCATTAATATATGATGAGGTGAAGTGCATGGAAACGATCCAGGTGCGCACCCGATCGCGCGACGAGATGCTGGAGATCACCGCCGAGGTACGCGCCTGCGTGCGCGATTCGGGGATTTCCAACGGGGTGGTCGATGTCTTCGTGCCGCACACCACGGCGAGTATCACCATCAACGAGAACGCCGATCCGACGACCGAGGCCGACATCCTCGCCGATCTCGAGCGTCTGATCCCCTGGCGGCAGCCTTACTACCGTCACATGGAAGGCAACAGCGCCGCGCATCTCAAGGCCAGCCTGGTGGGCTCGTCCGTACGCATCATCCTGCAGGAAGGCCGGCTGGTGCTGGGCACCTGGCAGGGGATCTTCTTCTGCGAGTTCGACGGCCCTCGAAGCCGTAAGGTTCACGTACATATCACGCCCGGCTCGTCGCTGGTCTGAAGAAATCGGTTACATCATCCTGATTTATAACCAAATTCGCATACTTATTCGTCATCGCTTGGCGCTTGCCGGATTGAAATTTTCTGGTCGAGTGCGGTGTGAATTATGTCGCCGTGCCCCAGGAAGGGGCGGAATCCCCTTCGTAGTCTCCGGTCAGAAGTGCCCTCGATAGAAAATTTCTATACCCCCTGATTGAAAAGTTGAAAGTCAATTGTGACGGAATTCACTAACTTGCGCATGGCGCGCCGAGTAGACTGTGCTTGGATCGTAATCCGCAAACAGCGCAGGCACGAGTCTCGTGCCCGCTGGCTCACACGAGACGGCAGCGTCGAAGCGAAAGGCGCGCCGTTCATAGGAGGTCAAGATGTCGAACGGGAATTTGGAGAACCTGGAAGTCGCCAAGGTCATCGATGCGCGCAGCAGCGCCTGTCCGGGACCGCTGCTCGAAGCCAAGAAAGCCATCGGTGCCGTTAAAGTGGACGAAGTGTTGGAAATCTGGTCCGGAGATCCACGCACCAAAGAGGACATCCCTCGCTGGGCTTTAAAAGTCGGACACGAATTTCTGGGTGTTTTGGATGCCGAGGGATACGAACGTATTTTCGTCAAGCGATTGAAGTAAAGGTGTCCGCCATGGAGACATCGACGAAGCCCAAGATACTGATCTTGGCATCATTATCGGGCGGTTATGCCGGAGCGGATTCGGTCGGACAGGCGCATCGGGATTACGCCGCGAACACGTATATTCTGCCCGTGCGATCCCCGGCGATGTTTTCCCCGGATTTCTACCTGCAAGCCTTCGCGGAGGGAATCGACGCCATCCTGGTGATGTACAGCGGCACCGATTGTCCCTACGAAGGGGCATCGGACGTGACGGCGCAGCGCCTCAACGAAACCTACCCCTTGATGAAGGAACGCGGTATCGACACGCGGCGCTTGAAGCTCGTGGCGATCTGCACGGTGTGCACGGATTCCTTCATGCGCGAAATCCAGCGCATGAACGACGTGCTTGCCGAAATCGGTCCCGTGGCGAACGAACTTTCGAAACAGCCGGTTCATTAATCCAATTCAAATGATGTAAGTTGCGGAAAGGGTGTGCGTATGGCCCGAGAAAAAATCAGCGTGGACGTGATGGTCGTCGGAGGCGGAATCGCGGGCATGCAAACGGCACTGGACCTCGCCGACCAGGATTTTCAGGTTGCACTCGTGGAGAAGGAGCCCAGCATCGGCGGGAAGATGATCGCCTTGAGTAAAGTCTTCCCAACGCTGGACTGCTGCAGCTGCATCACCACGCCGAAGATGTCCGCGGTGGCGCATCACGAGAACATCCGCTTGATGACCTACACCGAAGTGCAATCCGTCACCAGGGAGGGGGGACGGTATCAGGCGCAGTTGGTCAAGCATCCGCGTTACGTGGATGAGGAACTCTGCACCGGATGCCGCCAGTGCGAATACGCTTGCCCGATCGATTTGCCGGCCGCTTTCGATCTGGGATACGGCGCGCACCGCGCCATCCGCGTTCCTTTCTCTACGGCGGTTCCGCAATACGCCGTGCTGGATATCGAACACTGCTTGCTGTGCGGGAAATGCGAGAAAGTCTGTCCCGTGTCGGCGATCGATTTCAGCCAGACCGATCAGTCGATCCAACTGGAGGCCGCTGCGGTCGTGCTCGCCACCGGCTTCGAGACCACGCCCCGCGACGCCAAAGCGGAATACGGCGGGGGTGAATTCCCCAACGTGATCGACGCCCTGTTCATGGAACGCTTGCTCGCCCCGACGGGCCCGTACGGACACGTGCTGCGTCCCGGAGACGGCAAGGAGCCGGGCTCGATCGGCTACGTGCAGTGCGCCGGTTCGCGCGACTGCACCCTGGGCGTGGAATACTGTTCGCGAGTCTGCTGCATGTACGCCATCAAGCAAGCTCAACTGCTCTCCGGCGCCTTGCCGCTGGCGGACATCACCATCTATTACATGGACATCCGCACTTTCGGCAAGGGCTACGAGCAGTTCTACAAAAACGCCCAGGCGATGGGCATCGAATTCATCAAAGGCAAGGT
>CAYYVY010000129.1:0-7740 GCA_964475265.1 uncultured Anaerolineaceae bacterium | reverse complement strand
CCGCTGCGGACGACGGCGTGATCGTCGACCACCATCACGCGTATCTTGTCTGCTTCTCCCATTTTTCCCTCATCCACTACACGACTCAAGGCGATCGCATCCTAATTAAAACATATTCTCGGAAAGTCGCCTTGTTGACATCGTAACCAATTCGTGTTCAACGGTTCTACCACTTCCAGTCAAGTGATAGCCGTGTACCCCTTTTCTTCCCAGGCCCAATACACAGTTTGGCGCCGATGCTCTCGGCGCGCTCCTGCATGATGCGCAAGCCGAGGTGATCCGGTGGAACTGTTTCGGGATCGAATCCGATGCCATCGTCCTCAATAACGAGATTGATTCCCGAGGAATTTCGCTCGATGTGCATTCGCACATAGCTGGCTTGCGCGTGCTTGGCGATGTTGTTCAATGCTTCCTGAGCCACCCGGTAAAATACGATTTTCGCCTCGGGGGAAATTTCGCAGCTACCTTGTATCTCCAAATCAACCGGGATGCGTGCTCGACCGATCAACGAATCTGCCAGCTGCCGCATCAGTTCATCGAGATTCGCGGACGCTAAAGCGGAAGGGCGTAGTTCAAAGAGCAAGGTGCGCATCTCGGCCAAGGCACCTTTGGTCAGGTCGTTCAACACCTTGAGACGGCTGCGGCCGAGTTCGGGATCCTTCTCCCAAAGGTTGGGCAGCACTTCCGAGACCAGGCTGGCGGAAAACAGCGTCTGTGTAACCGCGTCGTGCAAATCGCGCGCCAGCCGCTGGCGCTCCTCATAGACTGCGGTTTTCTGCGCCTGATCCTGCAGTTGTGCCTGCTCGATGGCGATCGCCGCTCGCTGTGCAAGCGCCTCGAACAAGCGCTGTTGTTCCTCACCAAATTCCTGCAACGTCGTATAGGCCACGGTCAAAACGCCGTACGTTTTATCTTCGCTCTGAATGGGCACGCGCATCAAGGATTGAATGCCCTCCAGCTTCATCAACTTCCTGTTCACCCGCGTATCGTCCTGGACGTTTCGAATCACGACCGGTATGCCGGTTTCCATTACGATCTCTGCCGTGCTGCCTTCGACCGAATGGTTCAATTTATCGAGCGTTTTCGTTTCGAAGCCTCTTGAAGCTCGAACTCTCAAACGCCCAGCCGAGTCATCCCAATAAAGCAGCAACCCTTTATCGGCATGCAGGATGTCGACGGCGATCTCGACCAACGCCTGAAACACCTGATCCACCTCGAGATGCCGTATCAATTTTTCGTCCGCGAGATACAAGGCGTTGATTTCACTTCTGCGCCGCTCGATTTCCTGCGTTCGCTCCGCGACCAGTTTTTCCAGTTCACGACTGCGCGCTTCGATCCTGCGCACATTCCCGCGGAATCCGGTAAAGACAAGCGCCGCCAGAACGAATACTCCGAGAATCTGGAACCAGGGCGTCTCCCAGTATGGTGGGGTCACGGTGATGTTGACCGAAACCCCTTCCTCGTTCCAGACACCATCGCTGTTCGAGCCCCGTACTCGGAAAATGTATTCTCCACCATCGAGATTGGTGTAACTTACGTAGCGGCGTGTGCCGGACTGCACCCAATCCTCGTCGAAGCCCTCGAGCATGTAGGCATATTGGTTGTTCGCCGGCGCATAAAAGTCGAGGGCGGCGAATTCAAAGGCGATGAAATTATCCCGGTAAGATAGTTGGATGTGTTCGTTGGGAAGCAGGTCGTGACGTATGGCTTGATTGAACTTATAGAATGTGGTGATCACGATCGGAGGCACGTGGGGGTTCCGCCGAATCTCATCGGGAAAGAAAGCGTTGAAACCCCGAATTCCACCAAAAAACATTTCCCCACTGCCACTCGTGAAGTGCGCTCCCACATTAAACTCGTTATCCTGAAGCCCATCCCGCATATCGTAGTTCTCGAACGTTTTACTCTCCGGATCGAAGCGCGATAAGCCACGATTTGTGCTCATCCATAACCCACCGCTTGCGTCGGCTTCGATGCCGTAAATCGTATCGTTGGGAAGGCCGTCACGTTCCGTGAAATGCTCGAACTGTCCCGTCTCCCGGTCGAAACGATTTAGACCCCCACCCCACGTCCCGACCCACATGTTGTCCTGCGCATCCTCGTAAAAAGCAAACACCGAATCGGAACTCAAACTGGTCTCGTCCTCAGCGTCGAACTGATAACGGGTGAAATGATCGCTTCCCGGTTGAAGGACGTTGATTCCGCCGAGCGTCCCCACCCACAAAGCCCCTTCCCGGTCCTCGTAAAGCGCCCATATGCGGTCATCGCTGAGGCTGGAAGGATCGTCCTCATCGTGGCGGTAACGGATGAACCTTCCGGTGGCGGGGTCGAGCAGGTTCAGGCCGGAATAACGCGTGCCTACCCAGATACCGCCCGATTGGCTGGCTAGTAGAACATTCACGCGGTTTCCACTCAAGCTGTACGGGTCGGAAGCATCGTTAATGGAGTGTGTGAAAAGATCCGCATCAGAATCGAACAACTCCAGGCCACCCGCCGTCCCTATCCACATCCTGCCAGATGGATCTTCGAGCAAGGCGCGCACGTCGTCACTGAGTATACTTTCGGCATCGCGCTCATCATGGCGGTACACCACGATCTCGTTCTTCTCCCGATCGAGCACGCTCAACCCGCCGTTGAAGGTCCCCACCCAAACGCTTTCATCCGACGCCTCGATAACTGCCCATATCATGTTGTCGCTTAAACTGTCTGGTTTATTGGGATCGTGCTGATAGAGTTTGAAACGATCCGTGGCGCGATTGTATTTCGACAACCCACCGCCCCAAGTGCCAAACCACATCACACCGGATTGATCTTCGAAAATCGACCAAACCGTGCTGCTGCCGAGGCTGTCCGCATCGAACGGATCGTTGTAGTAGTGCAAAAAATGAAGCGCAAGGCTCGAAGAGGTGAACTCCTCAGCAGGCACCAGATTCAATCCGTTCTGGGTTCCCACCCAGAAGTTGCCCAGGCGATCCTGATAGATCGCTCGCACTCGATCGTGGCTAAGGCTCAGGGGATCGTCCGGGTCGTGTACGAAGCGGGTAAACGTCCCACTTGCGCGATCGAAACGGCTGATCCCACCCGCCTCGGAACCAACCCACAGATTTCCGTCTCGATCCTCGTAGATTACGGAAATGTCATTGACTTCGTCATCCTCAGCACTTATGGCTTGGTTGTACTGCGTGAAATCCCCGCTGGCACGATCGAAGTGATACATACCGTCGTGGGTGCCGATCCACATATCCCCCGTTGTATCCTCGTAGATCACGCGCGCGGCGTTATCGCTCAGAAGAGGTTGATTGCCGCTCTCGTCCAAGAAATTGGAAAATGTCCCGCTGGACCGGTCTAAACGGTTGAGTCCCTCTTCCTCCGTTCCCACCCACAACGTTCCCTGGCTGTCCTCATAGAGACTGATCACCCAGGAGCCGAAAAGATAAACATCCGCCTCCCCATGAGTGGGGTAATGGATGAACGAACCCGACGATGGATCGTAACGCTCGAGACCGCTGCGCGTACCGATCCATATTTCGCCGTTGCGATCGACCAGGATCTCGGAAACGTAGTTGTCGATGAGAGACGTGGGGTCGTCCGGATCGTGTTTGTAAACCGTAAATTGGTAACCATCGTATTTGTTCAAGCCGTCTTCCGTGCCTATCCACAGAAATCCCTGCGTGTCTTGCGCGATGGCCAGCACCGCATTCTGGGACAAGCCCTCCTCGATCCCCAGGCGTTCAAAACGTATCTTTTGGGTTTGCGCTGCGACCCGCAGGGGAAAGAGAAATTGGCTCACAATGCTTGCGGTGATCAGAATGGTTTTTATTTTTATTTTCATTGCATTCCGTCGTCTCTGTGAGGCGATGATAGGACTCATTCGCTCGTACCACTTTGCTCGGGCAGGCGTCCTTCAAAGCTCGATAAGTATATGTCAGCCAGTTCGTTCCGTACAACGAAGCTCGTTAGAAAAGACCTACCGCCAACCGTCAGAATCCACGTGATCCTGATCGAAGTGCTTTCGCCTGATGCGTGATGAGATCGTCGCAATTACTTTATCGCAGCCGGTTGACTTTTTCATCATCCGGCAGGTCCAATACATACCTGTCCAGGTGGACGAGGACGAGTCCCCTCCTATGACCCCTGGCAAATTGGTTCGCCTGAGGGATGTTAATCCGCCGCCTTCCCCGTAGACTGTGAGCATGAACGCATCGGTTGGTTATCCGAAGAAGGAGATAAACATGAACCGGTATAACGGCGTATCCATTCTGCTGCAGACGGCTGCATCGGCCAGCACCCTGATGCCGCTTTCCAAGATCAACGAGCTCGTGACCTACGACGACAATGAGGAAATCCTGCAACTTCATCATCGCCGGGATGCCCGACGGCGTCAGGCACGAGAACGAATTGCTTCATTAAAACAGATCGATGTAAATCGACTGCCGCTCGTTGCAACGGATCGTTCCGTCATAGAACGTGCGCTTCGCGAGCCTGAGATTTCAGCAATTCAACAGAAATCACCCGCACGCTCAAATGGCGGCAGCAAGCATACGATCGATCGCGACCACACCCCAAAACGAATCGCGGCCGTTTCAGGAATTCGCTGCTAAACTTCAATTTAGAGGAGGCGATACGATGAACACGAAATCGCTTTTCAATTTCAATGTTTTGAACATATCCGCGCCGTTTTTTCCCCGCTTGAAGATGTGGGGATGGGTCTTCTTGGTCCTCGCCGCACTCATACTCTCCGGCTGCAATATCCCCGAGTCGGCGAACGTCCCGCTCGTAACGCCCACAGATACGTCGACTCCGCTGAACACTGCTTCCATCTCGGGTTACGTCTGGGACGATCTCTGCGCCAATCAAACGAAGGACGCAGCGCTTCCGCCTGGGTGTATCGATGATCAGATCCTGGATATTTACGTAGCAAACGGTGTGTTTGAGAGTGGCGAGGCGGGGCTGGCGAACGTTTCCGTTGAATTGGTATTCGGTTTCTGTTCTTCCGAAACGGTTTTATCGACAACGACGGACGCAGAAGGAAAATACACTTTCCAAGGACTGGCGCCGGGCATGTACTGCGTTCGTGCAGTTTATCATGACGGCTCCGGTCAACCCGCTAAAACTGAAACGGGGATGTGGACGTTTCCCGTGGGCATGGATGAAAGCACGAGAGGCATGCACACGCTCACGCTGCAAGCCAACGAACGACGGGAGAACGTGAACTTCGGTTTCGATCTGTTCACCGACGCTCCGGTCACTGAGCCCACGCCGACACCCACACCGACCATATCCAGCTGCACCGATGTGGCAACCTTCGTCAAGGATGTGACCATCCCCGACGGAACGTATATCGACGCGGGCAAATCCTTCTCCAAGGTGTGGCGGCTGCGTAACAGCGGCACCTGCACCTGGACGAGTGAATACGCGCTTACCTTTCAATCAGGATTCAGGATGGACGCGGTAAGCGTGATTCCCATGCATGGCAGCATCGAGCCGGGCCAAACGGTCGATCTGACCATTAATCTCCAGGCCCCTCAAACACAAGGCAGCTTCTGGGGATTCTGGATGCTGCGCAACGCCAGCGGCCAGCTTTTCGGCACGGGCGATGACAGAAACTCGCCGATCTGGGTGAAGATCATCACCGAACCCGAGATTCACGAATGGCGCGGCGTCTATTACGACAATCAGAATCTTACAGGAGACCCCATCCTGATACGCAACGACAAGGCGATCGACTTCAATTGGAAATCCGGCGCGCCCGTTTCAACGCTGCCTCAAGATCGCTTCTCCGTACGCTGGACACGAACCTTGAAATTCGACGAAGCCTTCTACCGCTTTACGGTTCGCGTGGACGACGGGGTCCGCTTGTGGGTGGACGATCAACTGGTGATCGATTCCTGGGAGCCAAATCCACTCCACAGCGTGACCGTAGATCTCCGCATGGCCGAGGGCAAACACGATCTTAAACTAGAGTACTTCGAGCGCTCCGGACAGGCGCGCATCCACTTCGATACAGAGATAATTCACCCCGACAATCAGAATTACTGGGTCGGCAAGTACTGGTACAACCGCACGCTGGATAGTTCCTGGGCCTTGGTCAAGCTAGTACCGGAGATCGAGTTCGATTGGGGCAAGAAATCCCCGGCGCTCAGCTTGCCGAAAGACGATTTCTCCGTCCGCTGGAGTCGATACGTCGAATTTACCTCCGGCAATTACCGCCTGTGCGCTCGCGCAGACGACGGAATCCGCCTCAAAGTCGATGGCAAGCTGGTGCTCAACGAATGGCACACAAGCGACGCCAGTCAGGATTACTGCGTGGATCTCCCCCTTTCCGGATCGACGCGCCTGGATGTGGAGTATTACGAACGCAGTGGTACCGCGAGCGTTGCCTTCTGGTGGAAACATCTCGACCCAGTGAATCAGGACCCCGTTGCGAATCCCGACGCTTATGAGACCCTTCGCAACGAGACGCTCGTTGTTCCTGCGCCGGGCATACTGAGCAACGACAAGGACGGGTTAATTTGGGATCCTTCCCGATTAATAGCGATGCTCGTCGACAGCGTCTCGCACGGAGACCTGAGACTAAAAGCGGACGGTTCGTTTGAATACACACCGGAAACGGACTTCGCCGGAGAGGACGCATTCACCTATCGCTTTTCGGACGGCGAGCACACCTCCAATATCGCCAAGGTGTCGATCTCGGTCGTCGCCACGAACTCTCCGCCACTCGCCGCGGACGACTATTACGAGGTACTGCAGGACGAAATCTTGCAGGTCGATGCGCCGGGCATCCTTGCCAATGACCTTAAGCCTGATGGTCAGAGCTTACAAATCACACTTGAAGAGGAACCACTCTCCGGTATATTAACACTAAACCAGAATGGTTCCTTCGAGTACATTCCCGAGGCGGGATACAGCGGCGAGGTTGTATTTACTTACTGTATAACCGACCAAGATGGAGACAGTTCGGTTGCAAGTGTAATTTTGACAATTAAAAGCGAAACCGAATAAAGCCACACCGCACCTTCTCTTCACACTCCCAGTTGAAGAGTTCAGCCTCGCGTGGTCCCTTGTATACGTTTGGCGACACGCTGCGCGTGGTGATTCGCTTCCCCGCCTTGCCGACGGCATCGTTCAACCACTACGGGTTCCGCTGCGCACGCTCGGAATGACCGCCGGGTTATACGCAAAAACCGCGTTAAAAATGTGACGACTTACTTGGTTTGATCTTCGATTTCTGCACTCGGTGCGTTCTTTTTCACCGATTCGATTCCGTTTACACACCCGTCTTTGGATGTGTATCCCTCGCCATTGGCGATAACCTCCCCATTCGCTGCTCGCAGTCTCCAACGGAATTCGCCCTGACTGTCTTTGTAGATTTCGAACTTCCCCATGCTGCCTCCTTGTTCGGAACTCGGAAGTTACCAATTCACTGATAAGTATACCGCCGATCGTGCCCAATTCGCTGCACCGTCCGTTTCGATGCGCTCAGATAGAATAGGTTTTTTTTACCGGGAACATCGAGTGGTCGGAAAAGAAAAGACCCCTGCAAATGCAGGGGTCGGCAGTATCGTTACAGTGTAGCCTAGACTATCACGACCTGCGCTGCTTGTGGGCCTTTGGCGCCTTGTTCAATCGTGAATTCGACGCGCTGGCCTTCCTCGAGGTTGCGAAAGCCATCACCTTCAATGGCTGAGTAATGCACGAAGACGTCGTCGCCTTCTTCACGCTCGATGAAGCCGTAGCCCT
>CAYYVY010000128.1:0-7878 GCA_964475265.1 uncultured Anaerolineaceae bacterium | reverse complement strand
CTGCTTAAAAGCACAGGCAAACATCTAGATGAGGGGGGCACCCAGATGTCTGCCTGTGGCTTTAATATATCGACAAATCATCCCAGCGTCAAGGGGCATACTGCGGTTGTAAGGATGCGCTAGCATGGCGCCGGCGTTTTCGTGTGTATCAACGCTTCGATCTTTCGGGGTTACCCGGAAGATCAACGGGGAGCGGCGCTAACGGCACAGGTTGCATCTCGAGTCGCTCGCTGTGCATGAGGTGATGGTTGTCGTCCAAGAAAGGATAGATTCCACTTCGAACATTTCGAGTGTACGCTTACACTTGGACTACGCGCCGAGGTAGCAATTGTGTACCCACGTTGGATGGAATCCTTACCCCTGTTTCAGGGTTTGACGCCCAGCGAAATGAAGCTGGTGATCAACCGCTTCGAGAACATCTCGTTTCCGGCCGAGCGCGTCGTCTTTAATCAGGGCGACCCGGCCGATAAGCTCTACGTGGTGATTTCCGGGAGCGTCGCCATTCGCTTTAAACCTGACGACGGCGAGGTCCTCGATGTTGCTAAAGTAGAGCGAAACGGGGTCTTCGGCTGGTCTTCCGTTTTAGGTCGAAAATGCTACACCTCCTCGGCGATTTGCCTCGAAGATTGCGAAGCCGTTTATGTGCGCGGGGATGTGCTGCGCAAATTGTGCGAGACGCACGCTGAAACCGGCGTCGTCATTCTGGAAAGGTTGGCGGAAGTGATCGCCGAGCGCCTGCGCAGCACCCACGCGCAAGTTGTCGAACTGCTCCATCAGGGAATTCATCCCCCTTCGGAATCTTGAGGGTTCAACGTCAGGAGGCGGGTCATGTCGGATGAACTAATTCACAATCACCTAACGGGCGTTTCGGAAGAGGAACGCATGCAGGCACTGCTCGAAGTAGTCAGTTCATACATCGAACAGTATCACGGCGGATGGGTTCGCATGGTTTCCTTCGATGGTTCCGTGCTCAAGGTGGAAATGGGCGGTGCGTGTGAGGGTTGTCCGCTGTCCGCTGCCACGCTGCGGGGCTGGGTGGAGGGAACGGTGCGGCAGTTCTTCCCGGATATCGAACGCGTGGAGGCGGTTTAGACGCAATTGCTCAAAATAAGTCAAACGGGGTACGGATTGCCGTACCCCGTTTTTGATTCTGCCAGTGTTTTCCTGCTGCGTTCAACGCCTTCGCGCTGCCTATATTCAGAAGCGCAGCAGCAACCACACCATCGCCAGTGTCACAGTGATCACCAACGCCGGCATTCCTTTGCGGATGAAGTAAGCGTAACTGATCGGATATCCGGCTCGTTCGGCGATACCGGCGGTGACCATGTTGGCCGAAGCGCCGATCAACGAGCCATTTCCGCCCATGGCCGATCCGACCGAGAGACAGAAAAACAGGGCCAGGTTGCCCGCGCCCGGCACGGTGCTTGTGAGATAGCCGATAACCGGCAACATGGCGGCCGTGAAGGGAATGTTCGCCACGACCGTCGAAAAGAGTGCGCTCACCCAAATTACAACGATCATCGCCAGGGGGAGATTTTCGCCCACGAGGCTGGCTACCCATTGTGCCAACAAACTGATCAGGCCCACCTCCTGGATACCGCCAACGACGATGAACAAAGCCATGAAAAACACGAGAGTCGTCCAGTCGACGGCTTCGATCATTTCCTCCACGTCCGGCCGGATCCAAACCAGCAGTGCTGTGGCGCCCAGAATGGCCGTGACCGCCGGTATCAGGTGGAAGTGTTCTCCAGCCAGGAAAAGCACCAGCATGCCCAATCCCACCCAACCGGCTTTGACTAGATGCGCCGGTTCTTTGATGCGCGCATTCTCTTCGAGTTTTTCAAGTAAAACCGGGGAGACTTTGGAAGTGGCATGGGAAAGATCTTTGCGGTAGGCGATCAAACAGTACACAAACAGGCCGATGAGGCTGATAAACACGCCGGGTGAGAGATTGCTCAGAAAGCCGGAAAAGGGGATAGCGGCGTACGATCCGATGAGAATGTTGGTCGGCGTACCGATGAGCGTGATGATGCCGCCCACGTTGGAAGCCAGGACTTCCGGTATGAGCAGCGTCAAGGGGTTGAGCCCGAGTGCCAGAGCGATCTGTACGGTAATCGGCGTCATTAACAGCATCGTCGTCACGTTGTCGAGGAAAGCAGAAGCCACAGCGGTGATCACCATCAAGATGGCCATCAACAGCCATGCTTTTCCGCGTGAGATGCGGTAGGCAAAGAAGGCCAGCCAATGGAACAAACCCGTTCCTTCGACCACGGCGATGACGATCATCATGCCCATGATGAGGAAAATGACGTTCCAATCGATGTATTGTAAAGCCCGTGTGAAATCGAAAATAAACAAGTCTTCAAAAAGCGGTTTCCCCAGATAACTAATCCCCAGCACCAGGGACACACCGGTTAATGCAGCCAGAACGTTGTGTAATTTTTCCAATGCGATCAACAGCAGCATACCGAGAAACACCAGGGTCGCTACCCAAAAAGCGATGGTGATTTTCCGTTCGAGTTGGATTGTGGGCAGGGTCAATGCTTCCCCGGGTACGAGTTGGTCGAATTCTTCCGCCGCTATGTCGATCTCGGCGGACTTGAAATGCTGCCGTTCCACCCGCAAGCTTAAATCCTTCCCGATTTGAGTGGGAAGCGCCAAGCGAAAACTGCCATCTCCTTGCGTGAGTCCCTCGGCGATGACTTCATCGCTTTGGAGTAATTGAACTTGCGCTTCGAATACCGGTTGATTCTGTCGATCAATCACTTCCCCGACGAGGGATAATCCCATTTGTTGACCCGATGGCTCAGCGGAGACTCCGCCTACCAGCGTGAAGGTCAGCCATACGGCAATGATCAGAAAGAAAATCAGAGTCCCTCGTCCGATTTTCACTCTTCACCTCCCGTTTCAGCCAAAACAACCTTCGCGCCGGTCTCCGCTTCGCAGTGCTCCACGAAATCCTTCAAGCGCTCCATCGTGAACACGTTCTGTTCCGTGTGTTTGGGCTGGCCCAGAATGATGTGCGAGGCTTTGATTTCTTTCGCCATGGCCATGATTTCGTCCATCACGTTGCCCTGGCGGACAGTCCATTGCGCCTCGATGCCGTTCTGCTCTGCCAGTGCTTGCGCGCGCAAGAGGATGAACTCGCCCATGCCTCGCATCTCTTCGGAAATCACCTGGGTGCGGCCGTGCTCCGTGAGATTGAGAAAATCCAAATTGACGACGTATAAAAAGTGAAGGGCTTCCTGAATATCTTTCGCCAAGGATATACCCGTCTTGATCGCGCCCTGACTTCCGGGACCTCCTCGAATTGGACACAAGATTCCGCCCATTATTCCTCCTTAGCGGGCAGTAACGCCCGGCGTTTCATCAACCTCGGGTCTTGCTCTGCCGCTTTTGGCGCAGGCAACTAATGCGACCTCGAGCGCGGCAGCAGTGTCGCTGCACTCGAATGCGGCCCACGACGGTGATGCTTCCAGCTATCCAACCGATTCCAATATTTTCACGGGCACTTCACTCATTTCTTTAAAGCGTTCTGCATCCGCTTTCGTTCCCACGATACCCGCAGCGTAATGCATCGGAATGGCCAATCTGGGGCCGATGTCCGCCGCAGCTTGCGCTGCTTCTTCCGCCGTCATTACATACGTGCCGCTCACGGGAAGCAAGGCCAAGTCACACTCGATTTGTTTCATTTCCGGGATGCGATCCGTGTCACCGGCAAAGTATAACCGCTCGTCGGCGATGGTGATCACGTAACCGACGTGTCCGGCATGCTTGGGATGAAACTGCTTGTCGATGTTGTAGGCCGGAACGGCCTCCACAAGAACGTCGTTGATTTCCATCGATTCGCCTGCACGCAGCACCGTAACGGGCTTGTCGATTTTATGCGCGGCCGACGGATTCGCAACCACAGTGGTGCCGGGCTGACGAATACTGGCGATGTCCTCCAGGGAACAATGATCGTGATGGTCGTGGCTGACCAGAATCAAGTCGGCCGGGGGACTGCCGGGAGGTAAGTGCCAGGGATCGATGTAGATCACGATGGGTTGGTCGAGGCGAAAACTGTCGTGACCGATCCAATGCAGGTCTTTCAGTAGACGAATTTCGTGTTCACCCATGATCGAACTCCTTTCCGCTGAGTATTTCCACGCCGCCGTTTGAGCGCCGGCTCATGCGGGGTCACTTCGCTGCGAGGTGCGCTCGAGAAAACTGCCGAGTAGCTCCAGCGCTTCTTCTTGATCCCGGTAACTTGCTACGAGGATGCCGGGTGAATTGTTGCCCGTGAGCATCTTCGAAACAGCTACATCCTGTGCATGAAGACACAGCACCGGTTTTCCAAGACCGAGGGCGTACGCAATTTCATAACCCACGCCATGGGACGGCGTGCTCACCTCGGCCACAACGGCGTCACAATCCTGGAGCCAGGCGATATCCCTTTGGAAGACTTCATTCGGGTCGACGGTGCGCTCGACCGACATGACCTGTGGATGGGCGAGGTGCGCCGTCGGCACTTCGTGTCGCAAATCGAGAAGGTGATTCACAAGTAGTGCATAGATGTCTTTATCCTTGCGTCCGCCGGTGAGCGAGCATGAGAAATAGATGTTCAATCTGCATCCCTCCAGGCCGATGTCACGCCGGATACCGGCGTATTCTAAGTGCGGCTCTCATTGATCTATGCGTCCCGAGAACACCCATCGAGCGGCACATAAAAATCGACGCTATGTCTTGACGCTCCTCTCTGAGCATGATACCATGCTCGACGTGTTTGGAAGCAGTTCTTGTACCTCGATAACAAATCGCCGCCGGAGCGAATACGGCGGTTTTGTCTTGCCGGGTAGCGCTGACTTCCATGAAAGACGTGAAAATTAGGAGGCTAGAAAGAAATGTCGGAAAAAATTCAAGGAACCGTTAATTGGTTCAACGCCGTCAAGGGCTTCGGTTTCATCGGACGCGAAGATGGCGATGACGTGTTTGTCCACTACACCGCCATTAACATGGACGGCTACCGCAAGCTGGAAGAAGGCCAGCGAGTGGAATTCAGCATCGAGGATGGTCCAAAGGGGCCGCAAGCCGCGAATGTTGATGTGATCTGAACCTCTGGAACCAACAAATCAACCCCGCCTCATTGGCGGGTTATTTTTTAATACTTTTGCGCCTCGAATTTGGATTACTGCTTTCACCGTTTATGCCGAAACGCATGCGGATATCTTCCGGCGACGATTTTCCTGCCGCAATGGAATACTTCTTCCTCCAACCATGAACTTGTGCTAAGATCAACATGAGGTGGGTGGTATATGAAAGAATCAAAAACCAATCCCATTCGATTCCTTCAAATCGAAGCCGCACGCCTGCGCCAGGAGAACCGCGAGATACGAGAGGAACTTGCGATGCTGCGTTCCTCGATTCGCGCCCTCAGCGCACTGCAAGACATCATTCAACGCATGACCCCCAATTCCAACTTGCTCAAACTCCTGGATGACCTGCTCGCAGCGGCCCTGGCCGTTGTCGATGCCAGCGACGGATCGCTGCTACTGTTGGACGATGAGTCCGAAGAGTTGGTTTTTGCCGTCGTGCGCGGATCGGCGCGCATTCAGTTAACCGGCTTTCGCCTACCACCGGGGAAAGGCATCGCCGGTTGGGTGGCCGACACCCGCAAACCGCTCGTCGTGCACGACGTGCGCAACGACGGACGCTTCTATCCTCAGGTCGACGAGACGTTTGGATTCCAAACCCAAACGCTGGCCTGTGTGCCCCTGCTGGATGGCGATCGCGTCCTGGGGGTGATCGAAGCCATCAACAAAGTCCCTGGACGCAACTTCACCGAAGAGGACAATGATTTGTTGATGGTCCTGGCGCAGTTGGCTTCCGCCGCAATTACGCGTGCCGAATCCTTCACCGAACTACGCGCCTAATCTCTCAGTTTCGCCTTCAAATCTGACTCTAGTCTCTTGACGATTCTGGCCCGCAGCTTGGCTACTTCATTGTCGGTCAGCGTGCGATCCGGTGCCTGGTACACCAATGCGTAAGCCAGGCTTTTCTTGCCCGCGCCGATTTGTTCCCCGCGGTACAGGTCGAACAAGCGCACCTCGATCAACAGGTCGCCTCCCGCGTTCTGGATGAGCGCCTGAACCTGCTCCGAGGGAATCGTTTCGTCAACGACGATGGCGAGATCCTCCAGGATCGGAGGAAAGGCGGGAACCGGTCGAACCTCATGGGAGTCGGGGATGGCATCCAGGATGGCTTCCAGGTTCAGTTCGCCGGCCAGTAAAGGCGCCTCGGAAATCTCGTAGCGTTCGTGGACCAATGGGTGAAGTTCACCAAAAAACCCAAGCTGCCTTTCGCCAAGCATGATGCGAGCACATTTTCCCGGATGGAAGACAGGATGGTCGTGCGTTTCATAGCGTATGTCTTCCAGATGCAGCGTATCCAGGAACGAGCCGAGGATGCCCTTTAAGTCGTAGAAATCCATAAACGATGTGTCGGCGCCCTGCCATGCGGGTAGCGCCCGCGGGCCGGTGATGGCGAGCGCCAGGCGCAGCGGTTCTTCCGGTAGCTTTCCCTCTTCGCAGGCCAGGTATACGCTGCCGATTTCGAAAATCGCAATTCTGGAGCGGATGTGCGCATTGCGTTCGACCACTTCAAACAGATTGGCCAACAGGCTGTGACGCAGCACGACGCGATCGCTCACGATTGGATTGGCGAGTTGGATGTAAGGCCGGTCGTCTGGTGCGGTGCCCGGAGCCAGCATGCGCGCTTCTCGCTCCGCCGAGGTAAGGTGGTAGGTCACCACCTCCTGCAACCCGAGGCCGGCGAGCAGGTCCCGCATCCGCTCCTCACCTTCGAGCAGCGGGTTGCCGTATTGGGGCGGAATGGTATCGGCGATCTGCGTTTCCGGAATGCGGTCGTAGCCGTAGATACGGGCGATTTCCTCCATCAGATCGGCTTTCCCGACGATCCCTTCCGAAATATCCAGGCGGTGATCGGGCACGGTGGCACGAATCGTTTCTCCCTCAACCTCGACCTTGAATTCCAATCGGCGCAGCAAATCGGCGATCTCCTCAGACTGCAGTTGAATTCCCAACCAGCGGTCGACGTCGGCCGGTGTGATTTCGACGCAGGGATCTTCCACCGGCTCCGGGTATTCGTCAATCAACCCTTCTGCGATCGTTCCGCCTCCCAGTTCGGCCATCATCGCCAGACCGCGCTGCACGCCGAGTTTGGCTACGGCAGGATGCACGCCGCGCTCGAAGCGGTAGGCCGCATCCGAACTCAAATTTTGAGCCGCCACCGTGCGGCGGGTGTTCACATAGTTCCAGGAAGCCCCCTCGAGCAGCACGTTCCTGGTCTTCTCACTGACCTCCGATTCCGCACCGCCCATGATCCCGGCCAGCGAAAGTGCGCCTTTCGTGTCGGCAACCAGCACGGTGAAATCGTCCAGTTCACGATCGACGTCGTCCAATGTAGTGAGAGTCTCGCCCGGCTCCGGCAGGCGGGTGATGATCTTGGGTGCCTTTCCGCCGGCGCGTTCCACGAGCACGTCGTAATCAAATGCATGCAGCGGTTCGCCGATTTCGAGCATGACGTAATTGGTTGCATCGACGATGCTGTTGATCGGGCGCATTCCGGCCAATCGCAAACGGCGCTGCACCCGATAGGGACTGGGCACGATCGAAACGCCTTCGATCAAGCCCAGTACGAAACGCGGGTTCAGGTTGGGGTCATGGATTTCGATGCTCACTCGTCCTTCAATCGAAGCTCCACTCCAGGGCACCTCGAAAGATGGCGGCTTGAGTTCTTTGTTGGTCAGGGCGGCGATTTCTCGGGCCACACCCAGGATGTTTGCGTCACGGGCGATGTTGGGCATGATGGTGATGTCGA
>CAYYVY010000127.1:0-8240 GCA_964475265.1 uncultured Anaerolineaceae bacterium | reverse complement strand
TTGGCGGGTGGGACGACGAACTTTCCCGGCGTGGTTGCGCGGGCAACGTAGGTGTACTCGTAGACCCCGTCCCACAGCAATGATGTAAAGGCTTCGGCGCGCTCGTCGCGCATGTTCTGGTGCTCGTACCAGGTCCACCACCACCACCAACCGTAGCGGTAATCCGTACTGTCCGGATCCTGCGGTACGCTGCCGGACACCGCCAGCGCCGGGTTGACGATCTCCAGTCCGGCGGGCAGCGGGTCAACCAGCGCCACGTGGTAGCGGCGGTTGTCGGCGACCATGGTGATGCGCACTCGCACGCGCGCTCCGGCCTTGGCGTGCCAGATACCTTGCTCGTCCTGCCAGACGTCATCGGGATCGTCGACGGCCTCGTACTCGCGCGTGACGACGAAACCCATGTCCAGCGGGTCGAGCCACAGATCGGTGGGCGCGTAGCTCAGCCCCAGGCGGTAGTACAGGCGCCCGGTGCCGATCTTGCTCAGGATCAGGTCCTGCGTCCCGCCGCCGCCCAACTCTTCATCCACCAGGTAGGCCATGGGGATGTTGGTCTCGTGGCGCTCAGCGCTGTAGCCTTCGTATGCGTGTTCGCCGGCGTAGGTGTCGCCCAGCCAGATGCGCGCCACGAAGTCAGGAGTTTGCGATTCGAAGGTGTTGAAGTAGCGGTCCAGCGCCAGCAGCACGAAGACGTTCTCCTGCGTGTTGCCCCAGCGTCCCTGCGTGCGGTGCGCCAACAGGCCGTTGACCAGCTTGGGGATCAGGTCGCTGTCGGGATTATCGAGGATCAGCGTGTCCAGCAAGATGGCATCCGTACGCCGGTTCGAACTGAGCAGCAGGTAGGTCTGATCGTCGTAATAGGTGGTGAAGTTCGCCGCACCGGCGGTCTCGACCACGCGGTTGTTGACGTAGAGCCGGATGGCTTCCAGCTCGGCAGCGGAATTGGGGTCGTCCACCAGCGTCTGCCAGATCCAGCCCACGGCGTCGAGCGAGAGGTTTTCGATACCGGCCTCCTCGAGCAGATCGCGGGCTTTCTGGGTATCGCCGTCACCCATCAGGTTGCGTACGTAGAGTGCATAGGCGCTGAGAGTCTGGCGGGTGCGCAGGCTGTACCAGTAGGGATAGTGGCTTTCGATGTCCTGCAGGTAGTAGAGCACGCGCTGCTGCATCTCTTCGGGCACCTCGTAGCCCTTCAACTTGGCCCGCTGCAGGGCGTGGGCCACGTGGATGGTGTTGAAGGGGATCGAGTCCTGCCCGCGGCGCCAGTAGGGGAAGCCGCCGTCGTAGTTCTGCAGTCCGCTCAATCTTTCGATGTCGCGCACCACGGCGGCTTCGATCTCTTCGGCGGAGGGCAGCCCATCGGCCTCGAAGGCGGTGAGCACGTCGCGCAATGCAGCCACACCCAACACCCGCGAAGCCAGCTGCTCCGAGCACTCGTAAGGATAGGCGACAAGATAAAGCACGGCGTCGGTCAGCGCTTGCAGCGCCGTCGACGAGGTGCTGATTTCCAATCCGCCGAACTGCGGGAAGATGTCTTGGGGCGCCTCCACGGGCTGGGCGATGGCGCCCTCGTCGATCACGCCGTAGGTGGCGAAGGCTTCCGTCGTGGCCGGTGTGTACACCGGCATTTCCACCGTGGCGGCATCGGTGAAGTTCCCGGAGACCGCCGCGATCTGCACGCGGGCGGTACCGGCGCTGTCCGTGTTGGCCGGGAAGCGAACTTCGACTCGATCGTGTGCCGGGACATCCACACGCTGGCCCTGGCCTGCGCTGAGGATGAGATTGGAAGTGCGCATGACGACGTCGACGCTCAGGGGATCGTCGGTCTGATTCTGCAGCACCACCGGCAGTTCGAAGGAGTCGCCGAAGTTGAGGAAGCGCGGTGCGGAAGGCCGCACCATCAACGGCAGGCGGGCGGTCAGGTTGGCTTCCGCCAAACCGAAGCGGCTGCCGCCCGAGTCCACCGCCACGACCATGATGCGGTAGCGCGTCAGGTTGTCGGGCAGCGTTACCTCCACTTGAGCTTTTCCGCTCTGATCCGTGCGAACCGACGGGGCGAAGGTGGCCAGTGGGTTGAAATCGATGCGCATGCGGATTGGCTCTGCGCCGGCAATGCCGCCCGCTTTGGCCTCGTCCGCCGCCATCTCTTCCATGGGTTCGGCGGCCATGGGTGCTTCGACAGCCAGGCCTTCGGCCTCTTCCATGCCGCGCAATGCGCCGGCCGTAGGTAGGGCCTGCAATTCGCCTGCTGCAGCAGCAGTATCGATCAGCGTCATGGGATCGACCAGCACGATGCTTTCGCGGCCGTAGTAGCTGCCGAGGTCAGAAGAGCGCTGTGTGTAGAAAATGGAGACCGGATCGGGGGTGCTGTACCCGGTCAGCGCCAGGATGGCTTCATCGACTACGACAACGGCGATTTCGGCATCGGCTACGGGTTTGCCGTCGGCGTCAACCAGGGCCAGATCGACCACGGTTTCCCCGCCGGGCTCCAGCTCCGTCTCCCGAGGGCTGACGTCCAGTTCCAGCGTACGCTCGAGCGGCGGGACGCTCAGGTTGAGGTAACCGCTGGCATAAGCAGGCCGGGGTGGTATGCCCTCGATGACCTGGCCTTCGTTGTCCGTGCGATCGGCGGCGCCGACCGCGTCCACCTGAACGATCAGGTTGGGGATGTGTTCCGCTTCGATGGGCACTTTCAGTGTAGTCGTACCCTCTTCGATGACGAAGCGTTCGGTGTATAGTATGCCGCTGCGGCTGACGGTCAACAAGCATTCTGCGGGCGTGAAGGGCGGCTGTACCAGAATCTCGGCCACGTCGCCCGGTTGATAACTGTCTTTATCGGGGATCAGGGTAACTTCTTCGCGTTCGACCTCGCGGGACGGCTTTTGTTCGCCGCCGCTCACCCAACGGGTGAATTGGGATTGATTCTGGCGGCCCATGGCGTCGTTGATCGTGGCCGTGATGCGGTAGCGTCCGCCGAGAGGGGTTTCGAACTCACAGCTGACGGGTTCTTCCTGCGAACCGACGGTGCATTCCTGCACGTCGGCATCGACCTGCTGCCAGCTGCCGTTCACGAATTTCCACTCGACCCTTGCGGCGCTGACGAGGATCGGCCGGTCGACGACCGGGTTGCCGTCGAGGTCGGTGACGATCAGGTCGATTTTCAGCGGGGTGCCGCGCTCGACGAAGTAGCGCTCGCTGCGCAGGCCGACGTAGAGTTCCGCGGGGTGCACGAGCAGGCTGGTACTTGACGACCAGGACTGACGATTGACGTCCATGACCGACGCCTCTGCCATGATGCTGAAGGGCTGCAGGAGTTCCGCCTGGTCGAAATCCATACGCAGGTAGTGGGTACCGCTGGAGTCTGTCGTCCCGGCGTAGGATTGTGTCTCGGTGGTTCCGCTATAGGGTTCCTCGTAGTAGTAGTACCACCAGGGCGTCCAGCGTCCGAAGGTGAAGTCCGACCAGTTGGGCGGTTGGTAGCTGCTGGGCGTCGAGGTCACGTACCAGGAAACATCGGCGTTGGGCAGTGCATCGCCGGCGTAGTATTTGGCTTCCACGGCGACGATGGCGTGGTCGCCGACGATGTAAGGTCCCGTCGTTTCGTTGCGCGCCGACACTTCGAACTCCGGCCGGCGGAATTCCTGGATCTGGAACGAATGGTAGTAATCGCTTCGCTCGATGTTGCTCAGGCTGCCCGAAGCGTAGAAGCGTACCTGGGCGTATCCCAGGTTGGCGTTCTCGGGAATGGTGAAGATGAAATCGAATCCGCCCAGGGCGTTGACCTGCAAGGTCCCGTTGCCCAGTTCGTTGCCCTGCAGACCGATGATGGAGTAGTTGACCTGCGATACCTCGCCACCGACCAGCCCGACGTCGCCGTTCTGGCCGCCGCCGATTTTCCGCAGCCAGCCTTTGAAGTGCACTTCCTCTCCAGGTCGGTACATCTGACGGTCGTCGAAGACGTACCAGCGCAGCTGGTCGACTATGGAGCGCAGGGTCCAGCCCCCGCCTTCGTAGTAGGAAAGGGAGCTGGGCAGCAAGGCTTCGTCGGAGCCCTTACTGGCGACGAGATAGGTCACTCCGCCGGAGGGGATGTCGAAGCGGGCCATGCCGTCGTTGTCCGTGGTATAGCGCTGTCCGGCAGGTTGCGGATCGATCTTCACCCCGGAGAACGGGTCGCCGTCTTCCAGCGCCGTGGTCCAGACGATCATTTCGCTGTGATCGACGAAGGCGTCCACGCCGATCTGGGTGATCTGAATCCAGACCTGGATGGTTTCCCAGTAGCGATCTTCGCTGTCGAACAGGCTGCGGTGCGGTCTGGCGATGACGATGAAATGACCGTAATTGCCGCTCATGTATTCGTCGAGATCGATGCTCAACTCGGTCAGCTTGTCTTCCGTGAGTTCGAACGTGCGCGTCTCGTCCACCAGGAGTTTTCCCGGCGGATCGGGCGGCGTGTCCGTACGGCGGTATTCGTAGAGGTAGTTCAGGAAGTCGGGCCAATCGGTGGGTTCGACGGCGTAGATCTGCAGGTCCAGTTTGGAATAGTTAATCGAATACAACGACAGCGCCGGTTCCTGTGCGGAGGGATCCAGCGTGATGAAGATTTGATCGGGTCCCATGAGGATGGGCGTCGCCGATCCGACGCGGAAGCGCAGGCGTTCATCATCGCCCAGCGTCTGTCCGAAGATGTCTTCGATGTCGGCGGAGACGGTGATGTAGTAGGTCGTGCGGCCTTCCGTGGCGCCGCGGATGGTGATCGTGTTGCCGTAGATACCGGCCGTCACGGCGGGAATTTCGGGTTCGATGCTGAGCATGCTGGCGTCGAATTTCTCGCCGTCCAGGGGGTTGTTGAAGCGGATGTAGAAGGGTGTCAGCGGCGGGCAGTCCTCGTCGTACCAGGAGCAGCCGTGATCGTCGATGGCCAGCGGTGCATAGGTCCGAAAACCGAAATACTGCGCCGACTGCGTGAGCAGCGGCCCTTCGGCGGAGGGCGTCCCGGGTCCGATGCTGACGGAGATGTTGGCGGCTTTAGGCAGGGATTGCAGGGCTTTAAACGCCAGCCAGCGACCCTCCTGGGTATTTTCCACCAGGTTGCTGACGATCTCGTCCTTTTCGATCTCCTCATCGCTGGCCAACTTAACGGCAATCTCCTGGCCGTCTGCGGTGACGACGATCGTGTCCAGCACGGCCTGCGGATCGATACGCTGGTCGAAGCTGGCGAAGAAAACCGGATCCAAAGGTTGCGGATCGTTGGAAGGGTAGTAGCGGTTCAAGGTCACCGTGGGTGTGCTGAAGGTAAATTCGATGGTCTCTTCGAGCACGCCGCCGAGGGCCGATTCGATTCCGGCCGGTATGGTGACGGTGTACTCCGTAGCCATGGGCATGCGGTCGATCAACTCGGAGTCGTACTGGAAGTTGAGAGTTTTGGTGCCCAGCCAACGCCAGGTACCTTCGAGGTCGGGTTCGATCTGCACGGGAACGTCCTCTTCGCTCAGATCTTCGAGGGTGGTCAGTGGGACCATGGGTTGACTGAAGGTGACGTTGACAAAAGGAGCGATGGGGATTTCGCCTTCCGGGGAGTAGCGCAGCACCTCGAGCGGACCGGGTTCGATCTCCTCGGGTCCGGTGACGGCTTCTTCCGGTGGGAAGGTTTCGTCGATCGTCTCGCCGGGGCGCGGCGGAGGGACGACTTCCTCGGGAATGCGGAAATCGACTTCGTCCTGCGGCTCGGTTTCGATCTCGGGCAAGCGGTCGAGGATCAATTCGGCCTCTTCGTCGGAAAGCGGCTCGCCGATGGCGGCGGGAAGGGGTACGACCTCTTCGGGCTGCTCCTGGCCCTCGCTGAGCTGGATCGTCAGACTCGAGGCGGCTTGCTCCGTAGGCGGAACAGTGACGGCGATCGATACGGGTGTTTCACCCGGCTCGGGGGTTCCCTCTTCCGGCCCAGCGCCGAGGATCTTGGCGAGGGCGAAAATCACTGCCACCAGCGCCACGAGGGCAAGAACTGCCAGGCCGATGATGCGCGCTTGACTCCAGGTGGGTTTTGGCTCGGTTTCCATGGCTGCACGTCTCCTGATATGAAATATGAGGCGTTAACGCCTCCATCTTAGAGTAAGACGCCTGAACGCGCCATTTGGTTCCGATTCGTTCCAGCTTCATCCTTGCTATGCGCGGTTTGCTTCGTGGCTAGATATGATCCATAGTTGGGCGATGCATGCAATTTAACTGTTACTGGAGTGGATATGAGTGAAGAGCGCCTGGAGCAGCAAATATGTTTCATTACCGAAATCGACAAGTTGAAAGCCGTCGATCGCCGTTCGTATATTTTGGGCGGTGAACGCCTGGAGAACTCGGCCGAACACAGCTGGCACATCGTGATGCTGGCCATGGTGCTGGCCGAACATGCCAACCAGCCTGTCGATTTGCTGCGTGTGATGCAGATGCTTGCGCTGCACGATCTGGTGGAGATCGACGCCGGCGACACGTTCTGCTACGACGAGCAGGGCAACTTGAGTAAAACCCAGCGGGAAACGCAGGCCGCCGAACGCATTTTTGGTTTGCTGCCCGAAGATCAGCGGGACAAGTTCCACGCCCTGTGGCGCGAATTCGAAGAACGCGGCAGCGCGGAATCCAAGTTCGCCAACGCCATGGATCGACTCATGCCTACGCTGCACAATTACAACGCTCAGGGGCGTCCCTGGAAAGAACACGGTGTTCGCAGCGAACAGGTCTTCGAGCGGATCGCGCCGATCGGAGACGGCGCGCAGACGCTGTGGGAATACGCCCATAGGGTCATTGAGGATTCGATTGAAAAGGGGTATCTTCCCAGCGCCGAGGGGGTTTGAATAATCGATCAAGTTACTTTATACATTCAGGAGGAGACTCATGGACGAGAAGAATGAAAACGGTCAGGATGAACGATCGCAGATCATTCGCCGCTGGGTGGGCATCGGGCTGGCCATCGGCGCCGGTCTGGGGGTGGTGTTCGGCAACATCGCCATTGGCGTGGGCATCGGGCTGGCCCTGGGCGCAGGCATCGGCGCCGCGCAGGCCCAGAAAACGGATGAAGAATAAGGATTGGCAAAGCTATTAAGTGGTAAGATAGGTAGTAGGTATTCAGACTGATTTCTAGGAGAACCTCACCTATGTTTCGAGTAGGGACGACGGAATTAATCATCATCTTGATGATCGTAGTCTTGTTGTTTGGCCGCAACCGAATCGGTGACATCGCCGGTGAGATTGGACGGGGGATTCGTGAGTTCCGCGAGGGTTTGCGGGATGAGGGTGAAGAACCCAAGGACGACGTGTAACCGCTCGTTCCTGCAAGGGATTCGCCTGCGACGATCGTGGTTTCGAGTCTACTTCGAGAACAGTAAATGGCCTTGGATTTATTCGAAGGTCATTTTTTGTTTAAGCGGTCGATCTGCGTCGCCGAGGTCATTCGGATCCACCCCGGTTGCGTTCGGGTTAAACCGGTCCAATGCCCAGCGCTGTGGATTTTGGATGATGTATCGACGTACATCGTCCAGGGCATTTTCGTTTCGGATGACGTGTTCCCAATAGTTGCGTTGCCAGACAGATACGCCAGGCGTTTGGCGCAGCAAGTTAATGCGTTTGGTGGATATAGTTTTACAGGCCCCTATCAAGCGTCCGAGTGGTTTCCGTCGCATAGGGGCAATTTTCCCATCGAGTGTATATTTTCGATGTGCAGTTGTAGGGGCGGTTCGCGAACCGCCCTTACCGGGGTCGGATAATACGATGATGCCGTGTAGATGGTTGGGCATGACAGTGTAGGCGTCCAGATCGACGTGATCGTATTGCCGCGCCAGCCATTCCCATGCATCGCTCACAATTGTTCCCATATCATTGAAGTCCATCTCGCCATCTTCGATGTGGCCAAAGATGCACTGGTGATTCTGAACGCACAGTGTGACGAAATACGCACCGGCTTGGGTATAGTCGTAGCCTTTCAGGCGAATCGAACGGCGGTGATGCCGTATAGGATCTTGGTTCATGGTTACCCCCTTAACCCGAGTATATGTGGTATCCGGGCAGGTTTCAAACCTGCCCCTACATTTATTCCGCCGGCAGCCAGACGACGAACGTTGCCCCCTGGCCGCGTTCGCTCTCGGCCCAGATACGTCCGCCGTGCAGCTCGACGATCGACTTGGCGATCGCCAGTCCCAGACCCGAGCCGCCGGTCTCGCGCTGGCGGGATTTGTCCCCGCGGTAGAAACGGTTGA
>CAYYVY010000126.1:0-8305 GCA_964475265.1 uncultured Anaerolineaceae bacterium | reverse complement strand
TGGTGTTTGTGGTAGCATGGTTTGTGGGCAGGAACACCACACGGAGTGAAGCCGCAGGGGATTGATCCTTGCATTACCATCTCACAGACCAATATCGACCGCAAGCGAGTTTCCTTCATGGCCTGGATCCGCGCGTTAAGCTACTGGCGGCGGTTGGCTACATATTCGCTATCAGCCTAACGCCGGAAGGCACATGGTGGGCGTTCGCTTTTTTCTTCCTGCTTTTACTCAGCGCCACGTATCGAGCACGATTGGGTTTATTCTTCACGATACGAAGGTCGTTCATTGTCGTGCCTTTCGTGCTTGCCGCGCTTGCCCTGCCGTTTACCACGCCGGGTCAGGTCGTCTGGCGGATTCCGGGATTGAACTGGGCAATCACCGAACCAGGTTTGATCCGATTCTCGAGTGTTCTAGCGCGCAGTTGGCTGGCCGTTCAGGCGGCGATCCTTCTAACGGCTGTCACGCAATTCACGGATATTCTCTGGGCCCTGGGGGCGCTTCGATTTCCACGGGTTCTGGTTTCGACGATCAGTTTCATGTACCGTTATCTCTTTGTGTTGGCCGACGAAGCGACCCGTATGATGCGGGCACGCGCTTCTCGCAGCGCCCGCGTTCCCGGCAGCCCGCCTCGATCGGTTTTCTGGCGGGGAAAGGTCGCCGGAGCCATGGTGGGCAGTCTATTTCTGAGAGCACTAGAGCGCAGTGAGCGAGTCTACGCAGCCATGCTTTCCCGAGGTTATGATGGGCAAATGCGCTCTCTTACCCGTTTTCAGATGCACCCCAGGGATTGGATCTCGCTTGTGGTGGTCGGTTTGCTGCTGACCGTCCCGTTGAGCGTAGATTGGATGGTTTGAGGCATGCACCACACGATAGAAGTACGCGATCTGCATTTCACTTACCCGGATGGACGCGCTGCGTTGCGCGGCGTGAGCTTCTACATCGCGCCCGGTGAAAAGGTTGCTCTCGTCGGTCCCAACGGCGCGGGCAAATCGACGCTCATGCTGCATCTCAACGGCATCCTCAAGGATCGGGGAGAGGTCCGTGTCTGTGGTAAGCTCGTTGAAGAAAAAACGCTTGGCGAAATACGCGCATCCGTGGGGTTGGTTTTTCAAGATCCGGACGATCAGCTATTTTCACCAACGGTGTTCGACGACGTGGCGTTTGGACCGCTCTACATGGGATTGCCCGAAGACGATGTGCGTGCGCGGGTGCAGCGTGCGCTTGAGGCGGTGGAATTACGTGATTACAGCCACCGGGTTTGTCACCATCTCAGCGGCGGCGAGAAGAAGCGCGTGTCCATCGCGAGCGTTCTTTCGATGGATCCGGAGATCTTGGTGCTCGATGAGCCGACGGCAGGGCTGGACCCGCGCGCCCGCCGCAGTCTGATTCAATTGCTGCGTCAGCTGCCGCAAACCATGCTCGTCTCCACGCACGATATCCCCATGGTGGCCGAGTTGTTCGAGCGCACCGTGGTGATCGACGAGGGGGAGATCGTCTTCGACGGTTCGACCCAATCGTTGATGGCGGATCGAGATTTATTGGCGCAGCATGGTTTGGAAGCGCCTTGATCCGTTTTCGACGCAGACAGACACAGATAACCAGCAAGGATAGATATTGATGGGGAGCGTACGGAAGTATTCCATGTTGCAGCGCATCATGCCGCTCATGCGGGACCGAAAGCGTTGGGCGGCTTTTACGGCCTTTATAATGCTGCTGGGGACGGCGTGGACCGCCGCATCGGTGATTCCTGGAGCAGATGTTTCGAGCGCGGAGATAGCAAGCCCGCAGGAAGGTTTTCTGGCGCCGGATTTCACTCTCGACACCCTCGACGGAGGTGCCGTGACGCTTTCTGCGTTTCGCGGCCAGGTCGTCGTGGTCAATTTGTGGGCCTCCTGGTGCCCACCATGTCGCGCGGAGATGCCTGCGTTCCAGGCGCTTTACGAGGATTTCGCCGCCCAGGGTTTGGTCGTGCTCGGGGTAAATACGACCTTCCAAGATTCAGAAGCACAAGCGATCTTTTTCGCCACGACATTCGGCTTGACGTTTCCCATCGCCTTCGACCGGAGCGGCGAAGTTGCAAGGGCGTATGGGATGCGTGCCTTGCCGAGCACTTTTTTCGTCGATGCGCAGGGTGTCATCCGCCAGGTGACCATCGGAGGACCGTTGAACGAAGCCACGCTTCGAAGTATGGTGAGAGATTTGCTCGAGGAGGCGCCGTAATGCTTCCGATATTGAACCTGGGTCCTATTGCCGTACCATTGCCGGGACTCTTGCTCATCGCAGGTATATGGCTGTCCACTTTGACCATCGACCGAGAAGCTGCCCGCCGGAATCTCTCCGCCAACACGCTCAACAATCTCGTGTTTATCGGCTTGATTGGCGGTATCGCAGGCGCACGTCTGGCATACGTCCTGCGGCATATCGAGGCGTATGGGGATACACTTCTGGATATTTTCTCGCTCAACACCAGCGCCTTGACTCTGGGAGACGGTTTGCTCGTCGGTTCGATCGCTGCGCTGATCTACGCCCAACGCAAGGATTTGCCGTTGTGGCCCACGCTCGATGCGCTTACGCCCGGCCTGGCGTTGTTTTCGATTTTCACCGGTTTGTCCCATCTCGCCGCTGGCGATGCTTACGGCGCGCCGGCCTCGCTGCCCTGGTCACTGCAATTGTGGGGCGCCGAGCGGCATCCGTCCCAGGTGTACGAAATAATTGCCGCTTTGCTGGTGTTCTGGATCGTCAGCCGGCTTAGATCCGCGTCCGTTTTTCCGGGTTTTCTTATCCTGACCTTCTCTGCATTATCCGCCGCGAGTCGGGTGTTCCTGGAAGCGTTCCGGGGAGACAGTGAAGTCGTCTTCGCCGGCCTGCGCAGCATGCAGTTGGCGGGATTGCTCGTTTTGCTGCTCAGTCTCATCGGACTGCATCTGCTTGCACAGGACGCCCGTGAGGCTGATGCGGGGTCTTGATTGTCCACGCCTTATCCACCCTCATATATTTGAATATTCAACATCCTTGCTGTAATTGTTCTGGTTCAGCTCTTCCTGAACTAACTCGTTGGGATGCAGTGTGTGGTGATCCCTCCCGGCCCTTGGCAAGCTGACAATGGCCGCGTTGACGGGGTTGGAATGCGCCAGTACAATGCAGCCTGGAGGACGAATAAAATAGAGGAAATTTCGATGAAGCCGCTTTCCTCCGCCGTGGAGGACTACCTAAAGGCGATCTACGAGATCCAGCGCGAAGAAGGCAACGAGCGGGTGAGTACGTCCGCCTTGGCGGACAAAATGAAGGTCACCCGGGCCTCTGCCACAGGCATGCTGAAGAAGCTTTCGACGTGGGATCCGCAGTTGATTCATTACGAACGCTACCGCGGCGTCCGGCTTACGCTGGCCGGCGAGAAGATTGCTTTGGAGGTCATTCGGCACCATCGACTTCTCGAACTGTATTTAACCAACGCGCTCGGTTTTTCGTGGGACGAGGTGGATTCCGAAGCCGATCGATTGGAGCACGTGATTTCGGAGAACCTCGAAAAGCGCATCGCGGCCAAGTTGGGTGACCCGAAACTTGACCCTCATGGTTCGCCTATCCCGGATCTCGAGGGGAATCTACCGCAACTCGATGAGACTCTGTTGACCGAACTCAAGGTCGGGCCGCAGGTCTGCATCTCCCGCGTTCTGGATGATGACCCGGCAGCGCTGCGCTATTTACATAAGATCGGTCTGCAACTGGGCGCTTTGGTGGAAGTCATTGGGCGATTGCCGCTTTCCGATATGATCGAGGTACGGGTTATTGGCACGGGAGAAATCCACACACTCAAACGTGAACTGACGAATCGCGTCTACGTCTCCTCGGTAGGATCTGGCGGGTAAGCGGCTTACGCCTTCCAAATCGATTCGCACAGCACGGAAGTCATGTTTGTAGGTTGATTGTAAACACGGTATGCGGACCACTTGGTGCATACTTGTAAGATAGAGAAAGCAATACATTGCAGTAAGATCCGTGAATTGTTGTAAACCGTCAATTCCACGTCCGAGTGCGGTCGATTGACGGACGAGTATTGCGCCAGTAATGCCCGGAGAAATGATAAATGCTTGATTGGCATCAATCGCTACAAACGATCATCACCGAGTTATCATCCATTCTCGGGCAGCACATGGACGCGTCCTCGCTATTGGCCGTCTTACCGGTCGTCGCTTTTCTGAACGATCTCTTCGGAGGCCGGGACCGCCCAAAAGATGAGAAAACGCCCAAGATGTCGGTTTCCGACCGCGAGCACATGCTGCAGCGGCAGCTGCAGCAGCTGCGTTCGCTGTTGAGCATGACGACGTCGTTGAGCGCTACATTGAATTACGAGCGCGTCCTGGAGATGACTCTTGATCTAACCTACGGCGTCCTCGACGAACCTGGCTTGCCGGCGAGCAAGATCGTCGGCGCCTTACTACTTTTTACGGACAATGCGCTCTATATCGCTGTGGCGCGCGGCCTGACGCACGCGGACATGCGGGTCACATTTTCGGCTGAACAAGGAATTCTTGAGGAGTCCTTATCGAGCGGGTCCCCGCGCATGACTTCCAATCCCAGCAGCGATCCTGAGCTGCAGCGTCTGGTGGGCTTGCGCTCTTGTAAGGTCGCGGTTTGTATGCCCTTGATCGTCGGAATCGAAGCGTATGGTTTGCTGTTGATCGCGCATCCCCTTGCGGATTATTTCGCGCCGGATCGATTGGAGATCATCGCCGCAGTCGCCAATCAGGCCATGGTGGCTTTGCAGAACGCACAGCTCTACCGCGAGCTCGAGCAGGAGAAAGAACGCATCATGGAAATCCAGGAAGAGGCGCAGAAGAAATTGGCGCGCGACCTGCACGATGGACCCACGCAGTCCATCGGCGCCATCGCCATGCGCGTTAATTTTGCCCGTCGTCTTCTTTCCCGAGATCCCGATTCGGCCGCCGAAGAACTCTTCAAGATCGAGGAATTGGCGCGACGAACGACCAAGGAAATCCGCCAGATGCTCTTTACGTTACGGCCTCTGGCGTTGGAGTCGGAAGGATTGGTACCCGCCATCCGCCAGCTGGCGGAAAAGGTACATGAAGCCCACAACCAGAATGTGATCGTTGAAGCGGATGAGGGCGTTGCCGAGAATATCGAGGTGGGGAAGCAGGGTGTGATCTTCTTCATCGTTGATGAAGCGGTGAACAACGCCCGCAAGCACGCCCAGGCCGACCACATCTACGTTCGTTTGAAGCGCAAGGGCGATATGTTGTATCTGGAGATCAAGGACGACGGTGTGGGCTTCGACGTGGCCGCCGTAGAGGAAAATTACAATCAACGCAGCTCTCTGGGAATGATCAACCTGCGTGAACGGGCTGAACTGGTCAATGGGTTGCTGCACATCGACAGCGCCAAAGGTAAGGGGACGCGCGTGCAAGTCACGATCCCGATCACGGCTGCCGCCGCCGAGCACTTACATCGGGCGGGCTATTCCAAATAAATCCTTACAAGCGTATATGCAGGACTCTTGAAACACCCCTTCGTCTTCGGGATGTTCGTTTCCGTCTTGTTGACGATCTCGATTTGCTTTGTTTGGGGAATCGACGCCGTTGCTTAGGGGCGCGCCGCTAATTTGGCGTCGATGTACTGCTTGTGGGTAAGTTTGAGGACCTGTGCGATCTTGCGGATTTCCTCGGCTTCCTCGTGGGATAGATCGCCGTCGGAGGCCGCCACTCGAAAGAGCGCACGCAGAAAATTGAAGCGTTCCTTTTCTTCCGTTGCAATGAAAAATTCTCGAGAGAGGCGGTAGTAGTCCAAGCCTTCTTCAAAGGCGCTGAGAGCAGTTTCGGCAACCAGCACAGCCGTTTCCCGCCTGAGATCCCAGCCGCTGCGCAAGATTTCTACGATGGAGGTCTTTTCTTCCGTCGTGACGTTTTTATCTACAAAGGCAACGCGCGAAAGCAGCCCGCTGGCCAGAGCAAGTTTTCGAAATTCATCGTCGGTAAGCTGGATTTCCGCCTCGTCCTCACCTAATTTTCGTTTCAGCTTGTAGTAGATGCGGTTGTGGATGAAGTCTTCTAAATACTGCTCCCGATTGGCGGTTCCGGCGACGGTTTGCGAACGTTTTGTCACCGACGAGCGAATCATCTTTCCCATGCGGCTGAAGATGTTGGTGTTGATCGAATCGATCGCAGATTGAATTTCATCTGCTATGGCGCGCTCATCGGGCGTGACGGAACCGTCGGCCTGGATCAGTTGTTCCAACGTTTCAGAGGCGAGCGTTTTTTCCTGGCGCGTTCTGATCGCCGCCTGCAGATCTTGAAGCAAGCGCGTTCTCTCCGACGGATCGATCGGTGAATCGATGTAAATTTCCAGTTCAGCCCAATCTCTGGCCGAAAGACCGGGCAAGTGGAAGAGCAGGTCTTTCAATGCATTGATTTCGTCGTGGGAGACTTCTTCGTCGGCCCAGGCGGCGGCGACGAGGACTTTTGCAAGGCAGAGTATCAAATCACTATTCGGCATGGCATGCACCCGGATTCTCGATCGTTGACGGGATTCTTTCCTTCCTCAATTCATCATATCACGCAATAAACCCCCCGTCGTTCTTGGAGTTTAATAGACGCTGCCGCCGATGAATTCGCGCAAAACGGATTCCTTCGGCACGGCGGAGTCTTCTTCGATCGGTTCCACGGCTTTGAGGAAATAGCAAACTCGTTCGGCGCGCATATGAGCATCCTCCCGCAGGGGGTCGTCTTTGTAAAGTTGGCGCCACTCCAGGAAATGTTCCAGCATTTTCGGCCGATAGAGTGCGATCTCGTAGGGCATGCCGCTGTTGAGGATATGATCGGCGGTGTTGATGTAAGGGATGATGTTGCGCAGTTCGCTGGCGCGTACGTAATGCCAGTGTTCGAGAGTCTGCTGGGGATTGTAGGCACGATGTACCGCGTCGCGCAGCATCCTGCGAATCAGTCGCAGGTCGGTCCAGCGGATGTATTTACCCTGCGGGGTTTTCATCTGCAGCAGCGGCTCGATGTAGAGTTTCATCTTGATCTCAGGGGGGATTTTTTCGGTCATCTCGGGGTACAGACCGTGGAGGCTATCGATGAGTAGAATTTCGCCCGGTTGTAATTTGAACGGTGTACGATCGAGGAAGCGTTTTCCGGTTTTAAAATCGTAGAAGGGAATGCGTACTTCCTCGCCCTGGGTGATGCGTTTGAAATGATCGTTGATTAACGACAGGTCGAGTGCCTGGGGTGTTTCAAAGTCATAATCTCCGAATTCATCTTTCGGATGCATTTCGAGATCGAAGAAATAATTATCCACGTTGAGGGAAGCGAATTTCATGCCCATGCGCTTCAAGCGCTGCTCGATCTTCTGTGTTGTCGTCGTCTTGCCTGAAGAGGACGGGCCGCTGATCAAAACCATTTTTAGATCATCACGGCGAGCGGCGATCATTTCGGCGGCGATGTCGACGTCTCCTTCATATGCGGCTTCGGATTCGCTGACGATTTGTGCGAACTCGTTTTTGTGAATGCGTTCGTTGAGCGCTTCGATCGTGTGCACGTTGTGAGACACCGCCCAATCCAATGATTGCCATAACTTCGCCCAGGGGATGTTTCCCGAAGGCCGGCTGATTTGCTCGCCGGAATCACGACTGCGGGCGCGCTCTAAACGATAAATGATGTAGTTCTTGGCTACTTTGGCGTGGCCATTTTCGATGAGGACTTTTTCGACGACGTCCTGGATTTCTTCGATGTGGGGATGATGTCCTTCAGGACATTGATCTTCCAGCTGCTTGACGACCTGCTGCGCGAGTTCCTCGGCTCGTTCTCGATCGCGTCCCCCCACGGCCACAGCGGCGCGATAGATGGCGTTGGTGATCCGGTCGGGGTTAAAAGGGACGATCGCACCGCTGCGCTTGATCACGTGCGAAATTTTGGGCATCTCGATCCTCCCGATTTTGGTGTGAACATTCGGGTTTTGAACGATTTGTTCGTATGTTAATCATATCGCAGATCGAACCGACTGTTGAGAATGAAAGGAACGGTTTCTGGGATGAAATACGCTTCTAATCGTATAGCGACAATTCGATGCTGGTAGTGACTTTGATCATTCGCAGGAAGTTGGATGTACTCTATGCGATTGGCAATACAGGCCATATAATTAAGCTGTATCGCAATCAAACGACAAACAATTATGGAGGGAGATCATGAAGGGCGATCCGAAAATTATCAAGAATTTAAACGAGCTTCTGGCGGATGAACTGACCGCCATCAGCCAGTACATGGTTCATTCAGAGATGTGCAACAACTGGGGCTAC
>CAYYVY010000125.1:0-8329 GCA_964475265.1 uncultured Anaerolineaceae bacterium | reverse complement strand
TATCCTCTCCTGGTCGATTCCAAAAACTTGGTATCCATGGTTAAGGAGAAACTCAGCCAAATAAGATCCATCTTGACCGGCAATTCCTGTTATTAGCGCTCTTTTCATTGGGTAATATCCTGATAGATGCGCGAACCGACTTTTATAGCTTTGTATAAATATATATCAGCCCATTCTATATCTAGTTTCTAATCAACTGATATGAGTACTCTAGATATATTGAGCCACATTAGATGAGTGATAGGATTCCACTACACGAGAAGCAGTATCAACACAAACAACCTTTCCCTCAGCCAGGTATAAAACCCTATCGCATAACTCCTTAATAGCCGTCATGGAGTGGCTCACGATGATGATCGTAGTTCCATCCATTTGGATCTCATGAAACCGCTCTTGACATTTCTCTTGAAATGCAACATCACCCACAGCAAGCACCTCATCCACGAGCAATATATCGGGGGTCTCTGCCATCGCTACGGCAAAACCCAGCCGTCCGACCATGCCCGTTGAATAGGTTCTCATGGGAGCGTCGATGAATTCGCGCAACTCAGCGAACTCGATGATCTCATCGATGAGCTCCAGCGTACGTTCCTGGGATCGTCCGAGTAATGCCGAGTATAGAAATATATTCTCACGCCCAGTTAGCTCGTGACTGAACCCAGCTCCAACACCGAGAAGGGATGTGACGCGGCCCCATACACACACCCGGCCTTTCGTAGGACGGATGATCCTAGCAATAATTTTCAATAATGTAGTCTTGCCTGCCCCGTTACGTCCAACGATGCCGAAAACCTCGCCTTTCCTAATAACTATGGAAACATCCTCGAGAGCGTTCACGGTATGGCGCTCGATGTCCTTCTTGATCAAACGAATAGCGAACTCCTTTATGGATGTAGGACGATCAGTAACAAAACGGTAGTGCACAGAAACACCCTCAAGAGTTATCACTGGAAAGTCCATATCCTTGGTCTCTTCCAATTCTACAGAACCCTTATATTCGGTAGGCAATCGCATCTGATACCCTCATAAAGATCCATAATCCAGCAATGAATACTACAATTGCCACTCCCGAGGCATACAAAATTGAAAACGGCGAGGGCAATTCACCCGCATAAATCGGTGCCCGGAAGATGTCAACCATATAGTAAGTTGGAACTAAACCAACCACTGCCTGAATCCTTTCGGGCATGAATTCCAGCGAGTAGAATATGCCCGAAAGCCACATGAGCAATTGCATGAGAATTCTGTGAATGTTGAGCACATCTGCAAAAAAAACGCTAAAAGCCGACATGATGAGCCCAAACCCCAACGTGAAAATTGATACAATGAAAACCGAAACCGGTAAAAAGAGCAGCGCCCAAGAAATCGGGGCGCGTGTAATAAAGATAAGCAGCACCAATGGGATCATGGCAAAACCCAGATTCGCGAGGCCGGTACCGATAGCGGCTATGGCGTACACAGACCTGGGCATATACACCTGATTCATGAGTGAACCACCATACATCAGTTCTGCAATCGCCTGAGTGCTCGATTGGGTAATAAAATTCCAGATAACGATGCCTGTTAACAAAAATAATGAAAATCGGGGCAAAGCGTTTTCAAAGAGTGCACTGAACACAAATGCCATGACAAGCATAGTAAAAAGCGGATCAAGCAGCGTCCACAGAATTCCCAACACAGATCGTTTGTATCGGGAAGTTACATTGCGGCGGACAAGATTTCGGATCAAATCTCTATACTGAATTAGCTCTTTAAATTCATCTATGATTAATCGGCGTGGCTTACTCGAATCATAGGTCGGTTCGATAAACTCCGTGGTCACAATACATTCTCCGAGTCATTCGAATTCATCCTCTGCCAGCAATGATCCAATTGAAGTCTCCAGCTTGTTTCATCAATTTGAAATCGATGAATGACTTTCCTTGTTTCAAGTACAGAATATATTGGCCGTATTGCATCCGTTGGATATTGTTCAGACTCTATCGGAATCAACGTTGGTATTTTTCGCTGATCGAATTTTCCATCGAGTGCCAAGATCGCTTCCGCAAATCCAAACCAGCTGACCTCACCACTCGAGCAATAATTATAGAGGCCGGACACATCCTTGAAAGATACCATATCGAAATTACCCGCTTTAACCTGAAAATAATCCAGAATTTTCGTCGTCGCTTCTGCAATCGAGTGACACCACGTGGGGCAGCCGATTTGATCGTCCACCACACGAATCTCTTCCTTTTCCCGCGCCAACCGTAGTATCGTCAGGAAGAAATTTTTCCCCCTCGCCCCATACACCCAGCTTGTTCGCAGGATGATATAGGCGCAACCCGACGATTGGATCGCCAGATCTCCCGCCCACTTGGTCTTCCCGTATACATTGATCGGATTAGGTTCATCCTCCTCCGTGTAAGGTTCACCCTTTGTACCATCGAAGACATAGTCGGTGGAGTAATGAATCAACCCCACATTCAGCTTCCTGGCGACCTCAGCCAGCACACCCGGCGCCTCACCATTCACTCGCATGGCGATCTCGGGTTCGGATTCAGCCTTATCTACTGCTGTGTAGGCTGCGGCATTGACGATCAGATCGGGCTTTGTCTCGAGCGTGAAATCTCGTAACCCTTTGAGATCGTTAAAATCGATCTCGGGCAGGTCAACTGCAATTACATCCCCAAACGCTGGCAATGTACGCTGCAGCTCCCAACCCACTTGCCCATTCTTGCCGAATAATAAAATTCGCATCAATGTTTTACTTGCCCCCCCCGATCAATCAACTCGAGCAGATATTGACCGTAGGCATTTTGAGCCATCGTCTCCGCCAGGGCGCGCAGCTGATCCTGATTGATAAATCCCATGCGATAAGCGATCTCTTCCGGACAGGAAATCATCATTCCCGTCCGTTCCTCCAGGGTCTGCACGAAGGTGGCCGCCTGCAGCAAGGAAGCGTGCGTGCCCGCATCCAACCAGGCCACGCCGCGCCCCATCATTTCCACGCGCAGTTCATCCAATTCCATGTACATCTTGTTCAGATCGGTGATCTCGAGTTCTCCGCGGGCCGACGGGGTCAGCTGCGAGGCGAATGCGGCGACGCGTTCGTCGTAGAAATATATGCCCGGCACGGCGTACCTGGAGCGCGGTTTGGCCGGTTTTTCCTCGATGCTCGTGGCGTGGCCGCGCTCGTCGAATTCGACCACCCCATAGCGCTGTGGATCGCGCACCTCGTAGGCGAATATCACCGCGCCGGAATCAAGCCTGGCCGTACGCTGCAGCGTTTCAGGCAGGTTGTGTCCGAAGAAGATATTATCCCCCAGGATCAGACACACTTTCTCGCCGGCGATGAAATCACGCCCTACGAGGAAGGCATCCGCCAGGCCGCGCGGTTCCGCTTGCTCCGCATAGGTGAACTCCAGGCCCCACTGCGCGCCGTCTCCCAACAGGTCTTGAAAGAGATGGCGCTGATGCGGCATGGCGATCACCAGGATCTGGCGAATACCGGCCAGCATCAACATCGAAAGCGGGTAATAAATCATGGGTTTATCGTACACCGGCAGCAGCTGCTTGCTGGTGCTGATCGTGATCGGGTGCAGGCGTGTGCCGCGTCCCCCGGCCAGAAGTATACCTTTCACGTTGCCTCCCCCCGTCGCTCATAGTTCTCTTCGATCCAGCGCTGATAGTCGTCACCGCTGCGGATCGCAACGACCCAATGCGTGTTTGCCAGGTACCACGCTACCGTTTTACGCAAACCGGTTTCGAGATCCACTTGCGGGTGCCAGCCCAATTCCGCTTCGATCTTGCGGATGTCCATGGCGTAGCGCCGGTCGTGCCCCGGGCGATCGCCGACGAAGGTGATCAGGGAATCGTACGGGACTCCCGAATCAGGCGCCAGTTCGTCGAGGACGGCGCACAGCTGGCGCACGACATCGAGATTGGTCGGCTGGTTATTGCCACCGATATTATACGTCTCCCCCGGGCGGCCGCTGCGCAGGATGAGAGAGATCGCTGCGCAGTGATCCTCGACGTAAAGCCAGTCGCGAATTTGCTGCCCGTCGCCATAGAGCGGCAGTGCTTTCCCGGCCAAAGCGTTGGAGATCATCAACGGAATCAATTTTTCGGGGAATTGATATGGCCCGTAATTGTTGGAGCAGTTCGAGATCGTGACCGGCAAACCGTAGGTGTGTGCATGCGCACGCACCAGGTAGTCGCTGGCGGCCTTGGATGCCGCGTAGGGCGAGCTCGGTGCATACGCAGTGGTTTCGGCGAAAGCCGGCTCCTGTGGGCCGAGCGAGCCGTATACTTCGTCGGTAGAAATGTGGTGAAAGCGAGCCTCGTCCAGAGAAATGTTCTTTTCATCGACCCAGATTTTACGTGCCGCTTCCAAAAGCGAGAACGTCCCGACGACATTCGTCTGAATAAACGCCGCCGGGCCGGCGATGGAGCGATCCACGTGGGACTCGGCCGCGAAGTGCACGATCGTATCGACCGCATGCTCACGCATCAGATTTTCCACGAGAGTTTGATCGCAGATGTCGCCCTGCACGAAATGATGGCGGTGGGGGTCTTCGAGATGAGTTAAATTTTCCTGGCTGCCGGCATAGGTCAGTTTATCGAGGTTGACGATCTTCACCCCTGTCTCTTCACGCAGCAAGTAACGAATGAAGTTCGAGCCGATAAACCCTGCACCCCCAGTAATCAGAACGTTCTTCATCGTTCCCGCTTCTCTCGCAGATCTCTCATATGCTCCTGCATGAATACGCTCTCACTCGTAGCATTCGGCTCGCGTAAAAGGATCTCCTTGAGCGTCCTTGTCCGAAAGGGTCGGAGTTGTTCCAGCCGGAATAGGCCAAGTAATCGCCAAATCAGGATCGTTCCACAGCAACGTCCGTTCCCAATCGGGCGCATAGAAATCGGTCACTTTGTATAACACCTCCGCCCGCTCGGATGACGCGTAATAGCCGTGAGCGAACCCGGGTGGAATCCAGAGCTGTTCTTTCGAATCAGCCGAGAGTGTGACCCCAACCCAACGGCCGAAAGTCGGCGAACTTCTACGCAGATCGACCGCCACGTCGAACACCTCGCCGACGACGACGCGCACGAGTTTGCCCTGTGCGTTTTGAATCTGGTAGTGCATGCCGCGCAGCACGCCGCGTTTCGACCCCACGTGGTTGTCCTGGACGAAATTCAAGGGGAGTCCCATCTGCTCGAACAAACAGGACTGGTAGCTCTCGAAGAAAAAGCCGCGTTCGTCTTCAAAGAGCTTAAGCTTTATGCGGACGACGTCCGCGATCGCGGTAGGTGAGTACTCCACAATTCTCAACCTATGAGGAGAGATACAACACTCGAATGCGCCCCTCCGCCATACCGACTCCGGTCCGGCGCTGCTGATTCTTGCCCGGCTGAAGCGGCCGGTGCGGGACTTCTTGTCAGCGCTAGGATTTCTCCTGCGCCTTCCCACCCCTGACGAATCCCTTGTCCTGAAGATATTCCAGAATCAAACGGGCGTTTTCCTCCGGCGTGTTGTTCACGGTATCCAGGGCAATTTCGGGATGATTGGGGGCTTCGTAGGGATCGTCGATGCCGGTGAAGCCCTTGATTTCACCCCTGCGTGCTTTGGCATACAATCCTTTTACATCGCGCCGCTCGCACACTTCCAGCGGGGTATTGACGAACACCTCGACGTAATGATCCCTTCCGACCATGTTGCGCACGTCGTTGCGTGTCGCCCGGTACGGACTCACTGCGGCGCACACGGCGATCCCACCGTGGCGTACGATTTCGGCAGCGACGAAGCCGATACGGCGGATGTTGATGTCGCGGTCGTCTTTGCTGAAACCCAAGCCCTTGGAAAGGTTCGTGCGCACGACGTCACCGTCGAGTACGGTGATGTGCCGCCCATGTTCCTGCAGCAGCACGGTCAACACAGAGGCGATGGTCGATTTTCCGGCGCCGCTCAGGCCGGTGAACCAGATGCAAACGCCCTGGCGGTGCCGCGGCGGATAGCTCTCGGCGAGGATTTCCGCCACCTCGGGACGTGTGAACCACTGCGGCAGTTCGACACCGTTGTTGAGATACTCCTCACGCACTTGCGTTCCTGAAATCGAAGCGGTCTGTGCGCCCTGCGGGACTTTGCTGACCTCTTCGTATCGATCTTCATCCGGGAGATAGACCAGGCTTCGAAAAGGAAGCATCTTCACACCGAGTTCATCGCCGTGCTCGGACACCAATTCCTGGGCCTCGTACCGTCCATAGATCGGGTTGCCCTGAGAATCGTTCCCCGGACCGGCGTGATCGCGGCCGATGATGATGTGGTTGGCGCCGTAATTTCGACGGATCAGGGCATGCCAGAGCGCCTCACGCGGACCGGCCAGGCGCATCGCCAGAGGCAGAAGCGCCAGCAGGATGCGATCCTGATCGTAGTAACGCGAGGCGAGCGCTTTGTACGTACGCACGCGCGTGAAATGATCCACATCACCGGGCTTGGTCATGCCCACAACGGGATGGAGCAGAAGCACGCCATCGACTTCTTGCGTGGCGCGTTTTGTCAATTCCTCGTGCACCCGGTGCAGCGGATTGCGAGTTTGGAAAGCGACGACATTGGCGCGGCCATACTCCCTTAAACGCTCCCGGGTTTCCTGCGGGGTCATACGCAGTTCCTGGTAGTCGAAATGCGGTGGTGTTTGCAGAACTTGCAGCTTTCCGGAAAGGTTGAGTTTGCCCCAACGGTGCATTTCGGTAACCAACGGATGGCGTAAATCCTGTGTGCGGAAAACCTTCTGGGCAACCTCATTGTGATCCCACTCGTAAATCTCTTCGATCGTCATCACGGCGAGTAAATTATTTTTCGCGTCGCGCAGTGCGATGTCACTATCGAGTTTGATCTCGTCCCCCGGTTCGACGGGCAGCGTGATGGGAATCGGGAAAAGATGTCCGCTGGACAAGCGCATCTCATTTACGACACGTCGATGATCTTCGGCTCCCATGAAACGATCCAGAGGTGAGAAAGCGCCAACGGCAAGTAATTCCAGATCGCAGGCAATTCGCGACGATACCTGGATCGAAGGCAGCTTGGAAGTGTATGCCTTTCGTTCCGCCAGTTCCTCAGGCGGCAAGCGGAGATTGACGAGTTCTCCGCCGTATGGTTCGATGAGTTCGATCTTTACGTTCTGTACACTAGAATTTTCCGTCATTCATGCCTCATTCCGTCATTGGTATTATCGCATTCCCTCGCAGGAAATACCCATTAATTTCCGACAAATTTACCGGTACCAAGCATTTCTGGAAGGTGAACGCGCAACGCTGGATTGTAACACATGCGACCACACGGGAGAACCTTCGAGGCGACAGCATGCCTCGAGCGAGATCATCGACGAGGAAACGTATCGAAAATTCGTTCCGCCAGGCTCCATCCGAGTAAGGATTCGTCAGGATAAGTCACAAAGGTTTACATTCAGCCCACTCACGGCGAGCAGCGTGCGCCTGTCGTGCTTAAGCACTCGGAGTCGGCTAAAGCGTAAGCTGGCATTGGGTAGATCAAGGAAACATTACTTGGTATTGCGCTCGTGGTTGCGCATCAACGCCCAATGCTGCAGCCACAGGCGTGCGTGCAGTTTCAACGGCAGAATGGGTTCGAGAATGCGTCTCAGGATGTATTTGAAGTAAATCAGCGAGAGTTTGCTCCCCCCAAAGCGCTGATGTACCTTTATCATTTCCGGCCAACATCGATCCGCGGAAGCGAGTGATTTCGCATCGCCGTGCAGCCGGAATGCGGCCCACGTGCGAGGCAGGTAGCGGATCGGAGAAACGCCGGCGATGCGCACCCACAAGTCGTAGTCCATGGCGAAGTAGAAGCTCGGATCGAGAGGCCCCACCATGCGCCAAACGCTGGCGCGGAAGAAGGCAGCTTGTTGGGGGATGTGGACGTAGCCGCGACGCAGGCGCTTGTAATCCGTCTCTGCAGCCGGGAACCAACCGATGATCTCACCGTTCTCATCGATGTAATCGGCATCCCCGTAAACCAAACCGACGTCGGGGTGAGTTTGCATGAAATCCACGGCTTCCGCTATTGCCCCCGGACGATAGACGTCGTCCGAATTGAGCCAGGCGATGATCTCCCCCTTCGCCCGTGCGAAGCCCTTGTTGATGGCGTCCGTCTGTCCCTCATCGGGTTCGGACACCCAATAAGCCAGCCGCTTGGCGTACTTCTTGATGATCTCGACGCTGCCGTCCGTCGAGCCACCATCCATGACGATGAACTCGATGTTGGGAAAATCCTGAGACAACACAGATTGGATCGTGGTTTCGAGATAGCGAGCTTGATTAAACGAAGGCGTGACGA
>CAYYVY010000124.1:0-8644 GCA_964475265.1 uncultured Anaerolineaceae bacterium | reverse complement strand
ATCTTCGGTATCCGCCCGGACGACGTGCACGATCCTACGTTCTCCCCGCCCGTTTACGCTTCTCCGGTCGAAGCAAAAGTGGAAGTGACCGAGCTGATGGGCAACGAGATCTTCATGCACTTTTTATCCGGCGACAACAACTTCATCGGACGGATCGATCCGCGGACGGCGTTCAAGGTTGGCGACACCGTCGAGTGTGTCTTTGACATGGACAGCATGCATCTGTTCAACATCGACGGCGACCAGAACGCGATCATGTAACCGATCCGGCACATACATCAAACCCCCCCGCCTGCGAAGGCGCGGGGGTTTTCTTATGAATAAGGAGGTTATGCACATGCCCGGTTTTAAACTCATGCGGTCATTGCATTGGAAAAATGAAACAAAGATCGTGCTGCTGGTCATGGATGGACTCGGCGGCATGCCCATCCAGCCCGGCGGGCCGACAGAACTGGAAGCCGCGCAAACACCCAACCTCGACCGGATGGCAGCCGAGGGAACCCTGGGTCAGACGATTCCCGTACGCCCCGGCATTACGCCCGGATCGGGTCCCGCACACCTGGGCATGTTCGGATACGACCCCGTCGAGTATGAAGTTGGGCGCGGCGTGCTGGAAGCAACGGGCATTGGCATGACAGTATCGAAAGGGAACGTGGCGGTTCGCGGGAACTTTTGCACCGTCGACGCCGAAGGGAAAATCTCCGATCGTCGAGCGGGAAGGATTCCCTCGGACGAGGCGATTCCCATCGTGAAAGAACTGCAGGAAATTAAATTAGACGGTGTTGACATGGACGTACGCCACGTCCGCGAGTACCGCTTTGCGGCCGTGATGTCCGGAGAAGGCCTGGCAGCAAACATCGACGATACCGACCCCCAGCAGATCGGTGTTGCCCCTCTCCCCGCCCGTGCCCTCGACAAGGAATCCGAGGCCTGCGCCGAGTATTTCAATCAATGGACCGCAGCTGCGCGCCAGAAATTGCAATCCCAGCCCAAAGCCAACGCATTGACACTGCGCGGATTTTCGACCGACCCCGGCTTGCCGCAATTCCCTGAAATCTTTGGGTTGCGCGCCGGCTGTATCGCAGTGTACCCGATGTATCGCGGCGTGTCGAAACTGGTCGGAATGGAGCTCATCGAATTTGAAGGGGAAACACCCGAGCAGGAATTCCAGGTCGCCGCGCAGAAATGGGACGATTACGATTTCTTCTTCATTCACATCAAGAAAACCGACAGCAAAGGTGAAGATGGCAACTTCGACGGTAAGGTAAAAATCATCGAAAGTGTGGACGCCGCTCTGCCGCAATTGTTGGACTTGAATCCGGATGTCGTCGTCGTAACCGGCGATCATTCCACACCCGCAAAATTACGTTCACACTCGTGGCACCCGGTTCCCGCCCTGTTGTGGGCTCCGGAAACTGCAAGGCCGGACGATGAAAAAACGTTCGGAGAGCGAGCATGCGGGCGCGGCGGTCTGGGGACGATCCCCGCTACGACGCTGATGCCGTTGATGATGGCGCACGCCAATCGGCTGGAGAAATTTGGCGCCTAGCTGATCCGCGCGACGCTGAGTTAACTTAAGTAAGCAAAGATCGACAATTACGTCGATCTTTGTATTTTAATTCCTCGTATTAATAAAAACCGACGAGTTTACGAAACGTGTCACCCTGCCTGTGCTGGAATTCTCTTCGCTATATACTTTCCAACCCCGAATATGAAGAGCGCCTCGAGAATTGTGACCCCACCCAATAGGATGAAGCAGTCTTGCCAGAACCTTTCTGGATATAAGCGGATGAACGTATCCGAGTAGGCGAAAAGCCAGGTGTCGCCTTCGAAAAAAATACGATGGAAACCAACGAAGACCACGCCGAAGGCAACGACAATTCCCAAGATCAACACGCCGATCAGGATCAGTGTAGCTCGTGCTCCACGAGACAACACACGGGGTATCTCTTGCGATTGACCCGTGCGCCAGAAAACCGCGACGATCAGAACGACGAGAATCCACCCGGTCAATAGAACGCGTTTCATTAGATTCAACAAAACTTGAACGTCTTGCATGTGTTTCAACTCACGGGCGTTGTGCATCGGTGATCCATCGTCAAGATAGTAGGAATCGAAATACGAAATATCTGCGTTGCTGAGCAGGAAGTCGATATCCACAGACGACCAATACAATCGATCCTGCAAATCGAAGCCATAGCTGTCCTTCGGAAAACCGGGCATGCGGTATTCGAGCGGGACCCAGATTCCAGCGCTATAGAGCACGATGAAAACGCTCGATAGAATGAGATTGACCGGCAGCAGAATTAACAGCGTGGTTTCAGCCGCTTTCTTCCAGAAACGTTCCTTCGAGGACAAAATGCTTACCTCCTTCTATCGTAGAATATCGACATCTCCACCCATAATAAAGCGAAGCGCCATCGAATTGGTGAGGAATTCGATCGGAGCACGATCGTCGCTATAGACAATGTCGGATTCGGGCGTCGGCTGCAGATGGGCAACCGTCCGCTGCAGGATGTCCAGCAACACAGCAGGCGCCTGCTGATCTTCCAGAGCAAAGATGTTCATGATCAGGTTATCGGCGCTACTCGGCTGTTTGGTGGCGTAGATGAGTGTGTTGAAAGTATTCGGCACATCGACCACATAAACTGAGGGGAAAACCGATTGGATGGTTCCCGCCAAGGCCTCGATAATGCGGCGATCATCCGGAGTCCGGCCGACATTGATCGCCACGACTCCATCCTCATAAAGATGCGCATGCACTTCCAGAAAAAATTCCCGGGTGGTGAGATGCCAGGGAATGTACGGTAAACGATATGCATCAATGCCGATGACGCTGTATAGGTATTGGCTATGCGCAAGACCCCAGCGGCCGTCTGCGACGATCGCATTCAAATTCGGCTCGGTCATGTCGAACCAGTCCCGACCGACTTGAATGATCTCCGCATCGATTTCCCACCCGTCGATCGGGATCGGACCGAACACTCTGGTGTATTGTTTGGCGATCGTTCCCCCGGCCAGTCCGACGATCCCCAGGCGCTTCACATCCGAAAGATGTACCGGCGGGGAATTAAAAAAAGGCGCCGACAGGAAGTAATCCCAGGTCCCATAGGTGACCTCAACACCGGGAGCGTAGACAGAGTGGATGCCCTGGCCCTCGTTCAGCATCAAATAGCGAACTCCGCCTCGTTCTACGACTTGAATGTAATTGTAGGCTGACTCCGTTTCGAACACCTGCCCCGTACTTTGCTTGATCGGGCCGGACAAAGTAAAGAACGACAAGACGAGGATCAAAATCGGAAGGAGGAGATATTTCAGGCCGCTTCTGCGATCCTCCATGAACAATCCTCCCAAGGCCACGCAGATGAGAATGAGACTGAAGACCAGGAAGGTCCTCGCCGTGCCGATTGTGGGAATCAGCCAGAGTACGGGGAGGAAGGTGCCTAGAATCGATCCCATGGTCGAGATCGCATATATCCTGCCGGATACGCTTCCAGCCTGTTCGGGCGACCGGATGGCCAGTCGTATGGCAAAAGGAGACACACAACCCAACAGCGTCACGGGGACGCTGAAGAGAATCAACACGACGAAAAACGAACCCAGCATTACTGCCGTGGACAATTGTTCGACGGCCTTGGCTGCCTGAAGCAGCACGGGTTTGGCGATGATAGGCACCAGGCCGGCTGCGAAAGCCCCCCAGGCCATGATGCGATAGAACGTCGCAAGATGGGGAGAACGATCCGCCAATCGACCGCCGAGAAAATATCCGGCGGTGAGATAAATTAATATGAGGCCGATAATGTTCGCCCAGACAATGTTGCTGGTGCCAAATACATTGCCCAATAAACGTGAAGCGGATATCTCGATAGCAAGCGTGGTCATGCCCGAGAAGAATACTGCCACACCAAGTAATCTTTGACGCATAGGTTCCATCCTGTCTTCGTCTGTTGGTCCTAGACTGCAGTGAGGCTTAAACTCCTTCGGGAGGACAGGTTTAGCGCCTCTTCCAATGAATCCCCACAACGAACGGTAATTACTGGCACGCCTTCCCGACCGGCAGCAGCCGGCAAGGCGCTCGAGCTTTTCGGTCCACCGAAAGAGCTGGCATCAAGTAAGACCAGGACCGGGTGGCGGTTACCGATCGCCAATCTGCGAATCGTACTCATCACAACCGGTCCCGCTGCAGCGGTAATGATGATCACCGTCGAGCCTCGAGAAATACGAGGATACTCTACACGCAAGATCTCCTCGAGATCGTGGAGTCCAACCGCATCGAGAACGGCCAGGGATTCCAAAATCCGATACCGCTGCGCCTCTCCACGATCCGCCTGAATGACATACCTGGCCTTGCCGTATGTAATCAGACCGACCGACCGATCGAGGTTTAGAAAATGAAGGCCCAGCGAAGCTGCGATAGCAATGCCATATTCATCCGAAGCAGGCGGCAGACGCGTTTCCTCTGCCATACGCACAGTTCGATCCTCCGAGGCAAGTTGATCCGCCTTCACGTATCGAGATTTTCGATCGGCATCGAGAAGCAGCCAAACTTCGCCTTGTGGATCTAGCTCGAATTCCTTTACGATCAGCCTCCGGCGTTTTACTGTTGAAGGCCAATGGATACGATTCAGGCTGTCTCCAGCCGAATAATCACGGACGGATGCAGCGTTGGGCGTCACCTGATACGTGCGTTTTCGAATCGCCTCTCCGCCTGAAATACGCCCACTCGGAGTTACAAATTTTCGGATGGGAACGACCATCGGCAGCACCAGCAGATGTTGGGATGCCGGAACATCCCTTTGCATCGGAAACAGCCCGAACAAATCACCAGAATGAAGTTCTAAAGGTCCAATTTGGTAGCGCCCGCGCTGCGTACACACCGTACGTTGGATCCAGGTCCGGCGATGGTGTGATCCGAGATTAATTGTAACGGTGGAAGCACGATGACCACTGCGGTCATCTAAACCGCGGCTCCCCAACCCGGCCACCATTGAGGTAACTTTATATCCGGGCAAATCAGATTTGTCCCTCGCTTCGACCCAAATTTTAGCGATTCGGCTTTCGTTCACCAGCGTAAACCGCTCCGTGAACAACTGGCCAACCTGGGCACGTGTGGAAAACGCTTCCCGCTCCAATCGAACGCCGAGCAAGGACAATCGCGCCCAAATATATGAACTTGCAAGGAGAAACCCCCAGAGGTAAACCAAGTTATAAAAAAGATCTCGCCCTGTGACAAACGCCCCCAATATGCTGATTGCAAAAAGCGTAACAACAACTCGAGCACGCCCTGTCATTAATCTATCTCACCGCCTGGAACTTTCACCTGACTCAGAATCTCTTCGATGATTTGCCTTTCATCGACTTCACGGATTCTCGCTGTCGAGCCAACGATGAGACGGTGGGCAAGTGTTGGTACGGCAAGACGCTTGATGTCATCGGGAAGTACATAGGATCGGCCCAAGACCGCGGCCAGCGCCTGGGACGTCCGGAATAAGGCCAGGCTGCCGCGCGGGCTGGCTCCCAGATACACTTCGTTGTGTCTCCTGGTCATGTCGACCAAATCGATGATGTAGCGCTTGATATCATCGGAGATCGTCTGTTCGCGAACTGCCTTTTGTGCTGCGATAATTTCCTTTACGGATACGACTTGTTTGAGATTCTCGATCGGATGCACGATCTGCTGTTCCTCCAGCATGCGGATCTCATCGTGGCCATCCGGGTAGCCGATGTTTATGCGCAGTAAAAAGCGATCCATCTGCGCTTCCGGTAGCGGAAAGGTGCCCTCGTATTCGATGGGATTCTGCGTGGCCAGGACCAGAAACGGCTCCGGTGTGTAATGGGTCACACCGTCCACCGTTACCTGACCTTCTTCCATCACCTCCAACAACGCAGCTTGCGTTTTGGGGGTTGCCCGATTGATCTCATCCGTCAATACGATCTGACTCAAGATCGGTCCGGGGCGAAATTCGAATTCGCGCGTCTTCTGGTTATATATCGATACACCGGTGACGTCACTGGGCAGCATATCGGGCGTGAATTGAATTCGACTGAAAGCACAGCCGGTCGATTTGGCGATACTCTTGGCCAACATCGTTTTCCCCGTGCCGGGGACATCTTCGATCAAGACGTGTCCTTTGCAAAGAAGACCAATAACCGTAAAACGAATGGCATCAGCCTTGCCAATGATCACATTTTCAACGTTTTTGATGATTTTTTCGGCAATAGATTGGATGTCTGTCATGGATTCTCCATTCGCTGGCAAGATTACAGTACAACTCACAACGGAATACTCGTCTCGTCAACTTCTCCAGATATGTCCTTACGAACGTGGAAATTATTCTAGTACAGATTCCCTTTTCATGTCTACCAGCTTGGCAAACGAAATTCTCAACCGTTGAGAAGCACTGTGATGAGTGGAATCCATAAGAGTGTATAGTTTAACGGTTTGTGCAGATTATTGCGAGCCGCGAAGAGCAAGACCGCGAGCACGAAACCGCTCGCAAAACGTAACAAGCCCAGCGGTTCACGGATCGTTGAAAACGGCAGGAACAGAATCAATAAGCTGTTGATGAAAAGGCTCACGTTCTCTGCGTTGATCCGCTTTCGCCACAATTCCCGCGCAGAAGCTCGGATTCCCCAAATCACGGGAACGAAAATCGTCGGTCCAAAGATGAAGATAAACAACGCCAGCGCCGGAAGGGACACAAAGCCGATGCGCCAAAGCCCCATCAATGGAATCCATTCGAACGACGTCGAATTGGCGCCCCCACTGCCTATTCCCGGTGCTCCGAAAACGCGCCACAGCCAGACTTGCCAGCCGGCGTAAAGGACACCCACCACGATCCAGGAGCCAACAGATTTCCAGCTGCGCTTTCCGCTCAGATCGGAGAGGAGCAGCGCAAACCAAAAAATCAGGGTGGTTTCTTTGGCGAACAGTGCCAATCCAATCAGGGCTGTGCTCAGTACCAGCTTTCCACGTTTGCGGGCCAACCAGGCGGCGCTTACCAGGCCGTAGGCGAGGGGCTCGTGCAGTTGCAACCCAACGGCGGAAATCAAGCCTACCCATAATCCGTAGCTCAGCGCGCATCGCATGCGATGTCCATAATCTTGCAGGTAAAGCATAACCGCATAGGTTCCTGCCACATGGGCGATCAAATTGATCGCCAAAAGCGCCCACGGGATTGCAGCGACGTGTCCGCCCGTAACGACATGCGCCAAGACGGACAGCAGGATTCGCTGATAACGATAAGCCGGGACATCGAGTTTGCTGCGGACCGTGGCTGGATTCAGATCGACTGCGATGTAGTAGGTAAACTGCCCATCGTATCCTTCGGTTCCCGCCGGAACGCCCTCCGAGAACTGCGTTCCAATTTCTGCCAGCGCCACAACATTCCAATGGTAAACAGCCAACCGCCCCACGATGTATGCGCCGGCGACGATGAAGGTAACCAGCAGCGGCCAATGTCGCTTTATTCGCGAAGCCATCGCCATCCCTGAACGACCAAGATACAAATTGCCAGAAGACTGAGATAAAAACCGATCCTAAGCGATGTCGGTTGATACTCGAAACGAATCTGATGTTCTCCAGCAGGGACCCGAACCGCTCGAAAGAGAAAATCCGCCCGGTAAATCTCCGTGGGTACGTCATCGATGCTGGCCTTCCATCCCGGAAACCAGGTGTCCGAAAGCACGACCCAACCGTCAGCCGGGGCACTTGATTGGATTGTGACGACGTTGGGATTTTCGGAGTCGACGATTGTGGCACTTCCTTTAGCGCTGGTTTCCTCCGTAGCGAAAGCCCACTCAAGAACCACGGTCTCTTGCGCATCGAAATCCTCGTCCATGACCATCTCGAAGGCATGCACGTGTGATGGCGCGAGAACCGCTCGCGAAACCCAACGAACGCGTTGAGGATCGGGAATTTCGCGGTAGCTCACGGACCTCTCTCCAGACGGATCGACAAAAGCTTGCCAACGCACGTCCATGAGTGCGAGCAGACCGGCCCGGTGAACGCTAGAGACATTCTCGAGCCCATTCATCCACATGACGTGGCGCTGAGGCATCAGGGGATCGAAGTTGTTCGCCGACGGAACGCCATCCAGGAGAGTCGTGTTTGGCAATCCATATTTGCGCACGAGATGCCAATCGTCCCTATTCAAGTACGTATCGAAGCGGTGAGTCCACTCGAATTTGATTTCGTACTCGGCTTCCGCATCCATGTAGACACGATGACCGCTGCCCAATGACGCCACCATGCCGCCTGGATCTTCATACATCGAGGACGAAACGAAAGGAATCAGGCCGCGGCTGGCAACGAGAAGATCGAGCAAAACGATGCTTCCTGCCAAGAAATTCCAGCGCAGCGACGGGCGTTCAGGTTTTAGTAGAACCACAATTCCTGATATGACGAACCAGATTCCGGCGACGATAAAGGTGCGCACGAAACTCACTTCGATCCCGCCAAGCAATTCCGCCGCGGCGACAGCCGCCAAACCGATGATTCCCGCTCCAGCCGTTCCAAGCCGAATCCAGTACAAGGCACGCCCGCTTGGTTTCTTCAAGCGATCGATACCGATGGCGGCGAGTAATGCAAACGAAAATACAAAGACGATGTTCCAACGCGCAGGGGCCTGGAACATGTTGAACG
>CAYYVY010000123.1:0-8660 GCA_964475265.1 uncultured Anaerolineaceae bacterium | reverse complement strand
AGACGACGAGCATGGTTGGAGCGACAACGGCATATTCAACTTCGAAGGCGGCTGCTACGCCAAGGTGATCCGTCTCTCTGCGACCGCCGAACCCGAGATCTATGCCTGCACCAAGCGTTATGGGACGATCCTCGAAAATGTGATCGTCGATCCGGTCACGCGTCTCATTGATCTCGACGACGATGAAATAACGGAGAACACACGCGCTTCGTATCCGCTGGAATACATCGACAACGCCATGCCGGAGAAGAAGGCGGGCCATCCGAACAACATCATTCTCCTCACCTGCGACGCCTCCGGTGTGATGCCGCCGATCGCGCGCCTCACGCCCGACCAGGCGCTCTACCAATTTATTTCTGGTTATACGGCAAAGGTCGGGGGAACGGAGGTTGGCCTGGGAGAAGAACCGCAGATCACCTTCAGTACCTGTTTCGGCGCGCCTTTCATGGTCCACCATCCATCGTTCTACGCGGAACTGCTGCGGCGCAAAATCGAACACTACGGTGTGAATTGTTGGCTGCTGAATACCGGTTGGGTGGGGGGAGCGTACGGCGTCGGCAAACGCATCAGCATCAAATACACGCGCGCCATGCTCACGGCAGCCCTGGAGGGTTCGCTGCAGAAGGTGGAGTACGCCAAGGATCCCATCTTCGGTTTCGAAGTGCCGAAAACCTGCCCGGACGTGCCCTCGGATGTGTTGGATCCGGCTTCTTCCTGGCCGAGTAAGAAAGAGTACATGAAGAAGTACACGCAGCTTGCCATGCGTTTCGTGGACAACTTCAAGCAGTTCGAATCAGATTGTCCCCCGGAAATCATAAAAGCGGGTCCGCAGGTATAATGTGAGCTGAACGAAAAGCCTGAAACCTGTTGGTTTCATCCGGAGACAACGGCAAGTGCAAACGAACAATTCCGAGACACAGAAGAATTCGAACCGCGAAGCGCGTCTTCCGTATTACAACCTAGCCGTGCGCTTGTTGGCGGCTGGCTTTATCCTCAGTACGATCGTCGCGGCCGTCGTCCTGTATCACGTGATGCGCGATCTAACTGCCGGCTACACGGGTATGGGCCTCGACCCGTTCGAAGCCGTCGGCGGAGATGACCTGTACAACACGCCCGACCCGGGCAGCACGCCGACGTTGATCTCCATCCCGGTGCAGCCTAACCCGTGGGACGGAAAAGAGCGCGTTACTATTTTAATCATGGGCGTGGATTATCGTGACTGGCTCGAGGGGCAGGGCGCGCCACGCAGCGACACGATGATGCTCGTCTCCCTCGATCCGATTACCAAACAGGCTAGTCTGCTCTCCATCCCGCGCGATTTATGGGTGGAGATTCCCGGTTTCGGATACAACCGTATCAATACCGCTTACCGTTTCGGCGAGAGTTACAAGCTTCCCGGGGGTGGACCCGCTTTGGCGATGAAAACCGTCGAGAAATGGATCGGCGTTCCCATCGGCTATTACGCCGTCATCGACTTTCACACCTTCGAGAAAATGATCGACGAGATCGACGGCATCGACGTCGTCGTCGAGGAGCGGATTAAAATCTCGCCGATCGACCGCCATCAACGTTGGCTCGAGCCGGGTCCCCAGCATCTGGACGGCCCGGATGCGCTTGCGTACGCGCGCGTGCGCAAGAATGCGGGCGGCGATTTCGGACGTGCGGATCGGCAGCAGCAAGTGGTCGTGGCGGTACTCAACCGGCTTGTCAGCCTGGATCTGCTGCCCAGTTTGATTCCGAAAGCGCCGCGGCTTTATCAGGAACTCTCCAAAGGCGTGCGTACCAATCTTTCGCTCGAGCAGATGGTCCAATTGGCCTGGTCCGCCATCCGCTTGGAATCGGACGACATCCATCGCGGTGTGATCGGGCCACCGAAGATGGTCGGCTTCTTCACCCGGCCGGATGGCGCGCAGGTGCTCCGGGCCGTTCCCGATGCGATTCGAGAATTGCGTGACGAGCTTTTTATGGAAACGAGCGCATTTGGGCCGTCGCCTGAAATCACACCCTAATGACTTACGAGCAGCGATATGACCGATAAAACCCGTCCTCACGATATAGGTTCACAGGATACGCAGGCGCATCGTCCGTCGCTTGACGAAACGCAGCCGGTCCAACCGCATGCACCACAAAGCGTCGTCAAGAGATACTGGCCCTGGATCGTCGCCGTTCCGGGCTTCGTCATCGTCGTATTGGGAACCGCGGTGATTGCCGGATACGCCGCCGGATTGAACTTGCGCGAAGTATCGGGCCTCGCCAATGTGGAGCAAGTCAGCAAAGAGCAGTTTGACGCCGGTGTGGAAGATTATCTCGCCGGCCAGTACGAACTCGCCCGACAGCGAATCGAGTACGTGCTCGAATTGGATCCGGATTACGAGGGGGCCAGTGACATGTTGGGCAGGATTCTGACGGCCTTGAACCAGCCGACTCCGACGGAAATTCCGCTGGTTTCACCGACACCTTCGATCACGCCGGATTTGGATTCTCTCGAGGGTATCTTTGGCAGTGCGCAGGAAGCGTTCAGTCGTGAAGATTGGGACAGTACCTTGAAATACCTGCTTATCTTACGTGCCCAGGATCCCGCTTATCGTTTGGCCGAAGTCAATCAGATCATGGCCGCAGCACTGCGGGCGCGGGGGATGGAAAAATTGTATCGCGGCGATCTGGAACAAGGCATCTACGATCTCAACCTCGCTGAGCGGTTCGGTGCGCTCGACAATCAGGCGATCAGCTGGCGCAACTCCGCCGCCTTTTTCATGTTCGCCAACAGTTACTATGGGTTGGATTGGGCGCTGGCGACGGAATACCTGGGTCAAATCTGTGTGGCGCAGATCTGGGGCGCCTGCTACAAGTATGCCGATGCGGCCAGAGAATATGCGCTGCAGCTGATGGAAGCGGGCGATTACTGCCTGGCAAGTTTCTATCTGAACGAGTCCCTGGCGATCCGCGAGGACGGCGCCCTGGCACCGACGGCGACCAAGGTAAACCGTGTTTGTCTGACGGCGACCGTCACCCCGCCTACGAGTACACCGACTCCGACCGGAAGCGTAACAGCGACCGTTCCCTACGACACGTCGACGCCCACCGCCACGGGCTCCGGCGCCACGGCTACACCGACTGCGACCGCATCTTCGTCCGCCTCGCCGACTGCGACGGCGACCCCTGGCGCCTCTCCGACGAGCACATCGACAGCGACAGCAACTTCCACGTCTACGTCTACCTCTGCGCCACCACCAACCGCAACGCCGACTCCCTCGCCGTGAAGTTGTTCGGCCGTCAAAGCGAACGAAGCGCGGCGATGTCGCTTCAGTTCGTGTTTCGCACCTGGTGGCCTCTGGCGTTGAGTTGGATACTCATGGCTGTTGAGCTGCCATTGATCGGCGCTGCCATCGCTCGTTTAGCGCATCCGCAGATCAACCTCGCAGCCTGGGGCGGCATCGTCTATCCCCTGGCGTTGATCGTCGAGGCGCCGATCATCATGCTGCTTTCGGCCTCGACTGCACTGAGTAAGGATTGGGATTCCTACGTTCGTATACGCAAGTACACCTTATGGATGGCGGGCGGTCTGACTTTGCTGCACGTTCTGCTCGCATTCACGTCGCTTTACGATCTGGTGGTGGTGCGTTGGATCGGGGCGCCTGGCGAGATCGTGGAACCGGCGCGTGTGGGACTTCAACTGATGCTGCCCTGGACGGGATCGATCGCCTACCGGCGATTTCAACAAGGCGTGCTGATCCGCTGCGGGAATTCGGGCGCCGTAGGCGTGGGTACGATGGTTCGCCTGGCTGCCGATTTGCTGGTCGTCACCTTGGGGTTGAGCACGCGGCGTTACTCGGGAATCGCGCTGGCGGGGCTGGCGATGTCGGCGGGTGTGATGAGCGAGGCACTTTTCATCAGCCTGCGGGTGCGTCCAGTGCTGCGCGATCAGCTCCGGCATGCACCGCCTGCAGATGAAACGCTGAATTTACGCTCGTTTCTCGCCTTCTACGCCCCGCTGGCGATGACTTCCTTACTCTTCCTGCTGATTCAGCCCCTCGGGAGCGCCGCGCTGAGCCGCATGCCGCGGGCTTTGGAATCACTGGCTGCCTGGCCGGTTGTGTCGGGATTTGTGTTTCTGCTGCGAAGCCCGGGTGTGGCGTACAACGAAGTGGCCGTGGCGCTGCTGGACAAGCCCGATTCCGCGTCGTATCTCGCGCGCTTCGCCCTGCGCTTGATGGTCATAATGAGCGGATTGCTGCTGCTGACCGTGCTTACGCCGATTGCGACGTTCTGGTTCGAGAAGCTGACTTCTCTCGAAGAGGAATTGGCGCAAATGGCCGTGCACGCCCTGTGGTTCACGCTGCCATTGCCGGCGATCAGCGTGCTGGTCAGCTGGTTTCAAGGTGTGTTGCTCAACGCACGACGAACTCGCGCCGTAACGGAAGCCGTCGTGGTCGGCTTGTTGGTCATATCGGTGGCCCTCTCTGTGGGGGTGGTATGGGGCGAGGTGACCGGCTTGTATGTCGGCTGGATTGCGTTCAGTCTGGGCATGACGGTCCAGGTATCGTGGCTCTGGTGGCGCAGCCGCAAATCGCTGTCCGTTTTACCTCGCTAATCTCTTCGTCCTGGGCTTCTGCACTGCAATTCGGGAACAAAAAAAGGGTGCCGCGAAGAAAATTCGGTGCACCCCGTGTTATTAGCTGCTTACCGGATCGAAGTCAAATCATGGTTAGTTTTCGACGGAGACCACGGCGCCCAGGGCGTTTACGTTCAGCGTCCAGGTGCTGCCAATCTCGTAGCGTTCGAATTCAGCCTCGCTTTCCGTCCTGTAGGTGTAGCGCTCGTCGTCGGCGATGAACACAACCTCGTACGTTTCGCTGCCGTCGCCTTCCTGTTGCCCCGCGAGCAGCGCGAACGTCGGCCAGTAGGGATTCGGATCTGCGCCGCTGGCGCTGACCGTGTCGACCTCGATCCAATCCAGCACCGCGTAGCTGCAGTAGTCCTCGTACACTTCGTAAACGCAGTCCTGCACGACTTCGCCGATGCCGCTGCCGGTGTCCACCGTGTAAGGTTCACCGCACACTTCCTCGGCGCCGGGTACGGGATCGTCACTCGTGTCGTAGAGTTCGAGGCGGCAATCTCCGATCTCGGCGTCGGCGGGGATGGCATCGTAGAACGCTTCGGCCTCGACCTCGCCCAACGCCAGAATGGGGATGCTGCGCGTCCATGCTACGCTTTGCACTTGCCCGACCAGGGATTCCGTTCGCGTGAAGAGCATGATCAGGCCGATGCAAACGACCAGGCAGACGAGGACCATGCCGATGACCAGGCCGCGCGACATGGGTTTACTTTCGGCCTTGGGCTTGTCGTCCTTTTTAGCGCGCGTGTCCGCCAGGCTGGCGCCGCAGGATTTGCAGCTGCGCGCGCCGGCGGGATTCTCCGCGTTGCACGACGGGCAGCGGATCGTTCCCGCCGGTCCGCTGCGATGGGCGCCGAGGACCTTGCCGGCCTTGCGCACGGCCGCCTCCGAAAGATCGCCGCCGCAGCCGCCGCAGAACTTGGCGTCGCCGCGGTTGCGTGCCTCGCAGTAGGGACAGTGCCGGTCCGGACCGGCTTTGGCCCGCGCGATCTTATCGGCATCCTTCAGGAATTTCTCTTCCAGCGGCTGTTCGAACTCGACGTCCTCGGGCATCGGACCACCACAGCCGTTGCAGAATTCGTTGGTGCCCGCATTGCGGTTGTGGCACCGTGGGCAAGTCCATTCCAACTCCACGTAACCCAGGCGCTTCTTGGTCATTTGCCGCCTCCTTGTTTTGCGGTTGCTGTGATAGCATACCTCTGCAGATGTTTTTTTGCCAATCCTCCCTTGGTCACGAGACTTTTGGGCGAGGCGTGCGTATAGCATGATGGGCAGCGATTAAAATATGTGAAACCGATGAGGAGGTAGAAAATGCGCAAGTGTGGTCAGATTATCGTCGTTATTACCGTTTTGTTGGGGCTGAGTGCCTGTTACGTGGGTGGATTCGACTTTGGCGGCGATAGGGTACGCTTTCGAGACTCCGGCGAGGTCGAGGTCATCGACTACGGGTACAGCGACTTCGATGGCGTGGAGGCCAGTCATGTTTTCGAGGTCGACATCCAGCAGGGGATTGATTTTTCCGTCGTCGTGACTGCAGACAGCGCGGTCGTCGAGTATCTGGATGTATCCCTCGCGGGTGACCGGCTGCGGCTGAGTCTCAAGCCGGGATACAACTACAACTTTGACGGCGCGAAGTTAGAAGCCGATGTGCGTATGCCCAGCCTGACTTCGCTGGTTCTGAGCGGGGCGAGTTACGCGTATGTATATGGTTTTGAATCGGCGGACGGTCTGCGTCTGGATCTGTCCGGTGCAAGCGAGGTGTACGGAGACGTCGCCGTCGGTGAGGCACGCTTTGATCTCTCCGGCGCGAATCGGGTCGAATTGAGTGGATCATGCGCCAGTTTGGACGTGGAAGCCTCGGGCAGCAGCAATGCCGATCTGGCCGAATTCTACGCCGAAGCCGTAAACGTGAACGCCAGCGGCGCCAGCGAGGCATACGTGTGGACCGATGGGCTGCTGAACGTCGATGCCAGCGGAGATTCGGATGTGTTCTACAAAAGCGGCGCCGATTTGGGATCGATCAATTCGAGCGGCACGTCGTCCGTGCGGGAGCGTTAGGTTCCGGTGGTGCTAGCGCGTGCCAGCCTCTATCCTTTAGGTAGACAATTATCGGGGCAGGTTTCAATCCCGCCCCTACTTGCTGGATTGCCGGGTGGATGCTTGTAGTGTCTGCCAGAATTTCTTTGCCAGTAGATCCGCTCCACTGGCGTTGGCGTTATAGCGATCCAAGTCCCAGCGCATCGGATCCTGAACGATATATCGACGCACGACCTCCAACGTGCTCTCGTTTCGGATAACGTGTTCCCAATAGCTGCGCTGCCAGAGGTGTTTTGGAAAAGGTTCCCAGTTTTCCGATTTGACTTGACGTATATATTCGTTTGTTGTCATTGTCTTGAACCATTGCATGACACGACCTAACGAAACCCTACGTAGATCCGCAGGCGTATCATCTGTAGGGGCCGACCAGTGTGTCGGCCCGATTTCAACATCATTGATAAGTGGGCGCACACATAGGTGCGCCCCTACATTTTTACATTATGACGCGTAGGAATGTCTCGGTGAGGCGTCCTATTTTTATGTAAGGGCGGTTCGCGAACCGCCCCTGTAGTAATTCCATCTCTTTTTGATAGAGGGTGAGGGTGGAGTCCCTCACTTCCATCCTCGGCTTATTTATTCATCCTGAGCGGAGCGAGCTGCGCAACAGCGAGTGTAGTCGAAGGACGATCACGGCACGAACAGCGCAAACAACTCCTGCGCGAAGTCGATCACCAGCTCGTTCAATTTACTGCCCGCTGCACCGGGGAACATCGGCGGCAGTGGGGAGAGGTCGAAAACCTGGTTGGCTGCGAAGGCGTCGAGGCGCGCCCAGGGTGGATCGCCTTCCACGGCGGCGTTGACCATCACCACGGCGTGCTCGGGCGTGTCCTGGGAATGGTCGTTTTCGAACTGAATGCGCTGGTAGGGCACCTGCACGCCGGCGATGAACGTCTCGGCTTCGCGTTCGCTCCAGAACGCATCGTCCTCGCAGGCTGCCATGCCGCTGGTCGATCCGATGCCGGGTGCGTCGGCGGAACAATCGTGCGTGGTGTAAACGCGGTTGGCCGGACCCTCCCAGTCGATGAAGAACACGATGGGCAGTTCGGGGTAGCGGGCGAGCGTGCCCGAGGCGAGGGTCACGCCGAAGGAATAGGAAACCAGGCCGATGCGCTCGGGATCGACTTCGGGCCGCGCGGCGACCGTGCGCACGATCTCGGCCAGCCCGTCCTGGCCTACGTGGCCGTTCAAATCTTCCTCGCCGCCGCTGGCGCCGCGTCCCTCGGGATCGAAAATCACCACCGTGAAACCCCGCTCGGCCATGTCCTGCGCCGAACGGCCTGCGCCCGTGAAATCCGAACTGTCGCCGATCCCGCCGGGGACGAGGATCAGCGTGGGCAGCGGCGCGCCGTCCCAATCCGCCGGCGCGAGGACGTAAACGGCGAGCTTCGAACCGCTGGTGGGGTTCTCGACCCAGAGCACGCCTTCCTGCGCGGGCGGCCCGGTTTCTTCTCCGCAGTCCTGCGGGCAGTTGGCTGCGGTTTCCGGCCCGTCACAGACGCCGTCGCCGCAGCGCTTGTCCGGCGAATCTTCGGGGAGGGATTCGCTCGGGCGATCCGGGGCAGGGGGTTGGATGGTTTCCTGGTTTTCCATTCCGGGGAACGAGCAGCTGCTGAGGATGCAGAGCATGATAAGTAGGGGAAGGCATTTCTTCATCGCCGCACCTCGATTCAGGGTAGGCGAATCCTACAGCATTTGGGCGAGGGGAGAAAGCCCAACCTCGGCAATCATTCTGAGGAAAGGTGGAGCGCAGCGCTCCTTCGACTACGTTCGCCGTTTCACGGCTCACTCCGCTCAGGATGATTGAAGTAGTGGGAGAGTAGAGAATTATTTGGTTCTAATGCTGATCCGACCCCGACGACACATTCATCCTGAGCGGAGCGCAGCGAAGTCGAAGGATGGCTATTAATCATCCTTTGCCGCAAGATGATATCATGATGCCTCCGATCCA